>NZ_JBEXXX010000052.1:0-56417 GCF_040630635.1 Streptomyces sp. NPDC005761 | reverse complement strand
CGGAACCTCGGTGAAGGCCCACCGCGTCTTCACCGAGGTTCCGTTACCGCCCGGCGCAGGGCTGCGATGAGCTCCCGGTTGCTCACCCCTTTGAGTACGTACTCGCAGACGCCGGCGCTCATCATCTGCTCGACGGAACCCTTGTCGTCGTACGCGGAGAACGCCACGATTCGGCTGCCGGGTGAGCGCCGTGCGATGGCCCTGGCAACGGAGGGGCCTCCGCCGGGGAAGCGGACGTCCAGGATCACGAGGTCCGGTTGATGGCGGTGCGCGAGCCGAAGGGCCTGCTCGTCGCTGCGCGCGGTGCCGACGACATCAAGGTCGGGCTGCGCCTGAACGACCTCGCTCAGCGACTCCAGGAGCATGACGTTGTCATCGCAGAGGATCACGCTGAACGGTGAACCGGGGGAACCGTCCGGCGTCGCCGCGGTCACGGCGCATCGTCCTCCGACGTCGAGACCGGAACCGGCAGCGGATTCGGCACCCAGAACTCGACTGTCGTGCCCGTTCCGGGGCGGCTGTGCATGGACCACCACCCCCCTGCCGTCTCGGCTCTCTCCCTCATCTCGATGACCCCGAAGTGTTCGCGGGTGCCGTCCTGGGACATGGGCGCGCCTGTTCCGTCGTCCTTGACTCGCGTGAGGACTCCTCTGTCCGCCGATTCGATGGAGACGTCGACTCTGCTCGCATGCGCGTGTTTGCGCACGTTCAGCAGTGTCTCCTGAACGATTCGGAAGATGGTGATGGCCATCTCGGGCGGAGGTTCTCGGTCCAGCCGGTGTTCGAACGAGTAGGGCATACCCCAGGAGGAGCCCACGACGTCATCCAAGTGGCTGGAGAGTCCGTCGACCAGGCCATGCCGGTCGATCCCGGGTGGATGCAGCCGGAAGGTCAGGCTCCGGAGGCGGCCGATCGCCTCGCTGACCGATGTGTCGAGACGCCGCAGTTCCGCGGCGTACGCCTCCGGTACTCGGTCCGCCAGCAATTCCAGCCTCATCCCGACAGCGACCATCGCCTGGATGGAGTCGTCGTGGACGTCCCATGCGATCCGGCGGCGTTCGGTCTCCTGCGCCTGGACCAGGTGATCGAACAGCCGTCGACGCTCGGTGAGGGCATGCTGCGCCGCCCGCCGTTCGGACATGTCCCGGGTTACCTTTCCGAATCCCTGCAGCACGCCCTCTTCGTCCCACAGGGCGGTAATGACCACGTTGGCCCAGAACCGGGAGCCGTCCTTGCGTACGCGCCAGCCCTCGTCCTCCAGTCTGCCCTCGGCCACGGCGGTCTCCAGCTCCCACTGCGGCTTGCCCGATGACTGGTCCTCAGGCGGGTAGAAGACCGAGAAGTGCTGGCCGACGATGTCCTCCGCCCTGTACCCCTTGATACGCTCCGCCCCCGCGTTCCAGCTGATGATGTAGCCCTGCGGGTCGAGCATGAAGATGCCGTAGTCCAGCACCCCCTGGACCAGCAGCGTGAAGGCCGCATCCGACAGTGGAGCCGCTGCCTTGCGCGCCCGAGTCTGTTGCGGCTGCTGCGTCACGTGAGGAGTCCTTCCCGTCGCGCGATCGTCACGGCTTCCAGCTGGGAACGCGCACCCAGTTTCTCCAGCACCCGTTGGACGTGGTTGCGCCCTGTGTTGAGGGCAACCCCCAGTTGATCGCTGATCTCCGCGGTGGTGCGCCCCTCTCCCAGGAGATGAAGAGCTTCACGTTCCCGGGGAGTGAGGTTGGCACCGAGCCCCGGCGCCCTGCCGGTCAGCTGGTCCAGAACGTCGCCCAGCAGATCCTGGCTGAACACCACCTCGCCGGCCGCCACCCGATGTACCGCTTCTTCCAGTTCGCGCAGACCACGGGCCTTCAAAATGAGGCCTGCTCCGCCCGCCTCCGCGACGCGCGCGGCCACCGATGCGCTGCCTTCACCCGCCAGGACCAGGACGCGGGCGTCAGGCGCGAGCGCCAGCAGCTCGGCAATGGCGGTGACCCCGTCCCCGTCCGGCAGGCGCCGGTCCATCAGTACGACATCCGGCTGGTGTCGCTGTGCGTCGACCAGTGCCGATGCCACCGACCCCGCACGCGCCACGATCTTCAGCTCGGGCGAGCGCTCCAGCGCGAGACATATCGCCTCGGCCACCATGTCGTGGTCCTCTACCAGCAGGATCCTGACCGGTCGGGTGTACGGGGAAGGTGAAGGCATCAAGGCATCCTTGCAGGTGGCGGATCGCATGATCATGCCAGTCTCCGGGGTGGCAACCCGGCGGGGGCCGCCGATGGGGCGCCACGGTGTGTTCCTGCCGTGCCCGAAGCCCATTGAGCGGATCCCGGGTTCGTGTCCCTCTCCACGAACATGCCCTCGGCCCCGATGAGGCGGAGGAGCCGCGCCAACTGAACTCCGACTCCTTCCACCACGAAATCCACGCCGGTCCCAAGAACGGCTGCCCGCGCCCTGAGCAAAGCGGTCAGACCGGCACAGTCGCAGAAGGCGACATCGGTCAGATCGAGGCAGAGACTGGTCGCTTCCTTCGCCAGACAGGCTCTTACCGCCTCCCGGACGGCGGGGCCGGTCTGGAGGTCGAGTTCACCGGCGAGAATCACTCGCGCGACGCCCGCATGAACCACGACGCGCGAGGTGAAGGGGTAAGTGGTCACGGCGTCCCGCACCCCTCCCCGCTCAAACCCGGCACGCACCTGCGCACCTCGGTCCCACGAACCCTGCCTTCGGAGGGGTCCCTTGTCGTCAGCTGCCGCATCACTACCCCATAGCGTGAGGACATCAGGTCAGCTCTAGTGAATCTACACTAGTTGCCGAAGTCAACACTCTCCGGCAAGGCTGTCTGCGGTGCACGGCAGGGGTAACGCGGACAGTGGACGGGCCGCCCGTGGGCCTGTTGCCGGTGACCCCCATCCGGCCTGCCCCGAGGTTGCCGGCGTACGCCTGTGAAATGTCCCCACCGCCATCGGATCCACGCCCGCACCCCCAGCGTGAACTCGGGATACCTCGGTTCGGTCCGGGCGCGAGCAGGACCCCTCAACGGAGCGTCCACCAGCGGAAACTGCACCCTCGGAACCCTTCCGGGTCCGCGCGGTGTCGTAGTTCGCACGGCGAGCGACCTCGCGCCGCCCGGGAAGGGGTTGGCCGTACGTTACGGAAGCGGAGTTGCGGGCACAGAGGTGCGGAGGGCTTGCGACGCAGGTGCGTCGAGAGGGGGTGTTGTGCCGTGGTGTTCCCTTACGACGGCTGACCCGGCGGGCAGGTCACGGCCGTGGCCATGGGCGGGTCGGAGCAGCGGCCCCTGAACACGGTCTGCGTCGCGTCCTTTTCGTACAGGGGGCAGCCGCGGCAGTCCTCCGGCGCCCGCCGCGGCGCTGCTACTCCCCCGCGGGACGGAACGTAGGACAGGGCGCCGGACCCGGTCCCTACTCATCAGGCCCACCGGCTGCCGGCCAACGGGGCGGTCTCTTCGCCCTCTCCGCGGACGACGCCGCGCAGGAAGGCCTTCAGCGCGTCAGAGGCCGAGTGCCGCGGCCGCCAGCCGAGTTGCTCGCGCGCCCGCGCGCAGTCCATGACCGGCAGCCGCAGGACGGCGTCGAACAGATGCGGCGATGCCGGGACAGCCCGCGCGTGCCAGGCGGTGGCCAGCGCACCCCGAACCAGCGGTACGGGTGCGCGCACCACCCGCGCATCGAGGAGGGCGCCGAGCGCACGGGCATCGGTCACGGTGTCGGCGGCCAGGTTGAAGGGGCCGCGCACATCGGTGAGCACGGCGAGCCGGTACGCCTCGGCCGCGTCGTCCGTGTGCAGCACCTGAAACCTCATCCCCTCCAGGTCAGGCACGAAGGGCAGCAGGTCGGGGCGGAGCAGCACGCCGGGAAGGTACTTCCCGCCGAAGATGCGCTTCTGCTCGGGGGCCGCCGTCTCCTTGAACAGGAAGCCGGGCCTCATCCGTACCACCCGAATCTGGGGGTGCCGCAGCTCGAAGGTGTCGAGGACCCGCTCCAGATAGGCCTTCTCCCGGCAGTATGCGGCATCCGGCCACCCATGCGTCGGCCACCGCTCGTCGACCCCCGGCTCCCGCTTGGGGCCGGGCGAGTAGGCACCCACGGAGGAGGCGTGGACCAGAGCCGGAACGCCCGCCGTGCGTACCGCGTCGAAGACCCGCAAAGATCCCTCGACGTTGCTGCGCCAGGTGACGACGGGGTCGTGGGTGGGCTGGAAGCGCCAGGCGAGATGGACGACGGCGTCCGCACCCGCCAGCAGGGGAGCGAGCGCCCGCACGCTGTCCGGACGGGACAGGTCGACCTTGCCCCACTCCACGCCGGGCAGGGTGAGGTCGGGCAGCCGCCGTGCCAGACCCAGGACCGACCTCACGTCGGGGTCCTGCGACAGAGCCCGGACGAGGCTCGTTCCGACGTTCCCGGTCGCGCCCGTCACCACCACGCGCAGACCTTGTGATGCGTTCACCGTGACTCCTTCCGTACGACGCCCCCTGTGTCCCGGGGGCGCCGGCTGGGCTGCGTGCTCAGGGCCGCTGGAGCAGCTCGACGTTGCCAGCGGACTTCGCCCGCCCATGTCTCCTACGCCGTCGGCACGTCACCAGGGGCAGGTGGTGCGTGGCGTGACCCAGCAGGAGGAAGGCTCGGCAGCCAGGTCGGGAGCGGTCTCGGCGCTGACATCGCGCCTGCCACGCAAGATCGGTGCACGCATGAGTCACCCCGTCACTGTCCTCGACGGCCGCGCCCTGGGTTCCACGCCCCCTGCGCCGCGGCACCTCCGCCTCCGCCCGGCCGACCCGACCGACGGCTTCCCGCCGACGCCTTCTCCGCCTCAGACCCGCGTCCTCGACCGGCGCCGGCCGATGTGAGTCGGGCCACCGCGGCCCGCCCGCTCAGGGTGCCGAGGACGTCGGCATGCCTGCTATGTCTCCCATGTTCCTCCCCTCACTCGTGGTCGTCCTGCGCGGCGTCGCTTCGGCCGACATCCGGACCGACTCCGCCGCCGGCGGCTCCACCCGGACCCGGTACGGCGACCGGCACCGACCGCGGAGTGCGTCCACCCGCCCACACAGCTGAGCGGCCACCTGCGTCGGTGGGCGGTCCCGGGCTCAGGGTGTGCCGCGCGCCGGGCGTTCGGGGCGCGGCGTTGCCGACAGGGGCGGGGAGAGGAGGGGCTCGAGCAGCTGAGCGAGCTGCTGGCGCCGCTCCGGATCGAGGCGGTCGGTGGCCGGTGCGAGGGCTTCCATGCCTTCCTCGTACATCCGCTGGGTGAGTTCGCGTCCGGCATCCGTGATCAGGACGACAACGGCGCGCTTGTCCTCGGGGCTCGTCCCGCGCGTCAGCAGCCCGCGCCGCTCGGCGCGGGAGATGAGGCCGGACATCGTCGACTTGTCGAGTCCCAGGAAGGCCGCGAGGTCGCTCATCCGCAGGCGTCGGTCCCGCAGGATGCCGAGCACGCGCAGCTGGGTCAGGGACAGGTCGTGTTCGGCGCCGATGCGTGTGAGCACGCCCATGACCTGGAAGGCACTGCGGACCAGACCGTCGACCAGGGCGTCCGTGGAGTCGTCGGGAACCATGCGTGCCACCCTACTTGACATTGTTTGCATTACCAACAACTCTATTAGTGATTGGTAATACAAACCACTCTCGAGGAGCACCTCATGCATGCTGCGGTCATCACGGCGTACGACGCACCGCCCGTCTACGGCGAGCACCCCGAACCTGTGGCCCAGGGCGAGCACGAGATCGTCGTGGACGTCCTCGCGGCCGGCCTGCACCACCTGACCCGGGCCAAGGCGGACGGCACCCACTACTCCGCCACCGGCGTCTTCCCGCTGGTGCCCGGGGCCGACGGAGTCGTACGGGACTCTTCGGGCCGCCTGCGCTACGCAGCGCTGGACGACACGAACCTCGGCACCTTCGCCGAACGCACCGTGATCGACACCCGCCGAAGCGTCGCGCTTCCCGACGACGTGGATCCCGTCCGGATCGCGGCGGCGATCAACCCGGGCATGTCCTCCTGGGTCGCTCTGCGCCGCCGCATCACCTTCCGTGAGGGTCAGCGCGTTCTCATCCTCGGGGCCACCGGAAGCGCCGGACGCATGGCTGTTCAGATCGCCAAGCGGTTCGGCGCCGCCCAGGTCTTCGCCGTCGGCCGCGACGCCACACGACTCAAGGCGCTGTCCGACCTCGGCGCGGACCGGGCGCTCACCTTCGACGAAGTCGCCGCCGCAGCCGACGTCGACGTCGTCCTCGACTTCGTGTGGGGCACTCCCGCCGCCGACGCCATGCTTCCGATACTTACCGCCCGCGCCGACCGCTCCGCGCCGCTGACCTGGATTCAGATCGGTTCCATGGCAGGTGCATCCGCCCTCATCCCCTCCACGGCGCTGCGGTCGGCCCGGCTCGAGATCGTGGGCAGCGGCATCGGCTCGGTCTCTCCCCGTGACTTCATCTCCGAACTGCCGGAGCTGGTGAATGCGGTGGCCGAGGGCGCCGTCGACGTACAGGCGCGTGCCGTGCCGCTGTCGCAGATAGCGCGGACATGGTCCGAGAAGACCAGCGAGCGCCTGGTCTTCGTGCCCTGATCCCTCGGCCGCCCTCCAGCCCTACCTGTTCGGCTGCCTGCCGCCCATCGCGCGGCGGGCAGCCAGGCGAAACCCGGGAGGCGAAACTCGGCCACGTCCTGGCAGAGCACCCCGACGACCTCACCGCAGCGCTGACCGCAGGGGAAGCCCGTCTGCGCCCGTTCATCACCACTCATCAGCGCATGGCACAGTTGAAAAGCCAGTGGTTCGTGCCAACCCACCGTGCCGTTGCCGGAGTTCGTACGATGGTCCTGCATCTGGCAGTCAACGCCCGGCGCACCGTCGCCGAATCGCGCGTCCTCCGAGCCGCCGCCCAGGCAACGAACAGCGGGTGAGTTGTGGTCGGGCAGCCCACGCGAAACCCCACTCCACCGCTCCCCTCCCGCCTGCCGCCCGCCTCGCCGCCCGCGCCGGACTCGCGCCGGCGGTCCGCAGCTACCTACGCTGAGCCCTGTCCGTACCATCTGGGAGAAGCATGACAAGCAGGTTCACCGAGTTGACCGTTGACTGCCACGATCCGGAGAGGCTTGCGACCTTCTGGTGCGAGGTCCTGGACTTCAAGGTCATCGACCGGAGCTAGGACCAGGTGGAGATCGGTTCCTGGGTCCCGACCGTCGAAGATGTCCGGGCCCGCCAGATGCCGCCCACCCTGGTCTTCATCCGTGTGCCCGAGGGCAAGGCCGGCAAGAACCGGCTTCATCTCGATGTCAGCCCGATCGACGGCAGCACCGAGGACGAGGTGACCAGACTGCTCGGCCTCGGCGCCACCAGGACGGACGTGGGTCAAGGCCCAGGCCGGAACTGGGTGGTCATGGCCGACCCGGAGGGCAATGAATTCGACGTCCTGCGCTCCCTGGCACCGCAGCGCTAAGGGCTGTCCGGTCGATCTTGGGCTGTGGAACGATGTTGCCTATGACTGATGTCCGAAGGGGCCGTGCCGCGTAGAACACCAGCTTCACTTCGGCCGCGTCAACGCAGCTGGGGACGACCCTGGGTGCGCTATCGCGATGTCCCGAGACTGTCGGGAGCCGCGAACGCGGCCGTCCGCGCCCTCGAACGGGAACGTTTGACCCCGGGCATCGTGTCGGTGGCGCTGAGCGTCTGGTCTGTCCGCGTCCACGGCACCAAGCGCCGTTGGAGTCGTGGAGAGGCCGAGTTCACCTGTCCCTGCTGTGGTGAAGGCTGGGCTCGGGACAAGCTTCAAGAAGCTCTGCTGATGCTGCCAGCGAGTGCCGCTGCTCAGCTCCGGGTACAGGTCGAGAGCCTGGATGAGGTGTTGCTCAGGCGAACGCATCACGAGCCCATGACAGATCCGGAGTTGTCGTGGTGGCATCGCAGGTGCTGACCGTGTCCATGCCGTCCACTGGTTCGTTGGCTCTTGTAGGACCGGCCGGGGGGATCTGACAGAGGCTGAACGGCGACGTCCGGAGCCGCTGCTGCCTGCGGATAACAACCGCTGCGGACGGTGGCGTGATCACCGCCAGGTGGCCAACGGGATTCTGCACAGGGTGCGGACCGGAGTGCAGTGGCGTGACCTGACGGAACGATACGGGCCGTGGAAAACCGTCTACGAGGGCCATCGGCGCTGGTCCGCCGACGGGACCTGGGAGCGGCTGCTCCAGCAGGTGCAGGCGCAGGCGCAGGCCGATGCCGACGCGCCGACCTCCACCCAGGTCTGCCCTGAGCACCCGCGGCGCCCTGCGTCGCGGTCGCTACGCACCGTACGGAGAAACAAGCGGTCAGGTGAGGATGACGGGATTCGTCACCGCGGCGACGTGCCCGGTGGGATGGCGGACCTCGATGCGGACGAACGCCGAGTCCTCCGCCGTCGTGTTCCACCGCACCACACCTGACCCGTCGCCGGGGAGCGACGCCCGGTGAACCTTCCCTCGATCGGTGTGGAAGCTGACGGCCCCCTCTGGCACACCTCGTACTGCCGCCCGCGCTTCGACCTGCCCACCATGAGAGGCGAGCCGTGCTCCCACCCCGGCAGAGCGACCGTCGGTGTGGGCGGTGAACGACACGTCCACGTCGGCCGACTCGGCGATCCAGCTGTGGCCGGCACGGATTCCGGCCAGGACCGCCTCGGTGCTCAGCTCCTCGGCGAAGACCACCGTGTGGGGGGTGCCGATCTGCCCCTCCAACTCGGTGGACCTGCTCCAGGCACCCATCGATCAGCCCGTCCCTGACCTGGTGGTTCCAGTCGACAACCTCGCCCGGGTCGATACCGAGCGCGAGCCAGTGCCCGTTTTTCGTGGTCACTCCTCACCGAGAACGATCAAGAAGTCATCGGCAGCCAGATGCCCCCACACACCCGGTCCCGCAGGTGAGTTGTGCTCCGTCGTCGCCATGAAGTCGAGCCCGGCAGCGCGCGCCCGGCCGGCCAACTCCTCAGGCGTGAGTTCCCCGTCCGACGCGACCGAGTGCACGTGGCAGTCCCCGCGGTACCAGGCCGCACCGCGTCCGACCGCCCGCGCCGGCGGGAAACTCATACTCGACACGGCTCTCTCCCTCGAAGTCCTGTGGTGCCAACGCGCAGGCAGAGCTGCCGGTTCCGTCGCGTCCGAGCGGTGTGCACGTCGCGAGGTCAGGCCAGGGTCACATTCTGAACGGTCGGCGAGGCGTGTCCGGCGGGCGATCCGGGTGCCGGGGTGGGCGGCCGGGTTGACCTCAAGTCGAGTCGAGCTTCTAGGTTCGAAGGTGCAGATGTCGACACCTGGGAGGAACGGCCATGAGGACGCTGGTGCTGGGACGGACGCCCGCGAGGGTGACGGATGTGCTGGCCACGCTGCGCGCGGATGGTTTCGATGCGGAGGGAGTGAGCAGCGACGAGGAGGCCCGGAAGCTGTTGGAGGCCGAGGAGTTCGGGTTGCTGATCATCGGCGGGGGCGTAGGGCCGGACTCTCGCGCCACGCTCAAGGAGTTCGCGGCGCAGCACGGGGTTCGGCGCGTGATCGACGGCGCCCTGACGGCGCCGTTCGACACCTATGTGCGGCGCGAGTTCGAGCCCCTGATCCGGGCGACCGCTTCCCAGAGGTAACGGGTGCGGCCGCCTGGGCGTTGATCCGGGCGGCCCCCTCACTCCGAGCGGCACCCGCGCAAGACCGACGCATCTCCCGGCCTAACGGTGCGCTGCCACATCCGCCCGATGCCGGTGGAACCGGAGGTGGGTCGCTGCGAGGGTGACGGATCCCGTGGAAGATGCAGGTCTGGTGTCGAACCTGGTGGCACCGGCCGATGCTCCCGAGCCGATTGATCGTCGGTTCGACTTCGTCCGTGCGACGTCCTCCGTTCGGCTTCGGTCGTTCGGCTTCGCTCGTTCGGCTTCGGTCGTGCGCTCGCGTCTTGTCGAGCCGGTTGGTCGGCTCCCCCGCCGCCGAGCTCACCGAGTGGCACGCCGCACCTTCGGTTACGCGGGGCGGACCCGATCCCGCGTGGTCGCAGGTCGCGACCGTTGCCGCGCCCTCCTTCCCCTGCCGCCCCCCCGGGGCAGAAGCCTTGACGAGCACCGAGCCAGGGGAAAGGATGACCCGATCTGACAACGTTGTCACAGCGCGGAGGACCTCATGCCCGACACCCCGACCTCCTACGACCGACGCAGGTTCATTCAACTCGCAGGCTTGACCGGGTTGTTGTCCATGGGCTCACTGGCCCTCCTCGATGTGGCAGCAGCTGCCACCCCGCCGCCCGCCACCGGCAGCCCGCACAACGACGGTGAGGAGCGGGACAGCATCGCTGAGACCTACTACCAGGTGCTGCTGACGCACACGCGCTGGGCGGAAACCCAGTGGGACTCCGCGCTCGGGCACTACACGGCCAAGGACTTCGGCTTCGCGGTGGTCCTCGGCAACGCCGTGCTGCTGACCCAGGGGTCCTACGACGCCGCCATCGCCGGCGTCGGCAAGGAAGAGCTGCGTTCCCGCACGCTGGCCACGATCAAACACTTCGCGGCCTCCAACCGCCTCACGGGCGGCACGGAGTGGGGCCGTAAGCTGTTCTTCGACACGACCTTCCAGTTGTACTTCGTACTGGCCGCTCGACTGCTCTGGGATCAGCTGGATCCCGTCACACGGCAGAATGTCGACACGATCGCCAGCGAACAGGCGCAATACACCACAGCCCTCGGCAGCAGAACCGACCCGGCCTCCGGGAGCTGGACGCCGAACGGGCTGACCGGCGGCTTCGTCGGTGACACGAAGCTCGAGGAGATGGGCGTCTACGCCCAGTCGCTGGCACCGGGGCTCGCCTGGGCGCCCGCGGACCCCCGGCACGACGAGTGGGCGGCTGCCTTCGGCCGGTGGACCCGCAACGAAGCGGGGTTGCCCGCGGCGGATCTGGCCAATCCGGCCCTGGTCGACGGAGTCGCCGTGCTGACGAACACCGCGACGAACCTCTACGACACGTTCATCGTCGAGAACCACAACTCCTTCGGCCCGCACTACCAGGAGGAGCTGTGGCGTACTTCGGGTCGCAACGCAGCCCACTTCATCGCTGCGGGCCGGCCTCTGCCGCAGGTCCTGACCGCGCAGCCGAACGCGGGGCCGCTGTGGCGCACTCTGCTGATGGTGATGAGCGACGCGGGCGAACCGCTGATGCCCATGGTCGCCGACCGCGAACACCTCTACGGACGCGATGTGATCCCACTCGCCTTCCTCGCGCAGGTGACCGGGGACCGTGCTGCCGCTTGGGCGGAGGCGGCCATGGCAGAGCGGCTCGGGCCCTACCAGGCGTACGCGCCGGAGTACCGGCTCGCCAAGTTCTCGGGTGAGGCCAAGTACGAGCCCGAGGCCCGGGCCGAGATCGCCATCAGCTACTTGCTGCACCGGTGGCGAGCGGTGAACGGTGGTGCTGTGACGCCGCTGTCCGACGCGGAGTTCTACACGCAAGCCTCCGGGGTCCGGGACTTCGCCGAGGGACCCGGCCTGGTGGTCCAGCAGACCCCGGCCGCCTGGGCGGCCTCGGTGAGCAAGCCGGGCTTCGTCAAGTTCGCCTGGCAGCCCGCGCATGACGACTGGCTGTTCGCGCTGAGCGGCTCCACCCCGATGTTCCTGCCCTCGACCGGGGGCAAGGTGCTGCGCCGCTCGGTCACGACGTACCGCAAGGTCCGCGACGGTTTCGACGCGACCGCCTCCGTGCTCGTACTGGACACCGGCATCGCAGGCTTCACCACCCTCCCGTCGGGTGCGGTCGTCTACGCGACGAGCGGTACGGCCGCCGGCGAAGGCCGCCTGCAGATACACAACCTGACGATGCCGGGGCTGGCGGGTTTGGACGGCAGCCGCACGTACACCTCGGCCGAGGGATCGGCCCAGGTGAAGTCGGAGGACAGCGGCAACACCGCGGGCGGGGCCGGGCCCCGGGTGGATACCCTCACCCTCACCCGCGGCTCCCACCGCTTCGTCCGGATGCAAGGCGTCGCGGGACATCCTCAGTACGGGTACTCCCTCTACACCTTCTCCGTCCGGGACGGCGCGACCGGTGCCGATGTCGCCCGCGGGGCCGGCGCCACCGCTTCCTCGGCGGCGCCGGGCCGCGAGGCGGCGTGTGTTCTGGACGGCGACCCGACCACCCGCTGGGCCGTCGCCGTCGGCGAACGCAACCGCCAGGACAGCTGGCTGACGGTCGACCTCGGCAGCAGCGTCGCCTTCGACCAGGTCACCCTGGCCTGGGAGACCGCTGCTGCGAGCAGGTACCAGGTGCAGGGGTCCGACGACGGGGAGCACTGGACCGAGCTGACCCGCTTCCCGCAGGCCGACCTCACCAGTGGGGGTGGATGGCTCTCCGTGGACGGAAGGGCGGGCCTGGTGGTCCGTGACGCCGCCAATCCGCTCGCCGTCTACGGGGACGTGGTGGTGCTCTCCGACGGACCTGCCGAGGCCCTCACCGTCGAGGGACACCCGTCGGGAGACCCCACCGCGCTGAAGGCGGCGGCATCCCAGGACGCGCCGCGGGCCGGGAACCCCTCCGTGCACGCCAGCACCGCCGGCGGGCACCTGAGTCTGTTCAACCTCTCCACCGCCGCCGTGACGACCGTGGTGGCCCTGCCCCGGCAGGGAACCGGCATCACTCTCTACGCCGGATCTCAGACGGTGACCGCCTCAGGCACGGAATTCGCGGTCGACCTGAACGGGGCGAGCGCTGTGGTCGCCGCGGCCAGGTTCACCTTGCTTCCGGCCGCGGGATCGGCCGTGCCGCCAGGGCTCCGGGCTCAAGTGGTCGACGCCGCGACCCTGCGGCTGACCGGGCCGTCGTGCGACCTGCTCGTGACGGCGCCCGACGGGCGACGCACTAAGGTTCACCTGCGCCATGGCCGGACGGCGACGGTGTCGGTACGGGACGTCGTCCCCTATCCGCTCAATGACGCCGCTCTGGGATGCGACACGTTCCCGAACGCACCACGGCCCGTCGGCATGTCGGACCCGTCGGCCGCCGTGGACGGCAACGCGCGGACGTCGTGGACCCCGGGCTCCGAGCGAGCACGGATGGTCGTGGACCTCGGTTCCGTCGTCCCCGTCGAGCGCGTGCTCGCGGAGTGGACGACGGGAAGGGTGCCGCGGGCGACGATCGAGTTCAGCGACGACGGCGTCACCTACGCGCCCGGTGGAACGCTGCGGGGCCGCGCCGGCGAAACCGGTCTCACCGTCGCCGCCACCGCCCGGTACGTAGCGCTCGATGTCTCCGGCTGGAGCACCCGCCACGCCCGGCTCAGGACCCTTTCCGTACTCCCCCGGTGAGAGTCCCGGCACCCGTACGCGCGTGAGACAGGATCCGGACTGCTTTTCCGGCCGCAGGGCGGGTGAAACGGTCCGGACTTGAGTCGGCCCCACCAGCGAGGGCTGGTGGGGCCGCGGGGCTCGGACAGGCGGGGGAATGTGCCTGCTGGAGCTCGGGTCACTTTTCGTGTGCCCGGACGGGCCGGGACCATGCACGCGCGGCTGCCCCGGGGCCCGGGGCGGACTCGCAGCACGAGCGATGGCAGGTCCATGCGCCGTCTACGCGCGCGGGAGTGGTGGCCGCGCTCCTGACTCAGCAGTGCGTGGAAGCGAGCCGATCCGGCGGCGGGCGAGCTGCGTCCTCCCTGCGAACGGGACTCCCCGGGGCCCGTCGCTCCCCCGCCCCGCCTCTCTCCCAACTGCGGCCCGAGTGGTGGTGGTTGCGCAGCTGGACAGGCAGGCGTGCGGGCGGGGGCCGCCCACCGGTCCGCGCCCGGGCCCGCTCGGCCAGTAGAAGTTGCCGACAAGCTCTCGGGTGGGTCAGCTGTGCAGGGCCGGTCTTCGCTGGGGATTGCCGTGCCAGTCAAGAATCAGGACGGTCGCGTCGTCCTTGAGGCTGCCGTAGCAGGCGTCCAGCACCGTGCGGGTCAGGCTCCGAACGGCCTCCCGCGGATGCAGGGTTCCGGTGTCGCGGATGACCGAGGCCAGGTCGGCGGTGGCCGCATCGCGTTCCTGCATGCCGTCGGTGAGCAGGACCAATCGGTCTCCGGGGCGCAGCTCGAGTTGCTGCAGGCGATACCCCATGGGGGCGGCCACACCGAAGGGCAGGTTGACGGCGAGTTCGACTTCTTCGACGACACCCTCGCGCAGCCGAAGGGGGCGCGGATGACCGGCGTTGACCAGCTCGCACCGCCCCGTGTCGAGGTCGACGCAGAGCAACTGCCCGGTGGCCAGGCCGCGACCGTGCCTGAGCATGGCCTCGTGGGCGTGGCGTGCCTGCTTGAGGGCGTCACAACCGCTGCGGCGCGCTTGTCGCAGCGCCCCGACCAGCAGGGTGGCAAGCAATGCGGAATCCGTGTCGTGGCCCATCGCGTCGGTGATGGACAGGTGCAGAGTGCTGCGGTCGAGCGTGTAGTCGTAGGTGTCTCCACCGATGTCGTCGGCCGGAATCAGCCCGGCGGCAAGGGTGAACTCGGCCGCCTCGCAGCAGGGGGCCGAGGGGAGCAACTGGTGCTGGATCTCCGCGGCCAGGCTGGTCCTGGTGGTGCGCCGGCCCAGATGGTACAGATCGGTGAATCGGCGGTCCGTGACGATGATGTAGGCCAGCGCGTGGGCGGCTTCACGGAGCTGCCGGAGCGCGGTCTCGCCGCCGGCCTGCAGAGTCACCTCCAGGACGCCGATGCGGTCGCCCCGGTTGGTGACCGGCGTGATGACACGCCTGCCGCCGTCCGCGGCCGTTTCGACATGCTGGCGCTGACTCTGCAGTACGTGATCGTAGACGCTCCCCCGCAACTCGATGGGCTCAACAGGGCCCTCCGGGGCCCCGGCCGCGACCAGCCGTACCAGTCGCTCGCCTATGAGGTCGACGAAGAGAAACGACACGCGCTGCGCCCCGAGGCGCTTCTGCAGGTCATGCGCCACTACGTCGACGGACTCACCGGGCGGGGCGGCCTCAGCAGCGGCCAGCAGTTCGCCCAGTTCCAGATCCATACCCTCCACAGCAACCTCCTATCGGTTGCCGCAACTCCTTCCCCGCATCACCGAATCCTCACCTCGCCGGGGCATTCTGCCTGGTGAGGGCGGTACTTCGGGTGTCTGATCCGATACGTCCGACGCCGCAGCCGGCGACCCGGCGAGCAGCGCCGCGGTCGGCGGCGGCAGGAACGGCCAGCCGACGTCCGTCAACTCTGCCGCGGCAGCCGCGAACCGGCGGGGCGCCCGCCGGAAGCCGGTCTGCTGCCCTCGGCCGGGACGGCTCCGATGCCGTCGACGGGCAGGGCCTCGGTGCCGGCACCGTGACCGCGCCCGATCAAGTAAAAGCATGGGGGTGAAGGCCTTCATCTCGTGCTCGGAAGCCACCCCTGCCGGAAACGGGCGCAGCAGCTCCTCGACGCCCGGGGCCACAGCCCCGTGTCTGGTATCAAGCGACCAGGTGCGACCCTGAGTTACGCATGAGCCACAATGCGTCACGAATGGTGCGGGCGCCGGCGCGGCAAGGTGTCGGGCGGCAGGGTTCTCACCCGGGAGCAGATTCCCGGGTCCGGGGGACGCCGTCCCGTCGCGCGCTGCGGGCGTGACGGGATGGAGAGAAGGTGGAGCTATGGCTATGTCACTGAATCCTCCGGGCGAGACACCACCGGCCGAGGGCTCCACAGGCGAAGTCCATCAGCAACCGGCGGACGGAGGCATCTGGGAACACCCCAGGCTCTGGGCAGGACTGATCCTGCTGGGGTCGATCTTCTTCGCCGCGTACTTCATAGGGCGGATATTCGGCTACGGATGACTCCCGGCACTCGACAAGGGTGGGAAACGCCTCGCTCCGGCCACCGAACGCCACCCCCGCGCTCTCCGGTTCCGGCCGGCGCGCGGCCGAGACGTCGCCTTCGGCGCAGCCCTACCGGCACGTACAGCGACGTTCGTGCGACGGCGGGCTTCTGCGAGCGCGACCGGATCGGTGCGCGCGCGGGAGCAACGGCCGGCGCCGGAGCAGGCGCCTCCAGAGGGCCCGAAGGCCGCCAGTGCGTGGACCGTTTCCGCTCCACCACTCAGAAGGCGTACCTGACGTGCAGCCATGGCGCATGGGTGGACAGCAACTGTCGGAGCCGGGTCAGTGCCTCCTGTTTGATCGCCAGGGAGTAGCGCACGTTGACGGCTCCGTTCTGCGAGCGCTTGGTCTCCTGGGCCTCCGGCTGCCAGAGCACCTCCTCAGCGCGGGGATGCCAGCCCAGGTTGACCTCGTGGAGCGACTGGTTGTGCGTCAGCATGATGATCTCGGCGGCCGCCTGGCGCTTCACTCGGGCGGGGAGGACGTGGTCGAGCTGGGTGAGCAGTTCGGCCCAGTCCAGCTGCCATCCCGGTCGCAGGACCACGGGTGAGAGGTTGAAGTGCACCTCGTAGCCGGCGTCGAGGAAGTCGGCGGCTGCCGCGATCCGCTCGTGGATCGAACTGGTACGGATGTCGAGCAGACGGGCGTCATGGTGGGGCATGAGGGAGAAGCGCACCCTGGTCCGGCCCTGGGGGTCCAGCGCGAGCAGGTCGGGGTTGACGAACTTCGTCGCGAAGGATGCTTTCGCCGTCGGCAGGCCGCGAAAGGCAGCGATGAGATCTGCCGTGTTGTCGCAGACCAGAGCGTCGACGGAACAGTCCCCGTTCTCGCCGATGTCGTAGACCCATGCCTGAGGATCGCATTGGTTGGGTTCTGTCTTGCGGCCTTGCGCCCGCACGTGGCGGCGGACATGGGCCACGATCTCCTCGATGTTGGTGAACAGCGTGATGGGGTTGGCGAAGCCCTTGCGGCGAGGGACGTAGCAGTAGGCGCAGGCCATTGCACATCCGTTCGAAGGACCGGGGGCGATCCAGTCGGCCGACCTGCCGTTGGGGCGCGTACGCAGGGTGTGCTTCACACCGAGGACAAGCGTGTCGGTCTTGATACGGACCCAGCGGGCGATGTTCCCGTCGTTGCCGTGGAGAGCGGGAATACGCCAGTGACTCTCGACCTCGGTCACACGTACGCCTGGTAGCCGGGCCATGATCTGTCGGCCGCGCGGCGAGTCCAGAGCTGCCGGTTCCGCGTAGACCTCTCGCACGTCGAGCATCCGGCGGGCCTCGGGCCCGTCCCGGAACGCCGGCCGTGCGGCCTCGTCCGGTCCGGTGTCCGACCAACCGAAGAGTGGCAGCTGCCGGGGCGCTCCCGGCCCGTCTTCCGCCGGCTGCTGATTCACGCGTCCGTCCAATCCGGGCCCTGCGACGGAGGCGGGTGTTCGAGCCGCATTCCCGCTCGTCCGTTCTGTTTGTCGTGTCGTGTCGAGGCGGCACTCGCCGCGCTTGAGCCTGCTCCCGCGAGCGTCGGGATCACGGAGCATGTCCAGTCCCCACCGTCCAGCACGTGGTGTCCGCCCTCCATCCGGCCGATGAGCGTCGCGGTGGCGGTGCGGTTCCGCGACTATGCCGTCGGCGCAGCGTATGGGGCGCACGCCCGCCGCTACGTGCGACGTACCGGGCAGCGGGGCGGCAGCGTGACTACTTCTCGGGATCGTGGCCCCAGTTCATCAGTGAGTGCCTCCACGGAGTGGCGTGGACGTCTCCGTCGGGACGCTGCGCCACATGCCGCCGCACATAGCCGGTGACCTTGCGCATGTGGGCAAGGTCGGCGTCACTGAGCTGCCCTTCGCGGGTTCGCAGCAGTTCGACGATCCGTCGCCCCGACGCATGACCGGTGGACTCTCCGCCGTTGCCCTTTTGTCCGACCTCGTGTGACTGCTCGGTGCCGAGCCACTTGTCCAGCTCTCCTGCGCTCATGTTCACGGCGTCGTTGAAGCGTTCGAGCGTATCCCGGCGCTCCTCGTCTCCCCCGTCGCTCATGCGCTGTCCCCGCCCTTCCTCCTGCGCAGGGACTCCGGGCGGTGGACGGCCTTCTTGCCCGTCTTGGCGCTGCGCACCTCGTATTGAGGGTCCTCCTTGGAGGCGTCCACCGTCCTGCCGGCCGCCTTGCCACGCCTCTGCACCTTCCGGGTCACGGAGCCTTCCACGTCGTGGCCGTGGCTTCGCCAGGTGACGTCGTCGCCCTTGGACAACCCCTTCTCGTTCTTCGCCATGGCGGGTCTCCCTTTCGGCCGTCGGCGGGTGCGGTCGGCCGATGGCGGCCGTGTCCTTGCCCGACCCGTCCAGAATGGTGGCTGCGTGTCCTTCGCGCACGATGACCGTTCGGAGGCCGATCCGTGGCCGATCCGTACAGGCCGGGCGCATCATGGGTGCCGGACGAGCCGCCGACAACGGACGCGGGGAGACACACACCACTCAGGTGCACGCGCCAAAAGAGTTTTTCACCGTGCCAGTGGGTAAGGGGTCTGTGGTCGCCACAGGCGACAAACCGGTAGAAATGCTAGAACGATGCAGATCAGGAGATCTGATGTCCTCGAAGCGACGTCGCAAGAAGAAGGCCCGCCGCAAGAACGGTGCAAACCACGGCAGCCGTCCGCAGACCTGAGGGACGCCCCACGCATCCGGGGCGGCACTGCACCCCTGTGCCCCGGATGCGTGCCTGGCCGACGGGGCAGCGGCCCTCAGGTCGCCGTCCCGCCCGTGCGGCATGACTCGAGCGAACCCTTCGCCGCCCCCGCTCAGGGCAGGATCGAATCCACGTAGCCGCCATCCACCCGCAGAGCGCCGCCCGTGGTCGCCGATGCGTACGAGGAGGCCAGGTAGACCACCATGTGCGCGATCTCCTCCGGTTCGATGAGTCGCTGCAGCAGGGACTGCGGACGATGGGTGCGCATGAACTCGCGTTGCGCCTCTTCCCACGGAAGGTCCTTGTCGACCAGTTCGTAGACGAACTCCTCGACCCCGCCGGTATGGGTGGGGCCGGCGATGACGGAATTGACCGTCACGCCCGTGCCCGCGGCATCCTTCGCGAAACCGCGGGCCACGGCCAGCAGCGCCGTCTTGGACACGCCGTAGTGGATCATCTCGGCCGGAATCACCACCGCCGAGTCGCTTGCGATGTACTGCACACGGCCCCAGCCGTTCTCCTTCATGCCCGGCAGATAGGCACGGGTCATGCGAACCGAGGCCAGGACGTTGACCTCGAAGTAGCGACGCCACTCGTCGTCGCCGATCTCCAGCGCAGGCTTGGCTCCGAAGATGCCGAGGTTGTTGACGAGGATGTCGGCTTGCGGCACCGCGTCCTGCACCTGCTGGGCCCCGTCGGCTGTGGCGATGTCGCCCGGCGCGGCGAGGTACTCCGCCTCCGGCCACTGTTCGCGCAACCGCTCGATGGCAGCTGCTACGGAGCCGCTGCTGCGGCCGTTGACCGCGACGCGGGCACCCGCGCCGGCGAGTCCGGCGGCGATGCTCGCGCCGATCCCCTGCGTGGAGCCAGTGACAAGAGCTGTTTTTCCGGAGAGATTCACGTGCATGGGAGTCGCCTTCCCTGGATGCACCAGGATCAATCAGCCAAGAAAGAGCATTCAGTGCGATACCGGCAGTGTTCGCCGGATCCGGGGTGATCCGCGCGCAGGCTCGGCCCTCGTCATGGCCATTCCGGGCGTGGCGTCCGTGAAGCAGTTCCCGCCGCACTGAACCGACCGTGGCCCCTCCGTCCGAGGGCGTGTCCGCCGAAGGCAACTGAGGCCAGATCACGCCTCCCCTCGATCCGAGGCAAGTCCCCGTGTCTGAACGGGACTTCAGGGTACCCGTGCATCAGGCCGGTTCGATTCGCGATCCGGCGCCAGGGTGATCAAGAAGGAGTGGCACACATGACGACCCAGTACGGCAATCATCCGACCGGACAGCAGCCCTACGACGCATCCTCGCGCGCGACGACCGGCAATGTACTGAGCATCATCGCGATGGTGCTGGGCGTGATCTCACTCATCTTCCTGCCCATCGTCTTCGGGGTCGTCGGCCTCGTGCTGGCCATCGTCGCCAAGACAGTCCGGCACGAGCGCCTCGCCGTCGCAGCCATCGTGGTCAGCGCCGTGGGCCTGGTCGGCGGGATGATCCTCGGAGCCATTGTCGCCGGCTCCTGACTGGCGCCCGCCGGGTGCCGCGCCGGCCGGGCAGCCTGATGCAAAGCCGCACCGGCCGTTCTGCCTCCTCACCATGAGCGCCCGCTAGCGCCTCCGGGCCATGGAGACGCTGCAGAGCGGCCGGACCGGCCCTGTTACCGTGCCTGCCGAGTCCAAGGAACCACCGGCGGCGACGATGCGCCAACGAGCCACAACCTTGCTGTGGGACGGCGACCGTTCACTCGACAACCACCGGGCGGGCTCGACCTACGAAGAGCTCTACGCGCGCTTCCTGGAGTCGGACGATGTCGTCGTGCCTCCGGCGCCGCGCATCACGGCGTACGTGGAAGCCGTCATCGCGCGATATCCGGACGATGTCCACCGCAGTGCCGTATGGGCATCGCCACCGGTCAATGATGAGGCATCGGGCCCGATCGTGTACCTGCTCATCTCCTTCGGCGAGGCTGAGGACGTGTCGGAGTATGCAGCTTCGCCGGCTCGCGAGCATGGGCTCATCTGCTTCGATCCGCAGCGAGAGTGCCTTTGGCCGTGAGCGGCTGTTTCAGCGGGCGGAGGCAGAAGATGACCGCGACGGAGGAGACCGAAGCGGCCTCCTCGTCGCAGGTGGCCAGTGCGCGCCAGTGCTTAAGGCGACTGATGAGGTTCGACGGCGTTGCGTTGCTTGATGCTTGTACGCCTAGGGACTGTCCGATGGGTCGTGTGAGCTGGTCAGAGCCGTGGTGTAGGCACAGATGAGCTTCTCCGGAAGCGCCGTCGTTGGGCTCACTGGAACTGAGAGCTCGTCGCTGATCCGCTCACCCTTGCCTGCGTCGACCGGTTGAGCAATTTGATTTCGGTGGATCAGGCGGATGCGGTCATACTCCGGCGTGAGTAGAGACGCTGAGGTCATTGTGCTTGCCCGCTGGTCGGACGAGGTGATGGAACCGCTGACCCGGGACGACCCGGAGCGCACGTGGCGAGGTCGCTTTGTCCCGATAGCAGGGCACTGGGGCTACGAGTTCGGGTGGGCACTGGAGTTCGAAAAAGTTCGTGCCCGCAAGGGCCTGCTCAAGCACCTGGAGTCGCTGCCGTGGCCGCATCCGCACACGGTGCAGATTCTGCTTCGCGACCAGGACGACGACTGCTTCGGGCTCTGGATGTTCCACGAGGACCGGCTGGTGGAAGTCGGCATTCCGCGCACCGAGCGCTTCCACCAGCCGGCACCGCCCAATGAGGACTTCGAACCCGACCCGGGCATGCTGCTGCGCACCGACCAAAACACGGCTCTGCCCGAGCAGACTCCAGAAGTACGCCGCGACCCCCGCTCACCCTGGTAGACCGAATTCGACAGCTCCTCGTGTGGCTTTGTGCATGAGAACGGACAGCAGATGTTCACCACTTCGGGAGGCACCGCTGTCTGGCACCGTTCGATTGCGGCAGCACTCGCGCTTCAACCTCCGTGGGCGCCGCGCCGGCCATTGACGCCCTTCCGTGCCATCGAACACGGTTGCGGGAGCAGGGTGCGATCCTGCATGTATGAACCATCTGGGCGACGCGCACCTTCGCATCTGGACGCTGCGATTTATGGCCCTCCTCGCAGCCGACACCCAGGATCAGCATGTTTGGCTGGGCGAGCGTGAGCTGGAGACGAAGGACGTCGTTGAAGAGGTGGAGCTCCTCTGCCGCGTTTCCGAAGGACTCGCGGAGCGCGGAGCCTTCGAGCCCAAGGATCTGCGCGATCTTCGGGCCATCGGCCGTCGCCTCGGCGAGATCGATGCCGCCTGCCGCGTCGGCCTCTGGGCCAACGCCCTGGCCACAGATCCGGCGTGGGACGACATCCGTCCTCTCGCCCGCCGATTTCTCCTCACGACGCTGGGCGACTGGCGTCAGCCACTGCCACGCCCCGTACGCCCGTACACGGGCGACCATTGAGCACATCCAGGCCGCCTGCGCGACTCTGACGCAGCCAGCGCCGCACACACGCAAACGCTCAAGCAGCGTTCGAATCCCTGGTGTGCTCTGATGCCTCCCGAAGTGGTGAACATCTGCTGTCCGTTCTCATGAACAAAGCCACTCGAGGGACGTCAGGGCTGTCGACGAGCGCGTACTCAGCGAACTTCGCCACCACTACCCGGGTGCCAAGGACCTCTGAACGACGCGTCTCACTGCGGACGGAGCCCTAGGCGGATTGCGGCCACGGTGACCGTTCCGTGGAAGACGTACGCCCGTTTGTCGAAGCGTGTGGCGACGGCGCGGAAGTTCTTGAGCCGGTTGATGGCCCGCTCGACCTCGTTGCGGCGGCGGTAGATCGCCTTGTCGAACCCCGTGGGCCGGCCGCCGAGGCTGCCGCGGCGCCGGCGGTTGGCCCGCTGGTCTCTCGGCTCGGGGATCGTGTGCTTGATCTGGCGTCTGCGCAGGTGACGCCGAATACGGCGGGACGAGTACGCCTTGTCGCCTCCGACATGCTCCGGCCGGGTGCGCGGTCGCCCACCAGCCTGCCGGGGAACGCGGATCTCTTCCAGGACGGGAATCATCTGCGGTGCGTCCCCCCACTGACCGGGCGTGATGACGAACCCGAGCGGGCGGCACCCGCCTTCCCCGGCAAGGTGGATCTTGCTTGTGAGCCCGCCTCGCGAGCGTCCCAGGGCCTCATCGGGACGGTGACGCGTCGGGCTCCTGCGCCGACCAGGGATCTTCGGGGCGCGAGTGGGGGCGCCGGCTGCGTGCTGATGAGCGCGGCAGGTCGTGGAATCGACGCTGACCATGCTCCAGTCGATCCGGCCCTCGGCATCGGCATCGGCCTGGACGGCCCGCAGGATCCTCTCCCACGTGCCGTCCGCCGACCACCTTCGATGACGGTCGTGGACCGTCTTCCAACTACCGAAGCAGGGAGGCAGGTCCCACCAGGGGAGACCGGTCCGCTGCCGGAACAGAATCCCGTTGATTACACGACGGTGGCATTGCCAGCGTCCGCCCCGCCCGCGATTCACCGGCAAGTGCGGCTCCAGCCGAGCCCACTCCTCATCCGAAAGATCTCCCCGCCCCATATCCCACGGAACGAGTGCCCAGCAGGTGCGTCACACGACCCATCGGACACGACCTAGCGGTCGAATCCGGCTGAGCGACCTGCCGCTGGGGCATCTGCGCTTGCGCGCGAGGGCGCAGCCGCGGTTCGCCACAGGCTCGCTCACCGAGCCGTGCAGCCGCGCTTCGCCGACGGTCGCCCAGACCGGTGCATCGACATCTTCGTTCGACAGAAGTGGGCTGTGATGTTTGGACAGGCTCATGCGGGTCAGGCGGTGGTTGTTCCTGAAGTCGACCACAGCAAGGTGTGAGTGACATGGCTGCCAATGAAAAGACCCAGGCCAAGACCGAGCAGGCCAAGGGCAAGGTCAAGGAAGCCGCCGGGCGCGCCGTGGGCAACGAGCGCCTCACCGCCGAAGGCCGAACTGACCAGGCCAAGGGCGACGCCCGCGAGGCCAAGGAGAAGGCGAAGGACGCTCTCGGTCACTGAGACCACGCGTGAGCCCGCGCGCTCCCTCCCCTGGGCTGCGACAACGGCAAAGAAGGGCCCGGCACCGAGTGCCGGGCCCTTTGTGCGTCCTCCGGTGGCCGAACGGACGGCGACGCGAGCATGGGATGGGCGGGGAGCCGGTCGCGCCTGAGAAACGGCTCCTGTTCCGCCCACGGGCCCATGTTGCGCATTGACCGGGTCAGATCCACCGGTCGCACTCGCTCGCCATGGACGCATCGATCGCGATGGCCAGGGAAGCGCAACCGACAACTGGAGCGCCCACGGACCGTCGGGCTCGTGGTGGATCCGTCGTCGGCTGCCGGGTTCGCCGCGTCCCATCTCCGCCGGGCCGGATCACCGCGCCCCCGCTCGGCGGACGGTCAACGTCCGGCCAAGACGATCACATCGTCGTCCGCGCCCCAGCGCCGGATCTCGGTCTTGGCAGGGTTGATCCGCACACCGTCGTCGGTCCCCGATCGGTCCGGGCGGCGGCTGCGGTATCCGATGGCGCATTCCCCACGGCGGGAGGCCGACTCGACGACGGTGGCGAAGGACGTCCGCTGTCCCGTCCTGACGTAGTCGCCGGCCGGCTTGAGATGGATCGCGTTGCCGTGCGGGGCGAGGAGTTCTTCGAACAGGGCCGCAAGATGCCAGTTCTGGGAGATCTGCACCATCAGAAGACCGATCAGTTTTCCACTCACGATGAAGTCGGCTCCGACGCCGGCGGGCGCGAGCGCCCTGTTGCGGTCGTCGGTCATCTCGGTGACCACACGGACCGCTGCCCCGGTCGTGCGCTCGAGTTCGCGCAGGAGCAGCAGCGTGACCAGCGTGCGGTCGTCGGGCTCATCGGTTCCGGTCCCGCGGTCGGGGCCGAGCACGATGACGCCGTCGTAGTCCGCGAGGTCCATGGCGTTCACCGTTTCGGGGAGGGTGGGGTCGCCCTGGGCGAAAGTGAGGGTCAGCGTGGGGGCGGCCTTCGCGGCGGCCGCTCGTACCTCCTCGGCCAGACGCTCGCCGCCCTCGGCCACGACGTGGAGGACGGAACCGGCCGCAACATGGCCCGTGAGATGGCGGACGATATGCCGGGCCCGGCGGTTCCATCCCAGAAGGAGCACACGTTCTCGGTGGCGTTTCGACGGTGCCCGGTTCACGATCACCGACTCGTCGAAGGCTGCGGGTTCAGCCGTGGGAACCGTGCTGTCGTCGTCCTGCGCGATCACGATCAGCCGGTCGCGTGCGTGGACCACGCGGTCGGCCGGCGGGTTCAGGTGAAGGGTCCCGTCCGCACCTACGAGCCCGACCACGCTGGACTTCGGGCAGGCTCTCAGGACCTCGGAGAAGGCACGGTTCTCCTGGGCCGGTGCGTCGACCACGTAGAACTCGTCTCCGGCGAAGTCGAGCAGTTCCTGGTAGACGAGCGACAGCCCGGGCTGCCGGGCGCACTGCGCCACCAGCCGGGCGGTGACGTCGTCGGCCTCGAGCACCACCGCGTCAGGGCCGGCCGCCAGTGCGGCTGCGAGGCGGTAGCGGGCGTCCCGGACCGCAGCCACGACCCGAACCCGCTTGCCCTCGTCCGCCGTGGCCCGTAAGGCCAACAGATTCTTGACGACCTCCGCGTCCTCGTCCGGCTGGTCACGGGGCATGACCAGGACGACGTGCGCCATGGCCGGGCTGACCCGGGCAAGCGCCACGGGGTCGCTGGGGCGTCCGTTGCGGCAGACGATTCTCGTTCGGCCCGTGTCCCCCACCTCGCTACGCAATTCCTCCTCCATCTCCGTCACGTCCCGGTCGGCGAGAACCGCGACGGCGGTTCGACGCTGATTCGCGTTGGCCGCGGCGAGTTCGGCCATCACCGTGAACGTCTGGGCCGACCAGCCGAGCACGACGGTGTGGCCCTGTTCCAGGACCGTGGAGTGGCCACGCCGGAGGGCGATGAGCTCGTCGGTGATCGCCGTGGTCATGAGACCGACGACGGTGGAGACATAGAAGAGCGCGACCAACGCCAGCAGGACCGACAGGGCCACGCGCAGCGGAGAGCCGACCTCTCCGCCCAGCCTCAGGGTCTGGCCCACACTCCGCCACACTGCTGCGGTCTTCGCCCAATAAGTATCCGGCGCATGATCATCCGTCCACACCAGAAGTGCGCTCGCCGGCACCACGACAGCCAGGCAGGCGACAGCCAGCCATCCGACGAGAACGGCCACACCTTTCGCCAGCGTGTTGTCGAACCAGTACCGGGCCCGCTCGCGCAGCGAAGCCCGCCCTGGCGTTTCCTCCGCCGGAAGGGACATCGGAGCCGGCGCGTTCTGCGGCCGTCTCTGCTTCCCCACGCGGGTGCTGCGCACGCTCCGGTGCCGACCCTGATCCTTGATCATCCTGTGCACAGCAGCAGCGTGCGGAATCACCCCCTCCGCCACACGGGTATCCGGCAGCGTTTCACCCTATTGGGATCAAGAGCGAGAGCGCGCTACGAAAGGACGCAGCAGGGCCGGCCCGCTCAGCCCGCCCGCCCGCCCGCCTCCCCAACGAGCGGAGACCGGAGCAGAGACGAACCCCGTGCCGCGACAGGCCACCGCCTCCGCTTCGGCGCCCCCGCCTGCCGGTCCCGGCCACGTCGGTCACGGGCGCCACCTCTGCGGTCGACGAGCCGAACTCCCCTTCGACCCGGGCCCGTACAGACCGCCCGACTTCAAGTGATGAACAACGCTCAAGGCATTGACATGCCCATGCCTCTATCGCTTGTATGGCGCCGGGCCGCAAGCCGTCATCCCACCCGAAGCAGGGAACTCCCCCGGAGCGGGGCCGGCGAACGCCCCACCTCCGACACCCATGCCACCCACGGCAGGATACGCAATCGAATGGGAGCGCTCCCATTCAAGATTGCCGAACTCCGCCTCGAAGAGAGGAACCAGCACCGTGCTTCCCCCTCTCCGCCTACTCCGACGAGCGGTCAGAACGGCCACCGTCACCGCGGCCGCCCTGCTCCTCCCCCTTGTGGGTGCTCACGTGGCAGCCGCTGCCGATGTCGCGCCGGGTTCCGGCTACTGGCACACCAGCGGCCGTCAACTCCTGGACGCCGCCGACCGGCCGGTCCGCATCGCCGGAATCAACTGGTTCGGCTTCGAGACGTCCAACTACGTGCCCCACGGCCTGTGGTCCCGCGACTACAAGAGCATGATCGATCAGATGCAGTCGCTGGGCTACAACACGATCAGGCTGCCGTACAGCGACGACATCTTCGCCGGTACGGCACCCACGAGCATCAACTACTCCGCGGGCATGAACAGCGACTTGCAGGGCCTCGACTCGCTCGGGGTGATGGACCGGATCGTGGAGCACGCGGGCAGCATCGGCATGAAGGTCATCCTGGACCGGCACCGCCCCGATTCCGTCGGCCAGTCCGCGCTCTGGTACACCGCGTCGGTCCCGGAGTCCACCTGGCTGGCCAATCTCAAGGCGCTGGCCGGCCGCTACACGGGCAACGACGCCGTGATCGGCATCGACCTGCACAACGAACCGCACGACCCCGCCTGCTGGGGCTGCGGCGACACCACGAAGGACTGGCGGCTGGCAGCACAGCGCGGCGGCAACGCCGTACTGTCCGTCAACCCCGCTCTGCTGGTCTTCGTGGAGGGCGTCCAGACCTTCAACGGGGTGTCCGGCTGGTGGGGCGGAAACCTCATGGGCGTCGGCCAGTATCCGGTCGAGCTCAGCGTCGCGCACCGGGTCGTCTACTCGGCACACGACTACGCGACGAGTGTCGCCCAGCAGCCCTGGTTCAGCGACGCGGCCTTCCCCGGCAACATGCCCGGTGTCTGGGACAAGTACTGGGGCTACATCTTCAAGCAGAACATCGCACCGGTGTGGGTGGGCGAGTTCGGCACCACGCTCCAGTCCGCCACCGACCAGAAGTGGCTGAAGGCGTTGGCCGACTACCTGCGGCCTACGGGCCAGTACGGCGGCGACAGCTTCTCGTGGACCTTCTGGTCCTGGAATCCCAACACCTGACGTCCATCAAGGCACCGGGTTTCGGCGGCGGAGGTGACGGAGGTGGCGGCGACGACACACAGGCCCCCTCGGTTCCGGGCAGCCTGACCGTCACCGGAACCACCAGCGGTTCGGTCTCGCTCTCGTGGGCCGCGGCTTCCGACGACGCCGGGGTCGCGGGCTACGACGTCTACCGCGGTTCCGTCAAGGTCGGCACGGCCACCGCAACCAGTTACACGGACTCGGGTCTCACAGCCGGGACGGCGTACGTGTATTCCGTCCGGGCACGTGACGCGGCGGGCAACACGTCCGCGGCTTCCCCTTCCCTGACGGCCACCACCACCAGCGCCTCCGGCGGCAACGGCGGATGCACAGCCGCCTACACCGTCAGCGGAGACTGGGGCAACGGCTTCGGCGTGGACGTGACCGTGACCAACACGGGCACCACGAGCGCCGCCGCATGGAAGGTGAGCTGGACCTGGGCGGGAAGCCAGAAGGTCACCAACATGTGGAACGCGGCGTACACCCAGACCGGGTCCACGGTCAGCGTCACCAACACCCCCTACAACGGCAGCCTCGCGCCAGGTGGGCACACGAGCTTCGGCTTCCAGGGAACGCCGGGCTCGGGCGGCGCTCCGACGGTCAGCTGCACCCTCTCCTGACACGGCAGGCCACCTCCGCCCCGGCCGACGACGGTCCGGCGGGGCGGGGGCGCCGGTTCTGCGGGGCACACCCCCCGTCCGGAGCCCGTTCGGCCTCGGCAGCCCGGGCCGCTGTGAGCCTGGCCCGACCTCGGCGTCCGAATTCGGCTGGCACACGGCCTCCGGCACCCCACACGCTGGGGTCATGTCATACCGTTTCGCAGACGTCATCGACCGCCATCTACGCGCCGGCTCCGAATTCACCCGCAGGTTGCTCGCGGTCGGCCCCGAACAGTGGACGGCACCCACGCCCTGCGCAGAATGGGACGTCCGCCGCCTCGTCAACCACGTGACCCGGGGAAACCTCAACTACATCGTGCTGCTCGACGGCGGATCCGCCGCCGACTTCCTTCGGCTCCGCGACGAGGACGCCCTGGGCGGGGATCCGATCGGCGCCTACAACCGCTCGGTGCAGGAGTGCGCCGCGGCGTTCCGGAGACCGGGCGCTCTCCAGCAGATACTGGACTACCCTCTCGGCCCGGTGACGGGAGGACAGGCCCTCGCTGTCCGGACCACGGACACGGTCATTCACACCTGGGATCTGGCCCGGGCCCTCGGCGTCCCGGAGAAACTCGATCCGGGGCTGACCGCCTGGGTCGACGACAACCTCGTCCACATCTACGCCGGCCTGGCGGAGTCGCCCATAGCCGTCGACACCACCCACCGCTTCTTCGCCGCCCCGGGGGCGCCCCCGGCCGAGGAAACCCGACAGAGCCGGCTGCTGCGGCTGATGGGCCGCTGAGGTCGATGGGGTGCTGACACGGACGGGCAGCAGACGCCTGCGGTCCACGCGGGAACATCGCCTGGCCGAAGTCCTATGGAGCACTCCCCCGATACGCGCCGGCCCCGCGCTCTCATGTCCACGCCCCACGACGACCGTCGGCGGGCGAGGGCTTCCCGTGGCGGAGACACCCCCGTCCGGCATTTCCGCCCCCCTCCGAGCGCAGCCGCTGCTCCACAGCGGCACCGGAGCCCCGGCCAGCGGTGGCTGTGAGCGCATACTGGCCGTATGGACTCGTCCACGCGTGCCGCCTTCGGTCTACGGGAGCGGCTGGGCCGCGCGATCTTCTCCCAGGTCGCCGGTCCCGCAGGGCCGAAGAACCGCGCCCGTATCCACGGAGAGCCCGGCCCGCGCTGGTTCGGCCCGGACCGGCCGATTCGTACGGTCCACGGCGATGCCTCGATGTTCATCGGCGGCCTGCGGGCGCTCCTGCTCCAGTCCTTGCACCCGTTGGCCATGGCTGCCGTGGAGGCTCATTCCGGTTACCGCGGCGACCCCTGGGGGCGGCTCCAGCGCACCAGTACCTTCCTCGCCGTCACCACATACGGAACGGCGGACGACGCACAGCAGGCGGTCGACCTCGTGCGTGCCGTACACAGCCGGGTGCGCGGAAGGACTTCGCGCGGCGAGTCCTACTGTGCCGCTGATCCGCACCTCCTCGGCTGGGTGCATGTGGCCGAGGTCGAGAGCTTTCTGCTCGCCCACCAGCGGTTCGGCGTCGAGCCGCTCGACGCGGCCGGTTACGACGGATACATCGCCGACACGGCGCGGGTGGCCGAAGCACTCGGTGTCACCGATCCTCCGCGGAATCGCAAGGAACTCGTGGCACGCCTCGGGGCATACCGCGGCGAGCTCCGCCCGACGCGGGAAGCGCGCGAGGCCGCGCGCTTCATTCTGCTGCACCCTCCTCTGCCGTGGGTCACCCGTGCCCCCTATGCCGTCCTCGCCGCGAACTCCGTCGCCGCCCTCCCCCGGTGGGCCCGTACGTCCCTGGAACTGCCCCAGCTGTCCGGCATGGCCGAAGCGTGCGTGACTCCGACCGGGCGGGCACTGACCGCCGCGATTCGCTGGGCCATGGTGCCACCGCACCCGCAGGGGTAATCACCCATACGCTCCGGGTTTCGGCGGCGAGGACGGTGTGCGTCCTCCCTGCCGAAAATGCGGCAGCGATGACAGAGCCGTACACGTGGCGGGATGGAAAGGGGTGCAGCCTTCGCATTTCCGGTCGTCCATGCGGGACTGTCTCGGCCCCGGTCATGTGCGCGGGGAACGACGGATCACGTCTATTCACATCCCTTCCCAGGCATCTGGAGCTGGTTCTCAGCTCGGCGCTCGACCCCCGGCTATGGTTGATCGTGACGTAACTCTTCGGGCCGTAAGGAAGGTGTCGTGGATGAGCGGCACGGAATTGGCGCGTGCCCGAGTGCTGGGAGAGCTGATTGCCGCGAGCCATCTGATGACCCTGGAGCAGCTGCCCGGTACGGTCGCGTCGCACGCGGACCGGGCGGGCTGGCCACACGTACTCATCTACCTGGCAGACCTGCGGCAGGAACGGTTGTGCCTGCTCGTCGGCAACCTCGACACCGGCCCGGGTGGGATCGACGCGCCGGCCGAGCTGGCCGTTGAGGGAACGGTGGCCGGGCGGACCTTCCAGCTGGGAAAGATCTCGCCGGCCTCTGCTTCCACGACGGGGCAGTGGTGGGTACCCCTGCTGGACGGAACCGAGCGTCTGGGCGTGCTTCGGGTCGGCACGCCGGGCGCGCAGGTCGAGCCGGACGACGATCTGAACAGACTCGCCGGCCTCGTCGCCCTGCTCCTGGAGAGCAAGCGTGGAACAAGCGACGTGTACTCCAGGCTGGTGCGCCGTCGGAAGATGAAAGTAGCAGCGGAAATGGAATGGCGGCTGATGCCGCCACGGACTTTTGCGACCGACCGGCTTTTGATCAGTGCGGTCATGGAACCGGCTTACGAGGTCAGCGGAGACGCATTCGAGTACGCCCTGGCAGGGGAGACCATGCATCTGTCCGTCTTCGACGCCATGGGGCATGACACTGCCGCCGGACTGACTGCGAATCTCGCGCTGGCCGCTGCGCGCGTCCAGCGTTGTCAAGGTGCCGACCTTCTGCAGACCGCCGAGGGTGTGGGGGCGGCACTGACCGAGCAGTTCGCGGGCAGCCGCTACGCCACAAGCATCATGGCCGACTTCAACCTGGTCACGGGTGTGCTCACCTGGACGAACTACGGTCATCATCCCCCGGTGGTCATCCGCGGTAACCGCACCGTCGTCCATCTGTCCTGCCCGCCCGCGCCCCCGCTGGGAACCGGGCTGGGCGTGCACGGCGCCCTGCGCAGCGACCAGCTCGAACCCGGGGACCGCCTGTTGTTCTACACCGACGGCATCACCGAAGCACGCAACGAAGAGGGGCAGGAGTTCGGCCTTGACGGCCTGACCGACTTCCTCATCCGCCACCACTCCGACGGCCTCCCGGTGCCGGAAACCCTGCGGCGGCTGATCGGGCACCACTTGGACTACCACCGCGGCCGTCTCAACGACGACGCCACCGTGATGATCCTGGAGTGGCACGGCCCGACTCCCTACGAGCCGGCTCAGCTGAAGGCGCTGACGGGCCTGCCCCCGACCATCGCCGCAGACACGATCGTCTCTGCTTGGAGCCAACAGCCTGCCGGTGAGCACAACACCTGACGGCAGTGCTTTGCTTCGGTTGCCCCCGGCATCCCTGTCGCGGGGCACCCGGCCCGCATGGCTCACCTCGCCGTTGGTGGCACCGGAACGGGGTGGTTCAGCGGGGGTCGCTGTGCGACCGGCGGGGGTGGTCGGCAGTGTTCATGACGATGTCGGGGCTGACTGCGTGTCGATTTGGCCGGTTGCCTGACCGAATCCCGGCACCGTCGATGGGACCGCGGTAGCAGCTGAGGGCGCATGTGACTGGTCAAGGGCTCCGGTGGTCACAGCACCGGAGCCCCTCCCCTGCCCGTGCGTCAGCCGGTCGGGCCATCGGCGCACCTCTTCCCATGCGGTCCGCAGACGCAAGGGGCGTACGTGCCGACTTGCCGGCGGGTCACCGATCAGGCGTTCGCCGTGCCGGTCGTCCGGACGCGCTCGCGGTATTCGGCGTTGATGCGCTGGGCCTCTTCGAGCTGGTCCTCGAGGATGACGATGCGGCAGGCGGCCTCGATGGGGGTGCCCTGGTCGACGAGTTCCCGGGCGCGCGCGGCGATACGCAGTTGGTAACGGGAGTAGCGGCGGTGGCCGCCCGCGGAGCGGAGCGGGGTGATCAGGCGGGCCTCACCGATGGCGCGGAGGAAGCCCTGCGTGGTCCCGAGCATTTCTGCGGCCCGGCCCATGGTGTACGCCGGATAGTCGTCGTCATCGAGACGGCCGAACGAGTCATCTGCTGTCATTTGCACCTCTCTGTGGAACGCGTGGAGGGGCCCTGGTGCCATATGGCACCAGGGCCCCGAAGGAACTGCTACACCATCTGCCGGCAGGTGATGCTGTGCCGGCCTTCTGTTTCCGCATGCCCGACCGTGATGCTGTCGGGGCGCGGGGATCGCGGTTGCTTGACCGGAGACCACCTCACTATCGATGTCCTGCGGTACCCGGGCTCTGTCATTCCGCCCGGGCGATCCTGATGGCGCCTGGCTCCTCCGTTTCTTCCCTCTGGGACCGATCACTTACTTGACGCTGTACTGCTTCCGTGGCCTGAAACAGCGCCACTCTTCGCCAGCCAGCCCCGTCGCCCGTCCTGCATCTGCTCCGGCTTGGAACCCCGCTGACGAACCTCCCGGTGCGCGCGTCCGCAGCCGACGCCTTCACCGAGGTTGCTGCTCACTGACTTCACTGCTGGGTACTGCGCACCGCACTTGCGGGTACTGCTGCACGGCGGCCCCTGATCTGCGGGCCACCCGGTCCGGTCGCCAGCCCCGTCGCCGTCCTGCAACAACCCTGGCTTCGGAACTCCACCACCGAACCGTCCTGCGAACTGCAGCCACCTGTACCGCACGTGCTGCCTGGCAGTTCATCTCTGCCCGGCCTTGCTGTCTCTCTGGCTACGAGAGAAACAATAACCACGACGCCATCCAATGTCTACTCTGGCCGTCATAGATTTTCACGTGTTCGATCAAGAGGTAATCGGCCTCGAACAATCCGGCCCGTGCGTCCGCGGAGCTCGGCCGGTCAGAGGCGCAGCAGCACCGCGCGGGTTCCCAGCGTCGGCACGTCGATGGTCGTCGTACCCCCGGCATCCGGCTCCAGGACATCACCGGCTGCGCCGAGGTAGTCGGCCGCCACGGTCTCCGTGACGGGAAAGCCCGGGGTGATCGGGCAGGCGACGGGCTCCTGCGCAAAGGACTGGAGCCTGGCCAGCACCTGGCCCGGGGCGGGAACGGTGAGCCCCACGACCCTCACTCGCGGATCACCGACCCTCAGCAGTTCGTAGGAGGCGTGCGGCTCCTCGCTCCGCTCGCCGAGCGCGCGCACCGCCAGCAACGGGCGACTGCCGACGGCGGCCGTGCGCATACCCAGTTCAGGGCCGGTGGTGTGCCGGGCGTGTCCCACGGCCACGCTGTAGCGGAAGGTGTGGTCGAAGGCCTGTTCGGACGGGAAGTTGGTGTCCCAGATGTTGTTGTGCACCCAGGAGAAGAGGGTGCCCGGCTCGTCCTGGGCCAGCGACTGCGGATAGGGCGCGTACGGAATCGCGATCCCGCCCACCTGGACCAGCGGGGCGTCCTGGGTGGCCACGGCGGCGGCCACCGTCTCCTCCTCGAAGCTCACCCAGCGCCGCACCGCACGCATGTGCTGCGCCGATCCCGGCACCGTCGGAAGGCCGGTGCCCGTCATGCCGCCGGTGGCCTCCATGCGGACGACCGGCTGTGACATGGCGAAGGGGAAGGCGAAGAACGCGCTCTCCTTGGTCAGGGTCGCCCGCTTCACGATCCGGTTCTCCAGATCGATCCGGGCCTGACCGTGCGGGAGGTGTACCCGCACCCGCAGCAGCTCCGTGCCCGCCGGAGCGCACTCGTAGACCAGCGTCTCGCCGGTGGCGTCCCGGAAGCGGTCCACCAGCGCGGCCGGAGGGGCTGCGGTCCGGGTGGCGAGGAGGTGCATCGACCCGTTCGCCGTGGTCTTGCTGGACTGGTGGTTGAAGCCGCCGGCCGTGGCGTACTCGTCGTACATGTAACCGTTGAGCCCGAGCGTCGCGTCCTGACGCACGAGTTCCCGGCCGGTCCGCTTGTCGGTGACGGAGCTGATCCACGCCGCACGCAGATCCACCTGCACCCGCAGGAACTCGTTCTCCAGCACCGTGGGCTCCGCGACATCGGGCGTCGCGGGCGGCGAACCCCCCTCACCTGCGACGATGTCCACGCGTACCGCCCCGTGGGCGGGCACGTCCGCCGTCCGGAACAGCAGGAAACGGCCGGCGGCCCGGTGCAGCTCGTTGGTCTGGGCCTCCTCGGTGTGCTCCAGCGGTGAGCCGTCGCGCGCGTCGAGCACCAGGACGGCATCCTCCAGCGCGACCGTGCTCTCCGGGAGGAACAGCCGGACCGTCTCCGAACGCGGCCAGCTGCACGTGTTGGTGACGTAGTAGCCGGCCAGGGTGCCCTCGCGCGGTGAGAGCCGGCCGCCGAGCGCCGCGCCGGCGCCGTCGAGGAGCGTCTTCGCGTCGTCGTGGGCGCGCAGGGCCTGCGCGTACTTCCAGTGCCACTGCCGTTCGCCGGACGCATGGCCGTGGTCGCCGTGCGTCCAGGGGTCACCGCCGCCCCACGTGTGCTCGTTGAACAGGGAAGCCGCCCGGTAGACCTCGGGAGCCGATGCGGTGATTCCGGAGGCCGCCGCCCCGAGGATCTCCGCGTGCCCGGCCACCGTCTGGGCGTCGGCCAGTGCCGCCTGACCGTCACGGGTGGCCGCCAAGGGGACGGCACCGGCGCCGACGCCGTCCACCCACCAGTCACTCCAGTCGCCCTCGAAGGTCTCCAGCCTGTCGCCGAGGCGGGCCTCCGCGTCGGCGAAGAAGTCCTCGTTGCGTGAGGTGCGCAGGGCGGGGAAGGCCCACTCCTCGTTCCACCGGCGCACGGTGTCCGCGATGACCCGCCGCGGCGGACCGTTGTCCGCGAACTTGCCCAGCACCCGCAGGTGCAGGATGTCCCACGGGTACGGATCGCCCTTGAACTCCTCGTCCAGGACCGGGAACCCGGGAATTCCGCGCCCCTCGTGCGGGTACTGATGACTGGCCAGCGCCGACAGGTAGTGCGGGAGGAGGTCGTCCACCCGGTCGAACGACTCGTCGAACCCGAGGATCGAGCCTTCCATGTACGCGAGCCCGTGCGGGGTGTCCGTACGCCACACCAGCACGCTGCGGCCGCTCGGCGCCTGCCACCTGAACAGCCTGGGCAGCGCGCCGCCGCCGGTGTGGTGCGGCACCGCCCGCCCGGCCCAGTTGTGGGCCACCGAGAGATAGCGGATGCCGCTGTCCGCGAGTACGTCGGGCAGCCCGACGACCTGTCCGGGGACGTCCGTCTGCATCGCCGTGGTGATGTCGATCCCGTGCCGTTCGCGCAACTCCCGAACCGGTCGCAGGAGTTCGTGCAGTTCGTCGGTGGAGCACGTCTCGGTGTGCAGGTTGAACGGCATCGCGGTCAGCTCGATGCGCCCCTCGCGCACCCGCTCCAGGAACCGGGCGACCTGCTCCGGCGGACGGTTCGCCGACCAGTTCTCGAAGCTGAAGAAGCCCTCGACCGCCCATCGGAACTTGGACGCGTCGGGCCGGTCGTCCGTCGCCCGGCACAGTTCGAGAAGGGAGTCGAGGTACTTGCGGCCCTCGGCGAGCACTGTTCCCTGCGGGTCCGTGTAGCCGATGTCGAGATGGGCGTGCTGCACCAGGTGCAGCGTCCAGTGCCGCTGCGGGGTCAGCTGCACCTCGATGTTCTCCCCCGAAGCCAGCTCGGGCAGCTCCACCAGGACCTGAAGGGGCGAGTCCACCTCCGGGACCAGGAGCCGGGTCTCGCCCGCCGGCCCGGGTATCAGCTCGCAGCGCACGGACGTACCGTTCAAGGTGGTGACGTGGGCCCTCGTGAGGGGACGGCCGGCCCGTACCCGTACGGACTGCAGGAGTCCGCCGTCGCCGTCATGACGCAGCAGTGGCTCGCAGGACAGCCGGACGGCGTGTCCGCCGAGGACGCCGGTGGCGCTCACCCCGCGGTCGCGCAGGATGTCACGGGCGATGTCGGAGTCCCACCAGGAGGGGCGGGACAGGTCGGGGCGGGGCATGGAGAGGGTTCTCCGCTCTGGCGTGGTGCCGGTTCGGTACGTTCGGAGGGCGGTGGCGGGACGTGAAGTGAAGCCGGCCTCGGGGGTCAGGAGCCCTCGGTGGCGAGGCCTGCGAAGATCTGGACCATCGCGGACTGCTCGAGGGTCTCCGCGGGGGCGGACGCGTCGTAGTCGCCGCCGCCCGAGGGCTGGAAGCGGAAGAGACCGTTCGACGGGTCCCGGTTCTCCTTCCATGTGCGCTCCGCGTAGGCCTTCTCCACCTGCCGGTAGGCCTGCCCTGGGCGCACCCCGGCAAGGATCCGGAGGTTGTCGAAGTAGATCGCGTTGAAGATCGCCGGCTGGTCGTGCAGACGGTCGCCCTGCTTCCAGTACGTGAGCGAGCCGTCCGCGTCCTGTACGGCGCGCTCGAGGTACGAGCGGTCACCGGTCACCTGGTAGAGCGCCGTCGCGGCCCCGATCATGGCCCCGGAGTTGTAGGTCCACAGGGTGGGATCGATGGTGCCGTCGTCGCCCCGGCTGTTGCGGTAGAGCCCCGGTGACTCGCGCAGGCAGGACCAGTTCCACGCGTACCACTTCTGTGCGCTCGTCAGATAGCGGCCCTTGTGCGTCTCCTGGTGGAGCCGCGCGGCCAGCTCGGCGGCGAGGCCTGTCACATTGGCGGCGCGCGTGGTGTTGGCCGGGGAGTCGACCCAGTCCATTCCGCCGGGGCACTCCTTGGCCGGGTCGTCGTCCCAGCCCCGGCCGACGATGTCGAAGGTCAGTTCGGCCCGGTGGAGGTAGGTGGTGTCGCCGGTGGCGCGGTACTGGTCCAGCAGTGACAGTCCGACCACGGAGTTGTCATCGTAGAAGACGTCGCCGCCCTGGCCGAGCGGTGCGGGGAGGTACGAGTCGTAGCCCGGCCGGCCGTCGCGGGGCTCGAAGTAGAGCTCCAGGGTGGTGAAGCGCTCGGCCGCGTCCGCCGTGTAGTTCTTGCCGGTGCCGGGGAGGCCGGCCATGTCGACCGTCGCGGCTGCCGCCTCGCGCATCGGCCAGAGGTAGGAGTGGGCGTTGTCGGTGCTCGGGCGCGGGGCCTTCTCCTGATAGAGGCCGTGGTTCTCCACCCCTTGGTAGAGGTGCTTCTGGAGTGCCTCGTACGTGTGGACCGCGCGGTCCTTCCACGGGGCCGCCGCCGGTTGGGCGGCGGCAGCGGGCCGGGGACACAGGGCGGCGCACAGCAGCGGGGCGGCGGCCAGCGCGAGAGCGGTGCGGGCGGGGGTCTTCACCGGGGTGCCTGCCTTTCGGGGGTCGGCTCGGGGCGTCGGTGCGGGGACTCGGGCGTACGGCCTCGGCCGGTATCAGCCGAGCTTGAGACTGCTGACGAAGAACCGCTGGGCGGAGAAGAACAGGACGACGGTCGGCAGCGAGACGAGCAGGGCCCCGCCCAGGACGACCGGGGGCCCGACGCTCGAGTAGTTGCCCTGGAGCTCGGCGAGCGCGGCCATCACCGGTCGGATGTTGCGGCTGGTGGAGAGGGTGATCCCGAAGAGCAGGTCGTTCCAGACGGCGACGAACTGGAAGACGAACGCGGCGACCATCGCGGACCTGGACAGCGGCACGTGGATCTGCCAGAAGACCCGCCACCAGGACGCGCCGTCCAGCCTCGCCGCCTCGATCACCTCACCGGGCAGCGTCTGGGCGAAGTTGCGCATGATGAAGTACGCGAACGGGATGGCCACCGCGACATAGACCAGGAACAGGCCGATCTGCGCGTCGTAGAGGCCGGTGCTCGCGTACGCGAGGAACAGCGGCCGCAGGAAGACCTGGAGGGGCAGCAGCGTGCCCGAATAGATCAGCCAGAACCACAGGGTCTTGCGCTTCACGGGCATGATCACGGTGGCGAACGCCGCGGTCGTGGCCACCACGATGGCCGCGGCCGAGCTCGTCACCGCGTACAGCAGGCTGTTGCCCATCGCCGGGCCCAGCCTGGCCCGGGTCCACGCCTGCGACATGTTGTCGAAGAGGCCGAAGCCCCCGTGCGGCAGCCAGTGCGGGCTGCCGCCGTACTCGGCGGCCGGTACCAGTGCGTTGACCACCAGCAGCCAGGTCGGCACGGCCCAGAGGAGGGAGACGAGGACCAGGACCGTGTTGCGGACGGCCGTTCCTGCGGAGATGCGGCGGGTGGACATGCTCATGCGCCTTTCGGGGTCAGCTGGCGCCGCAGGTACAGCCAGGAGGCCAGCAGCACGATGACGGTGAGGACGACGGCGACCGCCGCCCCGGCGCCGGGACGCAGCGCGAGGAATGTCTCCTGGTACATCGAGACCGCGAGGGTCTCGGAGTTGCGGCCGGGGCCGCCCTGGGTCAGCACCCAGATCAGGTCGAACGACTTGAGCCCGTTGACCAGGCTGCTGCCGACGACGATCACGGACACGGTCCGCAGCTGCGGCATGACGACGTACCAGAACTTCCGCAGGCCGTCGGCGCCGTCGAGCGACGCTGCCTCCAGGGTCTCCGGAGGAATGGTCTGCAGACCGACCAGGAAGAGGATCACCGCCACCCCGGTGGACTGCCAGGTGTTGGCGACGATCATGACCAGGGTGTTGCCCGGCCATTCGAGGAGCCAGCCCTGGGCGAACGAGCCGAGCCCGAGCGCCTGCAGGGCCTGGTTCGCCGCGCCGTCCGTGGTGAGGATGAAGTTCCACACGACGGCCACGGCGGATCCGGAGATCGCGTACGGCAGGACCACGAGAAGGCGCGCCACCCGGGACCACCCGGACCGGCTGGTCATCACGGCGATGCCCAGGCCCAGGACCAGCGGCAGGGCGACCGTGCCGACCACCCACATCAGCGTGTTCTCTATGGACTTCGCGAGGACCGGATCGCTGAGGAACAGCCCGTAGTTGGTGAGCCAGGTGAAGGAGGAGACCCGGCCGTCGCTGAAGAAGCCGCGGTACAGGGTCACCGCGAACGGGGTGAGGAGCAGGGCCGCGACGAGGAGCACGGCGGGCGCCAGGAAGCCGGCACCGGCCAGCCTGTCCTTCAGCCTTCGCGGGGGTGTGCGGACGGGGGATACGGATGGCGGCACGGATGAAGGAGCCGCCGCGGGCCGGCTGTCGACTGCCGATGTCATGATTCGTCCTTGTTCCAGGCGGCCCACTCCTTGGAGGCCCGGCTCGCCATGCTGCGCAGAGTCGCCTCGGGGGACATGGCCTGCGTCATGAAGGCGCCCAGGTCGTCGGTGTTTCCCTGAATGAGGTTGGGAGGCCCGGACTGGCCGTACCGGGGGAGCTCGGTCCAGCGCTCGCGCCTGGCCCGCTCCTTGATGCGGGCCAGCACCGGATTGGCGGTGACCGCCTCGGGGTTGGCCGAGCCGTCCTGCAGGAAGTCCGTCCAGACGCGCTGGACGGAGGGGTGCAGCCAGTGGGCCGCGTTGGCCATGGCGGCGTCGTGCGACACCGCCTTCTCCGGTACGGCGAGGACGCCGGCCTCGGTGATCACGGACCGCTCGGTGGAGGCATCGACCGGAGGCAGGACGAAGGCGTCGAAGTCCTCACCCGGCTTCATCCCCGCGGCGGCCAGACCCTGCGACTGCCAGGAACCGTGCAGGAACATCCCGACCTTGCCGGTCTTCAGCGCTGCCGGGCCGTTGTTCTGGTCGAAGTCGGCGGGGGTCGTCCAGCCCTTCTTCATGAAGTCCTGCCAGATCTGCATGGCCTTGTGCGCCTGCGGATCGGTGTACCGGGCACGGCCGGCGATCAGGTCGGCGTAGAAGACCGGGTCGACCTTGCTGATGAGCTCCTCGAACCATTCGTAGGCGGGCCAGTTGCCGCTCTGCGTGGCGACGAAGGGGGTGATGCCGGCCTTCTTGAGGACCTCGGCGGTATGGAGCAGCTCGTCCCACGTCTCCGGCGCCCGAAGCCCGTGCCGGTCGAAGACCTCCGTGTTGTAGAACAGCACGTAGTACGACTGGTAGAGGGGCATCCCGTACACCGCGCCCCGGTAGGACATGGCGTCACGGAGTGTCCTGGTCACCCAGCCCTTGCGCTCGTACGCGTCCCACATCTGTGTCAGGTCGCTGAGGCTGCCGGTGCGGGCGAGCTGCTTGAGGTTGTAACCCGACTGCCACTTGATCAGGTCCGTCGCCTTGGTCGTCTGCAGGGAGATCTGCGTGACCTGGGTGTAGGCGGTGGGGTTCGGGTTGGACAGCGGGCGGAGCGCGTACCCGGTGAGCTTCTTGAGCTCACGTCCGGCCGACACGTATCCCGCGTCCCAGGTGGCGTTGTCGTTGGCCAGTGACGTCGTACCCGGAATGGAGGCCGTGCTGTCGCCCCGTGCGCAGCCGCCGGCCAGCGCGGCCGCCGCGCCGGCTCCGAGGCCCGCCAGCAGGGTGCGCCGGCGAAGCGGGTGAGACGACTGCTCTGTCGTCCCGCCGGTTGATCTCATGGGTTCACTTCCCTCTGGATCCCGGCGGGGATCCGTGGCTCTGGGGTGCGGTGCGGAGATCCTCCGGATGCGCGTCGTCATTCCTCTGTGCGCTCCGGGTTGCCAGGATGTTAACGACACCATGAGACGGAAACAAGGGTTTCTCCCAGACTTCGACAGATCCCCAGTTCAGAGCGGAGTCATTGGAACCACTGCCATACACATCTTGTTCGTGGGGAATGTTATCGATACCATTCTCACGCCTGCCCGGTCCCCTTCCTCAGGAGCATCTGTGCATCAGCCCCGTCCCTACGAACGCAACCCGCGCTACCCCGCCACCGGCGGCACCGTCGTCACCGGCTGGGCGGCCGCCGTGGCGGACCTGCCGACGACTCCCACCGTCCTCGCCCTCGACGGGCCCGCCGCCCTGGACTGGGAGGAAGCCGCGGGTTCTCTCGCCGCCGCACTGCGCGCCCGGGGCACCGACGTCAGCCTGCGCGACGTGCGAGAGCTCTGGTCCGCGGACGCCGTCGAACGGCTCTGTGTCCCGGACGCGGACGCGGACCCGTTCTTCCTGCCCCTCGCCGAGTTCTCCCCGAGCGACCTCTTCGCGACGCCCCCCGTTCAGCGGCGCCCACACACCGGCGTGCTTCTGGTCTTCGGTCCTGGAGCCGCTCTCGCCGAGCCCGACCTGCTGTGGTGGGCCGACCTGCCCAAGCGGTACGCCGAGGAGGCCGTCACCCGAGGGGTGCTGCCGCTCGGTGCCAACCTCGGCCGCCCCCGCACCCCCGGTGAGCTGCGCAGCCTCTTCTACACCGACTGGCCCGTCGGGGACCGGCACCGCGACGCCTTCGCCCCCCGGATCGACCGATGGGTCGACATGCAGGGCGGACAGGGCCCCGCCTCGTTGGACGGGGCCGCGCTGCGGGCCACCCTCGCCGCACTGGCGACGGCACCCGTCCGCACCCGTCCCTTCTTCAACTCCACCCCATGGGGAGGGCAGTGGGGCGCACGGGAGCTGGGCTTCGAGCCACGGAACGGCAACACTGCCCTCGGCTACGAGCTCATCGCCCCCGAGGCCGGGATCCTGGTCGGCCAGGACGAGACGGCCCAGGTGGAGATCCCCTTCCAGTTGCTCTGCGAACTCCACCCCGAGGAGTTCCTCGGCCCGGACGTCCACCGCCGCTACGGCACGTCCTTCCCCATCCGGTTCGACTACCTCGACACGGTCGGCGGTGGCAATCTGTCCCTGCACCTGCATCCGCAGGAGCAGTACATGCGCGAAACGTTCGGCTGGCCGTACACCCAGCACGAGACGTACTACGTGACCGCGAGCGAACCCGGTGCCCAGGTCTATCTGGGACTGCGGGACAGTACTGACGTGGACGTCATGCGCAAGGAGGTCGAGGCAGCCGCGGCGGACGGGCTCCCGCTGCGCGTCGAGGACCATGTCATGAAGCACCCGGCGGAGGCCGGACAGCTCTTCATGATCCCGGCCGGCACCCCGCACGCCTCCGGCGAGGGCAATCTGGTCCTGGAGATCAGCGCCACGCCCTACCTCTACTCCCTGCGCTTCTACGACTGGCTTCGCAAGGGCACCTCCGGTGCACCTCGACCGCTCTCGTACGCGCACGGGTTCGCGAACCTGGACACCGCCCGGCGCGGCGACGACGTCCTGAAGGACCTCGTCCAGCAGCCCCGGACCCTGCGCGAGGGCCAGGGCTGGCGCGAGGAAGTCGTCGGCGCGCTGCCCGGCATGTTCTACGCGGTGCACCGCTTCGTGATCGAGGGACCGGCAGCCGCCGAGGACGACACCGCGGGCCGCTTCCACATCCTCAACGTCTCGGCCGGCGAGGGCATCGTGGTGGAGACCGCCGGCGGTCTCCGCCATGAGCTCGCGTTCGCCGAGACCCTCACCGTGCCCGCGTCCGTCGGGCCCTACCGGCTGCACCCCGTGGGCAGTCGGCCGGTGCACGTGGTGAAGTCCCTGGTGACGCAGGTATGAGCCACGTTCCCGTGCTGGAGATCGGCGGCACCCATGTGACGGCCGCGGTCATCGACACCCAGGGCGGACTGCCCGTCCCCTTCTCGGCCGTACGGCAACCGGTCCCCGCCGACGCGCCGGCCGGTGACCTCCTCGACGCGATCGCCGCCGTCGCCGACCGCGTGGACGTCCCGGCGGCTGCCCACTGGGGCGTGGCGATACCGGGTCCCTTCGACTACGCCGCCGGTGTCGGGCGCTTCCGGGGGATCGGCAAGTTCGAGTCGCTGCACGGTGTGGACGTGGGCGCGGAACTGCTGAGCCGGCTCCCCGGAGCCCCGAGCGGCATCAGTTTCGTCAACGACGCCGACGCGTTCGCCATCGGCGAGTACCGGGCGGGCGCGGCCGCCGGGCGGCGCCGGGCCGTGTGCATCACGCTGGGGACCGGCGTCGGCTCCTCCTTCCTGGACGGCGGGCACCCTGTCGTGGAGGGCCCCGACGTGCCGCCCGGCGGCAGGGCGCACCGGCTCGACGTCGACGGGCTCCCCCTGGAGGAGGTGGTCTCGCGACGGGCGATCCGCAGGTTCTACGCCCGGACCGCCGCGGTAGCCGACGCCCACCGCCTCCCGGACGTGCACGACATCGCCGGCTCGGCCCGCGCAGGGGACGCACACGCCCTGCGTACCGTCCGGCACTGTTTCGGTGCGCTCGGGCGGGCGCTCGCCCCTTGGTGCGAACGGTTCCGGCCCGACCTCATGGTCGTCGGAGGATCGATGGCCGGCTCGTGGGACCTCGTGGGACCAGCCGTCCGCGAGGGTTTCGAGTCGTGGGCTCCGGGGACCGCGCCCCTGACCGTCACGGCGCTGCGCCCTGCCGACGCACCGCTCATCGGCGCCGCCCACTGGGCTCTGCACAGGTCCGCCGGCACTCCCCCGGTGCGGACCTAGAATGACGGCGTTCGCCACTCACCGGCCGCACGACGATCCCGCAGGAGAACCGCCCATGGCACAGCACCGACCGGGCGACGGCGGCGCCCCGACGATGCGCGACGTGGCCGCCGGCGCGGGTGTCAGCGCCATGACCGTGTCCCGGGTACTCAAGAACGACTCCCGGGTCAGCGAGGCCGCACGGGAGCGCGTGCTCGCCGCCGTCGAGGCACTCGGTTACCGGCGCAACGAGACGGCGCGCAGCCTCCGTCTGGGCGGCAGCGGGATGATCGGACTGGTCGTCACCAACCTTGCCAACCCGTTCTACTCGCGTTTGGCTCTCGGTGTGCAGGAGGTGGCGTCCGAGCACGGCCTGCGCGTGCTGCTCAGCAACACCGCGGAGCAGGTCGACAAGGAGCGCGGGCTCGTCGAGGACCTGGCGTCCCGTCAGGTCGACGGCATGATCGTCGTGCCGGCGGGCAGCAGTCATCGTCACCTCGCGCCGGCGGCGCTGCGCGGCATGCCGATCGTCCTGGCGTCCCGGCCACCCGCCGGAATGGACGCGGACTGCGTCCTGGTCGACGACTTCGGCGGCGCCGAACAGGCCACCGGACAGCTCATCGCCGACGGTCACCGCCGCATCGGCTTCCTCGGCAACCCGCCGGCCCTGTACACCGGCGCGGAACGGTTCCGCGGCTACTGGGCCGCCCACGAGAGCGCCGGGATCGAGCCCGCCGAGAGCCAGGTGCGACGCGGCCTCACCGACGTGCCCACCGCCGAGGCCGCCGCACGCGCGCTCCTTGACGCACCCGACGCGCCGACGGCCCTCTTCTGCACCAACAACCGTCTGACGCAGGGAGCCATCCGGGCCGTACGGGCGCTCGACAGACAGGTCGCGCTCGCCGGCTTCGACGACTTCGATCTGGCGGACGTCCTCGGTCTGCCGCTGACCATCGTCTCGTACGACGCCGACGAGATCGGCCGGCGGGCGGGCCAGATGCTCATCGACCGGATCAACGGCTCGTCCGCCGAGGCGATCCCGGCCCGCAGAACCGTCGTGCCCACCCACGTCATCCGCTACGGGACGCGCTGACCCAGCCCCTGCCGCCCCTTCCACGGCACCGGCTTGCCCTTCTGCCTCCTCGCACTCCCCACGGAGATCCCATGCACCACGACCGAACGGTCACCGAACGCCGGCTCGCCCGTGTACTCGACCAGCGCCTGCGGCCCGCGGTGTACCGCGAGAGCCTTCCGCTGGACGTCGCGATATGGAACGTCGCCGGCGAGCCTGTGCCCGTGCCTGAAGGAATAGCAGCGCCGTACGAACCGGTCCGCACCGGTGCGATGTGGGGGCCGGCCTGGTCCACCAGCTGGTTCCGGATCAGCGGCACTGTTCCTGCCGCCTGGGCCGGACAGCGGGTCGAGGCGGTCGTGGACCTCGGCTTCGGCACCACCCAGCCGGGCTTCTCCGCCGAGGGCCTCGTGTACCGCGCCGACGGCACGCCGGTCAAGGCGCTCAATCCCCGCAATGCGTGGATCCCGGTCGCCGAACACGCCTGCGGGGGCGAGGAGTTCGTCCACTACATCGAGGCCGCGGCCAATCCGGTGATCTTCGACTCCGGTGCAGGGGGCGACCCCTTCGTCCCGACCCGGTCCGGCGGTGTCGCACCCTGGCTGCGCGGCGATCCGGCACCGGACGAGCCGCTCTACCGGCTGGGCCGGACGGACTTCGCCCTCTTCGACTCCGTCGTCTGGGAACTCGTACAGGATCTGGACGTGCTCGGCGGTCTCATGCACCAACTGCCCGAGGACTCCACCCGGCGCCGGCAACTGGCCCACGCCGTGGACCGTGCCCTGGACGTCATCGACCTCCGCGCGATCGGCGCGAGCGCCGCGCACGCACGCGAGCTCCTCGCCCCCGCCCTCTCCTCCCCCGCACACGCGAGCGCCCACCGCGTCTCCGCGGTGGGCCACGCCCACATCGACACGGCCTGGCTCTGGCCCGTACGCGAGACGGTCCGCAAGGCGGCCAGGACCGTTTCGAACGTCACCGCCCTGATGGACGACCACCCCGGCTTCCGCTTCGTCATGTCGCAGGCACAGCAGCTCGCCTGGCTCAAGGAGCAGCGGCCCGAGGTGTTCGCCCGCGTGGTCGAGAAGGTGCGCAGCGGCCAGTTCCTGCCCACCGGCAGCCTCTGGGTGGAGCCCGACACCAATCTCTCCGGCGGGGAGTCGCTGGTCCGGCAGTTCGTGCACGGCAAGCGTTTCTACCTGGAGGAGTTCGGGGTCGAGACGAAGGACATGTGGCTGCCCGACACGTTCGGATACAACGCGGCCCTGCCCCAGCTGATGAAGCTGGCCGGCATCGACTGGTTCCTCACCCAGAAGATCTCCTGGAACACCACCAACGCCTTCCCCCATCACACCTTCTGGTGGGAGGGCATCGACGGGAGCCGTGTCTTCAGCCACTTCCCTCCCGTCGACTCCTACAACGGTGACCTCTCAGGTGCCGACATCGGACACACCGAGCGCAACTTCCGGGACAAGGGCGCAGCCAACCGTTCCCTCGTTCCCTTCGGCTACGGCGACGGCGGCGGGGGCCCCACCCGCGAGATGCTGGCACGTGCGCGGAGGCTGGAGGATCTGGAGGGCTCGGCCCGGCTGGAGATGGAAGGTCCCGAGGAGTTCTTCGCCAAGGCCCGGGAGGAGTACGTGGACGCCCCCGTCTGGGTCGGCGAGCTCTACCTGGAGCTGCACCGCGGCACACTCACCAGCCAGCTCGCCACCAAGCAGGGCAACCGGCGCAGTGAGCACCTGCTTCGGGAGGCCGAACTGTGGGCCTCGACCGCGACCCTGCGCACCGGCCGGCCGTACCCGTACGAACTGCTCGACCGGGTGTGGAAGACCGTGCTGCTCCACCAGTTCCACGACATCCTGCCCGGCACGTCGATCGCCTGGGTGCACCGTGAGGCCGAGGAGGCGTACGCGGAGGTGGCCCGGGAGCTCGGCGAGGTCATCGAGGCCGCCCAGCGCAGCCTCGCGGCGAGCGGGAACGGGACCGCCGGCGGGGGCGAGGCAGTCGGCGAGACCGTGTTCAACGCCGCACCGCACGCACGCGACGGCATCCCCGCGCTCGGCGGCTCACCGCGTCCACGGGCAGCCCGCCCGGTCGCCGCCCTGCCGGCCGGGGACGGCGGGTTCGTCCTGGACAACGGCCTCGTACGCATCACGGTGGACGCCCGGGGCCTGGTCACGTCTGCCCTTGACCTGACGGCCGGACGCGAGGCGCTGGCGCCCGGTGCGGTCGGTAACCTCCTCCAACTGCACCAGGACTTCCCGAACCAGTGGGACGCCTGGGACGTCGACCCGTTCTACCGCAACACCGCGAGGGACCTGACCGGGGCGGACGAGGTCAGCGCGGTCCCCGGCGGCGTCCGGGTCGTACGCAGGGTCGACGCCTCCCGCATCACCCAGGTGCTGCGCCTCGACGAGGGCAGCCGGCGCCTCGACATCGAGACGGACATCGACTGGCAGGAGTGCGAGAAGATCCTCAAGGCGGCCTTCCCGCTCGACGTGCGCGCGGCGGAGTCCAGCGCCGAGATCCCCTTCGGTCATGTCCGGCGCCCCACGCACACCAACACCTCGTGGGACAGTGCCCGGTTCGAGATCTGTGCCCACCGCTACCTGCACCTCGCGGAGCCCGGCTGGGGGGCCGCCCTGGTCAATGACTCCAGCTACGGTCACGACGTGACCAGGGACGTGCGCCCCGACGGCGGAACGACCACGACGGCGCGGATCTCGCTCCTGCGCGCCCCGCTCTTCCCGGATCCGGACTGTGACCGGGGTGCACACCGTCTGCGATACGCACTGGTCCTCGGCGCGGGCCTCCACGACGCGATCCGCGAGGGGTATCACTTCAACCTGCCCGAAAGGACCGTCCCGGGCGGCGCGGCCGTGGAACCGCTGGTGCGGGTCGATGAGGAGGGCGTCGTCATCGAGGCGGTCAAGCTGGCGGACGACCGTTCGGGCGACGTGGTCGTCCGCCTCTACGAGTCCGGAGGCGGACGTGTGCGGACCACTCTCATGGCCGGTTTCCCCGTGGTCTCCGCACGGATCACGGATCTGCTGGAACGGGATCTGGAGGGTGAGCCCGCTCCGGCCGTCCACGGATCGGGAGTGACGCTGTCCCTGCGCCCCTTCCAGATCGTGACCCTTCGCCTGGTGCCCGCCGGAGGGACCGCGCCTGCCGAAGCGGGCTGAAGGGCGGCAGCTACGGAAGTGCCGCGACGAGGGGCCCGGACACCCCTTGCCGGCTGAGCAGGCCGTCACGTGCGGGGAGTGTCAGGATGTTCCTATGGACGTCCGGACAAGAAACCGCATTTCGGTGACGGGCCGGGACGGCGGACCGGTGGTGATGCTGGCCCATGGTTTCGGATGCGATCAGAACCTGTGGCGTCTCGTCGCGCCCAGGCTGGAGGAGCGTTTCCGGGTGGTCCTCTTCGATCACGTGGGGGCGGGGCGCTCCGACCCGTCCGCCTGGGACCCCGAGCGGTACTCCACGCTGGATGGCTATGCGGACGACGTCATCGAGATGTGCCGGGAGCTCGACCTCGGGCCGGTGGTCTTCGTCGGGCATTCGGTCAGCGCCATGATCGGTGTCCTTGCCGCCGTGCGGGAGCCCCGGCTTTTCGAGAAGCTGGTCCTTCTCACCCCGTCCCCGTCGTATATCGACGACGGGGACTACATCGGCGGATTCAGCGAGCAGGACATCGACGAACTGCTCGATTCGCTGGAAAGCAATTACCTCGGCTGGTCCGCGACGATGGCACCGGTGATCATGGGAAACCCGGAGCGACCCGAGTTGGGTGAGGAGCTGACCAACAGCTTCTGCCGAACGAATCCTGAGATGGCCCGGGTATTCGCGCGGGCCACCTTCCTTTCCGACAACCGCTCGGATCTCGCCAAGGTGAATGTCGCGACGCTCATCGCCGAGAGCGCCCGCGACACGATCGCCCCGCGTGAGGTGGGTGCCTTCGTCCACGCGCAGATTCCCGGCAGTCGACTGGTCACCCTGGACTCGACGGGACACTGCCCCCAGCTCAGCGCTCCCGAGGAGACGGCCGAGGCGATCATCGCCTTCGTGCAGGGGCCGTGACGGTGCGCCCGGGCGGCGAGGGGACCGACGGATGGTGGGCGGCGGGTGACCGCGAGCAGGAACAGCTGTCGTTCTCCGCCCTGCTGGAAGACAGTGCGGAGGACCTGTACGAGAACGCGCCGTGCGGCTACCTCTCCACACTGATGGACGGACGGATCGCCAAGGTCAACGGAACGCTGTTGAAGTGGCTCGGCTACCGCCGGGAGGAGCTGGTGGGCCACAAGAAGTTCTCCGACCTGCTGACCGTCGGCGGCAGGCTCTATCACGAGACGCACTTCGCGCCCCTGCTGCACATGCAGGGCGAGGTCAGCGGCATCGCCCTTGAGCTCAAGGCCACCGACGGCAGCCGGCTGCCCGTCCTGGCCACCTCCGTCGTCAAGCAGGACCACGACGGCGAACCGCTGCTGATCCGCACCACCCTCCTGGATGCACGGGACAGGCGTACGTACGAGCAGGAGCTCCTGCGGGCCCGCCAGGAAGCGGACCGCGACCGCGCACGCCTGCAACGCCTCGCCACGACACTGCAACGCACCCTGATCCCACCGGCGCTCGAACCGGTTCCGGGCCTGGACGTCGCCGCGCACTACCACTTCGCCTCCTCCGACGAAGTGGGCGGGGACTTCTACGATCTCTTCCCGCTGGCCGAGGGCCGCTGGGGCTTCTTCATGGGGGACGTACGCGGCAAGGGTGCCGACGCGGCCGTGGTGACGTCGTTGGCGCGGTACACCCTGCGAGCCGCAGCGGTCTCCGATCCCGTGCCGGCGACGGTGCTCGCCAATCTCAACACCGCTCTCAACCACCAGGCGCAGGACGACGAACCGCGGTTCTGCACGGTGATCTTCGGCCTGCTGACACCCGGGGAGAACCACACGGGCTTCCATGTCGTCATGGCCGGCGGCGGGCACCCCCCTGCCGTGCTGCTGCGTGCCGACGGCAGCGCCGACTACCGGCCCACACCGGGCGGCCAGCTGGTCGGAGTGGTTGTGGACGCCCAGTTCACCACGGTCAGCGTGGATCTGGGACCGGGCGACACCCTGCTGCTCTACACCGACGGTCTCACCGAGGCGCGTACCCCGGACACGGGCGAACGCTATGGCGACGAAGCCCTCCTCGACTTCGCCCGAGCCCTCGCACCCGCCTCGGCCACCGGTGCCGTCGAGGCACTCACCGCACTCCTGGAATCGTTCGGCGAAGGACTCGACGACGACACCGCGCTCCTGGCGATGAGCGTGCCGCCGACCGGACGGTGAGCCTGCCGGAGCCGCGGCCGGCGGAGGGCGAAGTCCGAGCAGCCGGGGCGGACCTTGCCGACCGGGAGAAGAAACGTCGGTGGCCGCGCTTCGATCCGGACCGGGCGACAGGCAGCAGGCCGACAGCATGGTGCGGCATGCCTGACGGGCGGTTTTCGGGGCAGACGGCGGAGCACCTGGCGGGCTGAGCCCGCGCCCGACCCTCACTGCCGTAGCGCAGTGCCGAACACGGGGAGCGTCATGCCCACCGCACTGCCGGAAAGACCGGTCCATCGCACCGCCGAGAACGGTGCCGTCTCCCGCCCCGGCCGCTCGCCCGCCCTGACCAGTGGCCGCGGCGCTGCCGCCGTCCGGATCGGCGCGCTGACCATCTGCCAGGCCGCGCTGATGGTGGGTCTCGGCCTTCTGATCACCGGACCGGCCGGTGGGATATACCCACTGACCATCGAGGACCGCGTGAACGAGGGCTTCGAGCAAATGCGCAGCGCGGCTCTCAGCGACGTGTCGCTCTTCGCGTCGGAGGCCGGCAACACCGCCACCGTGGTCATCATCACCGCCCTGACCTGTCTGGGACTGATTCTGATACCGCGGCTGCCGCGGTGGCGTGAGGCGGTGTTCCTCGCCGTCTCCGTCTCGCTCCAGGCGCTCGTGTTCCTGGTCATCACCGTGTCCGTGGACCGCGACAGGCCGGATGTGGAGCGCCTCGACCCGTCACCGCCGACGGCCAGTTACACCTCAGGCCACACCGGCGCCGCCACGGCGCTCTACGGCGGCCTCGCGGTGCTGGTCCTTTCGCGGATCCGGGGTCCCTGGCGGAAGGCGGTCGGCGTACTGCTGCTCCTCGTACCGCTGTTGGTGGCGGTCGCACGCCTCTACCGGGGGATGCACCACCCCACCGACGTCCTGGGCGGGCTGTTGAACGGCAGCCTGTCGCTCCTGATCGTCGGTCGCAACCTCATGACCGGCGGCGCCAGCCCCGCCCCCGTTCCCGCGAACGCGATGGAGGTCGCGCTGAAGGCCGCGGAGGACCGCTCCGAACGCGTGCCGGGCCACACCGTCGTCATCGTCAACCCGACCGTGACGGACGATGCGGAACGCGACCGTCTGCGGCTGGTTCTGGAGCAGCACGGCCATCACGCAGCGGAGTTCGTCTCCACCACCGCTGATGACCCGGGCGGTGGCCAGGCCACCGCAGCGGTCGGCGCGGGCGCCTCGCTGGTGGTGGTCTGCGGCGGCGACGGCACCGTCCGGGCGACGGCCGACGCGTTGGCCGGCACAGGAGTTCCCCTGGCTGTGGTCCCCTGCGGCACCGGCAATCTGCTGGCGCGGAACCTGGGCCTCCCCCTCAAACCTGCGGATGCCCTGGCCGCCGCGCTGTCGGGCGATGCTCGCCGGATCGACCTCGGGCGGATCGAGGGCGATTCCCTCCCGGCCACGCGCTTCACCGCCATGTCCGGCGCCGGCCTGGACGCCGCGATGCTGGCGAACACCGGAGACCGCGCGAAATCAGCCTTGGGCTGGCCCGCCTACGTGGTAGCCGGTATCAGCAGTCTGCGCGCGCCCCGGATGTCCGTATCGATCCGGCTGGACGGCGGGCCGGTCCTGCACCGCACGGCCCGTATGGTGCTCCTCGCCAACATCGGCAGGGTGCAGGGCGGCGCGGCCCTCGTCCCGGCCGCCGAGGCCGACGACGGCCTGCTCGATCTGGCCGTCTTCGACCCCCACGGGCCCACCGGCTGGCTGCGTGCCGTCGGCATACTGCTGCGCGGCCGCTCGAAACCGTCTCGCCCCTCCGCACAGGGCAGCTTCCCTCCCGCCGACGGGGACTCCACCGGCACACCGGTGGAGTACTTCGCCTTCCGCCGCGTCGAACTCCGCTTCGCCTCGGAGCAGCCGCGCGAGATCGACGGAGATCCGGTCCGGCCGGGCCGGCTGCTCGTGGCCGAGGTCGAGCCCGGGGCCCTCACCGTGCTCCTGCCGTCGGGGGGTGAGTGACATGGGTACGGCGACCCGGGTCCCGCAGACCCGCGACATGTCAGGCGACGAGCTCTCCGCCGACGAGGCGCTGGCCTCGCTGCGCCGTTACGGCCGCTGGCCCCTGGTGCGTGACTCGTTCGTCCGCTTCCGCTACGCCGACGGCTTCAGCCACTCCCGTGCGCTCGCCCTGCAGACCGTTCTCGCGGTGATCCCCCTCGCCATCGCCTTCGTCGGACTGTCCGGCTCACTGCATACGGAAAACGTGGGGAAGCTGGCGGAACTGACCATCCACCGCATCGCCGCGGGTCCGAGTGCCGAGGTGGTGGACGACGCGCTCGAGCGGAGCCGTCGGAACGCCGGGGAGGGTTCCCAGCTCACGCTCTGGTTCGGGCTGGCCTTCTCGCTGGTGAACGTCACCACCGCGATGTGCCAGATCGAGCGCGGGGCCAACCGGATCTACGGGGTGGAGCGTGACCGCCCCTTCCACCAGAAGTACTTCCGGGGCCTGGTGATGGCGCTGGCAGCCGGGATCCCGCTGGGTATCGGGTTCATCCTGATGGTGGTGGGCGGTGACCTGGCCGCAGCCGCTGTGACGGTCTACGATCTCGGCGACGGCGCCGGAAAATCCTGGGATCTGCTGCGCTGGCCGTGCGGGCTGCTGCTCGCGCTCATCTCCGCGAGCGCGATCTTCCGCCGTTCCCCCCGGCGCAACCAACCGGGCTACACCTGGCTGGCGTTCGGGGCGGCCGTCTACCTGGTGCTGTGGACAGCCCTGACATGGCTGCTCAGTCTCTATCTCTCAATCAGCGGCTCCTTCGACACCATCTACGGCCCGCTCAGTGCCTTCATGTCGCTGCTCCTCTGGGCCTATCTGACGTCCATCGCCCTCTTTCTCGGTCTGTCGTTCGCCGCTCAGCTCGAAGCCGTCCGGGCCCTGCGGCCCGGCCCCATCCAGCCCGATCCGGGAGCGTGAGAGGTGGTACGAATGCTCCGTCGTCGGCGCGATGCCGGGGAGGCCGACCGCAGATTCGGTGTGCGGCTGCTCGGTGCCGTCGCCGTCGCCGCGCTCTCCGCGGTGCCCTTCGCCCTTCTGCTCGTCCTCGTCGAGGGCCGTTGGCGCCCACTGCGCGTCGTGGACGCGGGTGCGGCACGCCGGCTGCACGAGACCGCGCTCGCACACCCTGCGTGGACGAGCACGCTCCGTTTCCTGTCCGACTGGGTCTGGGACCCGGCGACGCTCCGCTGCGCGGTCGCCCTGCTGACGGCGTGGCTGCTCTGGCGCCGCGCCTGGCGGCTGGCGGCATGGTCCGGCGTGACAGCGGTGGCCGGTGCGCTGACCGGACTCCTCGTCAAGGTCGTGGTCGAGCGGGCCAGGCCCTCCCTGACGGACCCGGTGGCGCAGGCACCGGGCTTCTCGTTCCCCTCCGGTCACGCGATGACCGCCACCACGTCGTTCGCCGTCCTGATGCTCGCGCTGTTGCCGCTGGTGCCCCGCGGCTGGCGCAGAAAGCTCTGCTGGAGCGTGTCGGTGCTCTCGGTGCTGGGCGTGGGATTCACACGGGTCGCGCTCGGCGTGCACTGGTTCAGCGATGTGGTCGGCGGCTGGCTCCTCGGCCTCGCCGTGGTGGCGTCGACCGCCTGGGCCTTCGAAGCGTGGCGCGTCGACACCGGCCGTCGCCGGACCGCGATGGCCGAGGGCCTGGAACCCGAGTTGAACGAGGCAGCTCCGGAGCGGTGAGTGACGTACGGCCGCCCGAAAAGAGCCAACGACCTCGTGTCATGCACGAGGGCGTTAGGTGCGCCTTCCTCCGGGGCCGCGCCGAGCGCCAGCTCGCACGATCCGCCGCCTCGTACGTGAACGCGCGAGCGGCGGTACCGCTCGGCCGGGGCCGGGCAGGACAGACTGTCGGCCATGGCACAGGAGCGTTGGCACTTCGACGGATGGATCGGAGCCGTCGGGACGGCCTCGGGGACGCGGATCGTATGGGGGCACTGGTCGCGGTCCCCGTTCGGGGCGTTCAGCGACGTCATGATCGAGCAGCCGGACGGCGAGCGCCGGCTGCTCGCCCCCTCCCGCCAGGTCGCCGAATTCGTCGCGGACACCTACAGGTTCGAACGGGTGGAGGTGGTGCCGGTGGAGGTCAGGCGTGACGCCGCCCGTTGGTACGTCACGGCGGGGCCGCTCGTGCTGGACCTCGTCACCGGTTCCCGGACCGTCCTGGGCCGACTGCTGTGCGCAGTTCCCGCCCCCTTGGCCCGCAGCCGCACCTGGGCCGCCGTCTGCGACGTACCCGCCCGTCTGCTGCCGGGCGTCCGCACGCTGGGCAGCGCGGGCCCGGACCGTCGCGAGTGGTACGGGGCCCGGGACCTGCACCGTGTCCGGGCAGCGACCGCGACCTTGGGAGGGAGGCATCTCGGCGAGCTCGCCCCCGTAGACCCGCCGGTCACCTTCGGGTTCGGTTCGGCCCCCCGCGACCCGTCCGTCGTCCGGGTCATCTCCACCGTGGAAATGCAGGTGCCACCGGGTGGTCCGACCACGCCCACGGGCTGACCGGCCCGGACGGGGCGCCGCGTCGCCGGCGCCCCGGACCGGGCCGCGTGCCCGGCCCGGACGGGCGCTCGTCACCGGGCCAACTCGCGAACGCACACACCTTGCTGACCGAGCCGCACGAGCCCGGAAGCGGGTCTGCCGACGCCCGGTCGGAGCCCTGTCGGCCGGGCCCGAACGCGTGGGTTAGCCTTGCCGACGCAATCCGACACGGGGTGCCCCGACCAGCGGGGCTGAGATCACACCCGTCGAACCTGAACCAGTTAGCACTGGCGGAGGGATGTCATACATGTCATTTCCACCTGCGCCGAACGGACCGGCGGGCGCCGCGCCCCCGTCCGTATTCGACGGGCGGACACCCACCGCCGGCGATCTGCGCATCGAGACCCGCGGGATCGCCCCGGTCCCCGCAGCGCAGCGTTACGGCGGACCCGGACGGCTGTTCACCGTGTGGTTCGCCCCCAACCTCACGATGACGGGCGTCTTCACCGGCACGATCGGCATCGTCCTCGGGCTGGACTTCACCACCGCACTGGTGGCCGTGGTGCTCGGCACCCTCCTGGGCGCCGTACCCACCGCGTACCTCGGGACCTGGGGCAGCCTCACGGGAACGGGACAACTGGCGCTGGCCCGGCTCGCTTTCGGCCGGGCAGTCGCGGTGCCGGGTGTGCTCCAGTGGCTGTCGTCGGTCGCGTGGGACGCGCTCATCGGCCTCTTCGGCGGGGACGCGCTGGCTCGATTGTGCGGCTGGCCGTTCTGGCTGGGCGTACTCGTCATGATGGTGGGGCAAGGCGTTCTCGGTGTGCTCGGCTACGAGGCGATACACCGACTGCAGAAGATCATGACCTTCGTGCTGGCCGCGGCCTTCGTCGTGCTGACCCTCAAGCTCCTCGACGGCGTCCACCCCACCGCCACCGGGTCGGTCCACGGCGCCGACCGCGCCGGCGCGTTCGTGCTCACCAGCACCATCGCTCTCAGCCTGTCCCTTTCCTGGGCCCCGTACGCCAGCGACTTCAGCCGGTACCTGCCGCGGTCCGCCTCCCGCCCTCGCATGTTCTGGTACACGCTTCTCGGCATTTCGGTCTCCTTCGTGGCAGTGCAGGCGCTCGGGCTGTGGGGGGCCTCGGCCTTCACCGACCAGACCGCGAGGGGTGTCGACGAACTGCTGGGGGGCGGCGCGCTCGGCGCGTTCGGACTGCTGGCCGTCGCGCTGGCCGCGCTGTGCAGCAATGCGATGAACGACTACAGCGGCTCACTGGCCCTCCAGACGGTCGGGGTGCCCATCCCACGCCCGTCGGCGGCGGCTCTGTCTGCCGTACTCGGCTTCCCCCTGGTGCTGTGGATGCACGCCGCGGACACCACGGCCCGTTTTCAGAACGTCCTGCTGTTCGTCGGCTACTGGATCCCGGGCTTCGTGGCGGTGGTGGCCGTCGACTGGTTCGCACGCGCCGCGGACAGGGGAGGCGCTCCGTTCGATCCGGCTGTCGAGAGCGCCCGCCCGCAGCCGTGGTGGCCCGCCCTCACGGCATTCGTCGTGGCCTTCGGTGCGGCGGTGCCGTTCATGGACACGAGCCTGTACGTGGGGCCGGTGGCCGCAGCGCTGCACGGCGCGGACCTCGCCTACTACGTCGCGTTCCTCGTGGCGCTCGTGGTGTACGCGCCCCTGCGACTGCTCCGCAGGACGCGCGAGCAGGTGGCGGAAGCCACGGCTCCGGACGCGGCCGTCCACTGAGGCCCGGCCTCTCTCGTTGCCGAAGCGTCCGGCTTGTCGACACCGTTGCAGAGCCGAGAGCCGGCGCCTCCGAACGCCGACATGCGGCGTGGGCCCCCGCGCCTGCCCGGGGGGCCCCCCCCAGGGGGGTCCGGTGGGGGCGGCAAACAACGGCGGGCCCCGCC
>NZ_JBEXXX010000051.1:0-57955 GCF_040630635.1 Streptomyces sp. NPDC005761 | reverse complement strand
CCCGATACTGGGCGTATCGGGGTGATCCCGACAACGCGGCGAGCGTGCGTGCCAGGCGTCGCCGGACAGGCGGGACTTTCGAAACACGCCCTAGGGCCGGGGCGCCGACAGGACGAGGCCCGCCGCCCCGAGCAGCGCGCCGGTGTCCTCTGCCTCACCGAGGATCACGGTGGGCATCTCCCCGCCGCCGAGCGTGTCGGCGCGCAGCCGGGACTCGACCATCAGCCGGAACGGCTCACCGCCGTCGAGCGCCTCCCCGTGCAGCACGAACAGCCCGCACGCGAAGAGCTGCTGGACGGTGGCGAGGCCGAGCACCAGGTTCTCCGCGTACTGCGCGACGACTTCGGCCGCGGCCGGAGTGCCGGACGCCGTCAGAGCTGCCAGGGAGGCCGCCTCGGGCGCGAGCCCGTGCTCGGCGGCACGCCCGCGCAGCCAGCGGGTCGTCGCCACGGTCTTCCAGCAGCCGCGCCGCCCGCAGGTGCACAGCTCGCCGCTCGCGGTGACCGTCATATGGGCGCCGCTGCGCCCACCGGCCGGAGCCAGCACCTCCCCGTCGTACAGGATTCCGACGCCGAGGACCTCACCGGTCGCGACGGAGGCGAACGAGCGCCGGCCGCGGCCCGCGCCGAACCAGCGGTCGCCGAGCACCTGGACGCGCGCCCGGTGCTCGATCCGCACCGGGGCGCCGGCCGTCTCCGCGAGCCGTTCGGCCACCGGGTAGCCGCGCAGCGCCGGGGCGTCGTTCACCTCGATGATCCGGCCCGCCGCCGGATCCACCACCCCGGCGGCGGCCACGCCCACGCCGAGCAGATCCTGTCCTGCGAACACCGCGGCCACCTCCCGCAGCGCCGCGTCGACCACGGCCGGGTCCGCGCTGCCCGCGTCGAAGCGGGTCTGCGTCCGCTCGCGTACGGCCCCGGTGCGGGTGAGCAGCGCGGCACGCACCAGTCCGGGCAGTACTTCGACGGCGCCCAGCACACCGACGTCCCGACCGGCCGGCTCCCCCGGCTGCGGATCGGGTACCAACCGCAAAGGAATACGTTCATGCGCCATGCGCCGACTCTGTCATGCCCCCGGACCGGGGAGACACCGGCATGACCCACCGGAATCTGACCGAGGCCACGTGGCGCGAGACGCGGGCTGCGGCTCCCTCCGCGATCGCCGTCCTGCCCATCGGTTCGCAGGAGCAGCACGCCGAGCACCTGCCGATGGGCACGGACACCATGCTCGCCGACGCCGTCGTCTCCCGCGCCCTGGACCTGCTCGACGAGCGGGCGGACGCGGGCGTGGACGTGCCCGATCTCGTACGCCTGCCGACCCTGCCGTACGGGCACAGTCCGCACCATCTCTTCGCTGCGGCACTGACGCTGTCCGCGCCGGTCCTCGGCCTGGTCCTCGACGAGCTCCTCGATTCGCTGGCCGCCTGCGGCTACCGCCGGGTGCTCGTCGTCAACGGACACGGTGGCAACGACGAGATCATGCGCCTCGCGGTCAAGCGGTTCGCGCTGCGCGCCGACGTCACGGCTGCCGCCTGCTCGTACTGGACGCTCGACGACACCGGCGAACCCGCTGCGGACGCGGACGCCCCGGAGGAGCGGCACGCGGAGCTGGTGCCTGGGCACGCCGGATGGTTCGAGACCTCGCTGATGCTGGCCGCGGAGCCGGCCCTGGTACGCGCCGGGCGGGCCCGGCACGCGCCGGTCGAGCCGCCGCCGCTGTTCGACAAGCCGCCCTACCCCGGCCTGACCGTCGAGCGGCACGGCGAGTGGGAACGGGTCGGCGGCGCCACCGACGACGCGGCCGGCGCGGACGCCGCGCACGGAGAGCGCCTGCTCGACCGGCGTGCCCGCGGCCTGGCCCGCGCGGTGCTCGCCTTCGACAGCGCGACGCGCCCCCTCGCATGACCTCCACCCCCGCACACGTAAGGAATGGTTCATGAAGATCACCGAGGTCGACGTCCACGTCGTCAACCTGCCGCTGGTCAACCCGTTCACCAGCTCGTTCGAGACGAAGACCGGGGAGACACGCACCGTCGTACGCATCAGGACGGACACCGGCGTGGAGGGCTGGGGCGAGACGATGTGGGGCCGGCCGGTCGCCGCGATCGTCCGCGACCTCGCCGAGGACCTGATCGGCACCAGCCCGTTCGCCCTGGAGTCCTTCCACCGCCGTCATCACATGGTGCCGTTCTTCTACGGATACTTGGGGTACGCGGCCCTGGCCGCGATCGACGTGGCCTGCTGGGACGCCATGGGCAAGGCCACCGGACAGTCGGTGACCGATCTGCTGGGCGGCCCGGTCCGCGACGAGGTACCGCTGACCGCGCTGATCACGCGAGCCGACGCGCCCGGCACCGCTGCGGCCGGCCTGCCGCGCGCACTCGCCGAGCACACCGAGCGCGTGGTGGCCGAGGGCGGCTTCACGGCGGTGAAGCTCAAGGGCACCAAGGACGTCCAGGGCGATGTCGCGATCCTGCGGGCGGTGCGTGCCGCGCTGCCCGAGGTGAATCTGCGCGTCGACCCGAACGCCGCCTGGTCCGTGCCGGACTCGATACGCGCCGGCATCGCCCTGGAGGAGCTGGACCTGGAGTACCTGGAGGATCCCTGCGTCGGGATCGAGGGGATGAGCCAGGTCCGCCAGAAGGTCCGCATCCCCCTGTGCACCAACATGTGTGTGGTCCGCTTCGAGGACTTCGCGCCCGCGGTGCGCCTCAACGCGGTCGACGTGATCCACGGTGACGTCTACAAGTGGGGCGGCATCGCTCCGACGAAGGCGCTCGCCGCGCACTGCGAGACGTTCGGCCTCGGCATGAACCTGCACAGCGGAGGCGAACTGGGCATCGCCACGGCCGCGCATCTCGCGGTGGTCGCCAGTACCCCCGTGCTGTCGCGCGCCATCGACTCCATGTACTACCTGCACGCGGACGACATCATCGAGCCGCTCACGCTGGAGAACGGCAGCCTGCGGGTGCCGGACGGCCCGGGTCTCGGCGTCACCGTCGACGAGGGCAAGCTCCGCCACTACGCCGAGGTCAACGCGCGCGAGGGAGACCTGACGAGGTGACGACCGACAGTCTCCGCACCGGCCGCCGAGCCGTCACCACGGCCGGTGCTCCCGCGCCGATCGGCGGGTACAGCCAGGGCATCGCTGCGGGCCCGTACCTGTTCACCTCCGGGTTCGGTCCGCAGGACCCGGTCACGGGCGAGCTGGGCGACACGATCGAGGAGCAGACCCGTCAGGTCCTCGCGAACGTGAGCGCCCTCCTCGCCGCGGACGGGCTCACGCTGGACGACGTGGTGAAGGCGACGGTCCATCTCCAGGACGTGCACCGTGACTTCCCGGGCTTCGACCGGGTCTACCGGGAGCACTTCGGCGACCCGCGTCCGGTCCGCACCACGGTCGGCTCCGAACTGATGGGCATCCTCGTGGAGATCGACGTGGTGGCGCTGCGCAGAACTCCCTGACACCTCCCATGCCCGCGGGCCGGGCCGTCTTCGGACGGCCCGGCCCGCGTCACTGTTCCCCGGCCGTGCCCAGGTCCCGCTCAGTCTCCCGGGTGCGCCATGGCGTCGATGGCGATCGCGGCCGCCAGGACGGTGGTGTGTTCGACGCCCGGGCCGACGTCGAGGCCGTAGGTGTCCCGTACGCGGAACCACTTCTTCGACACCTCGGCCACTTTGAAGCCGTCCCGCTCGATCGTGTACTCGTGGTCGAGGATGTTGCCGTGCACCGACAGGTCGTCGCCGTCCTCCTGCTTGATCCGCCACCGGTCTCGCAGGGGACCGATCACGGCCTTCTTGACCAGGGCGACACGGTTCCCCTCGGCATCGTCGATCGCCATCGAGTCCTTGATCCTCAACGGCCTGCTCTGCACCGTGGCGACTCGCCGGCCACCGGGGTCCTCGATGTGGTAGGTCCGCCGCGCCCGAAGTGCCTTGCCGTTGACCTTGTAACGGTGGTCACCGGACTCGTCGTCGATCCAGTAGTCGTCTCCGATGGAGATCATCTTCTGCCGCATCCGATAGCGGGTCACACCTTCGCCGTGGTCGAACGCTCTATTGGCGTGACGGCGCTCCTTGCGCTCCTGGAACATCGTCCGTCCTTCTCGCCGTCCGTCGGGGAAAGGAAACCGAGGAAATCGGCCTCCATGACGGCGGATAATTCCTTATTATCCTCCTTCATGGACATATGCAGCTTTTGAGGCTTTCGCGGCTGTACGGCTTATTTCGGTCAGCCCCTCACGTGCACCAGCACCGCTCGCATCGCTCGCCGTACCGCCTGGCGCGACTCCTCCGTCGGGTCGAGGGTCTCGAAGGCGTGGCGCCCGTCGGGGACGTCGATCACCTCGACGTCCGCCCCGCAGGTGCCGGCCGCGGTCAGGAACTCCTCGACGGTGACGGCGATCTCCGGGGCCTCCCGCCCCACCCGCGTGATCAGGATGGGCAGGGTTCCGGCGCTCGCCACCGCCTTGACCGGATGGAACCGGCTGTCGACCAGTCCCCAGCCGGCATGCGAGGCCAGCACCGGATAGGAAGCTGCCAGGCAGCGCAGCCAGGCCGGCGGGCGGCACAACCAGTCGGCCGCCATGAGGCCGCCTCCGGAGAAGAACCACAGCGCGATCCGGTCCGCGTCCACCCGCGGATCGGCCCGCGCCAGCTCCACCGCGGCGGCCACGTCCGCTGCGGCGCGCGGGTAGTCGGCCATGTCGTGCAGACGGTGGTCGAGTGTCACTCCGACCACCCCTTCCGTGGCCGCGTACCGCGCGTACCCCTTCAGCGTCGGCCAGTCCCGTGGAGTCGGCCGCGCCCCCTCGGGCACCGGACCGCCGTGCACGAACACCACGGCAGGCCGGGGGCCCTCGGCGTCGGGCAGATACAGGTCGACGTTTCCGTGGCGCTCGTGCGGGAGTTCGGGCAGCTCCAGCAGGAACGGCCGCAGGTGCGCGGGTGGTCCGACGGAGCCTCGGGCGACCAGCCGGTGTCCTTCGCCGGCGGCCGCTCGCAGCATGACGTCGGCGAGTTCGGCCGGCAGGGACAGCATCGGCCAGTGCCCGGTGGGCAGTTCGAAGAACGAGACCTTCGGATCGACCAGCGGCTGGAAGGCGGGATCGCCCAGGTCCACCCGCCGCTGGACCATCTCGACGCTCGATCCGTTCGCGTTGCACAACACCCCCGTCACGGGAACCGACGCCACCGCACCGGCGAGCCGCAGCGGCTGGACCAGGGTGCGCAGGGGCTGCGGCGAGGCAAGGGCGGCGAGCCGGTCGAGCGAGGCTTCGGGGATGCCTGCGATGCTGCCCCAGCGGGGCCACTCGTCACGGGCCGGGACGGCGAGGCCCCGGCCGTCCTCCCCCGCGCCGGCGCGCCCGGCCACCTCCTCGCGCACCGACCGGTCCGGGACGGCGGCCAGCGCGGGCACTCCGTCCTGGCCCGGCCCCGTGTCCACGCAGACGATCCTGGTGATGCGCTCCGCACGGCGGTCGGCGGCTCCCAGGACGGGGTGGACGCCGTAGTCGTGCCCGACCAGCACGATCTCCTGACCGGGTCCGGCCGCCGCGCTCACCGAATCGATCAGCACGAGAACGTCCTCGATATGCGTCTCCAGGTCGATGCCGTGCGTCGCGACGCCCTGCGGCCCGCCGAGACCGGTGAGAGCCGCCGTGTGCACCCCTGCGCCCGCCGATGCCAGGCGGGCGGCGGTCTCCTCCCATACGTGCGCGCCGGTGAACATGCCTGGAACCAGGATGAATTCGGTCATGGCCCTCTCCTCCGCGATCCGTCGTCGGCCGCCCGGTCACCAAGGGGCCGGCCGCCCTCGCCGGTACCGTAGAAGCTCCCTCAGAGGGAGGTTCAAGTGTTCACGTCGCCCGATGGCCTGTGCAGCATCGGCGAGCTCGCCGAGCGCGCGGGCGTCACCGTCAAGACTGTCCGCTTCTACTCCGACAACGGTTTGCTGCCGGAGTCGGCTCGCAGCGCGGGCGGCCATCGCCGTTACGGTCCCGACTCGCTGGGCCGGCTGCGCCTGCTCCGCTCCCTGCGCAGCCTCGGACTGCCGGTGCGCGAGGTGCGCCGCGTCCTCGACGAGGAGGACGGTGCGGGCCGGGTGCTGGAGGACGTCGTGGCGGGGCAGTTGCGTGAAGTCGGCTCGCAGCTCACGGCCCTGCGCTGGCGGGAGGCGGGGATGCGGCTGGTGCTGGAGTGCCCGTCCGGGGAGCGGGCCGAACGGTTGCGCCTGATCGGTGCGGTGGCCGGCCCTCCGAGCACCGCCCCGCTGGCCCGGTTCTGGCGTGCCTGGCTGCCGCCGCGGATGCCGGCCCGGGCGACGGCCGCGTTCCTGGAGGTGGCGGTGGTTCAGCCTCCCGACGCTCCGGATCCGGCCCAGGTGCTCGCCTTCGCCCGGCTGAACGCGCTCGTGACCCGCCCGTGCACCGGCGCCGAACGGCCCCAGCCCGAGGCGCACAAGGCCTCGGGGCCCCGCGCGTCCACTGTTCTGTACGCGGGTCTCGCGCAGGCGTACGAGCTGGCCGGCGCTCAGGTGCGCCGGGGAGTGGAACCGCACCCCGGCGAGGAGCTGGACAGTTTCGTGGACGCCTACGCGAGCGCGTACGGCAGCCGGGACACGACGGCCTTCCGCGGCCTTCTCGCCGGCCAGCTGGCCGCCGACCCGCGCATCGACCGGTACTGGGAGCTGACTGCCGAAGTGATCACCGCGCCCGGACGTCCGCCGGAGCCGACGCCCGGGACCGCGCACGACTGGCTGTTCGCCGCGCTGGACGCGGAGACCGCCGCAGCGGCCGGCTGAGCTCCCGGCCCGCGCGAGACCCGGTGCCGATCAGGAGCCCTGTGCCGCTTCAGCGCATCCCGGCCGTGATCGCCCACCGTTCGTGATCGCGCCAGGCCCCGTCGATGAGGAGGAAGTCCGGCGAGAAACCCTCCAGCCGGAATCCCGCCCTGCGCACCAGGGCGATCGAGCCCGCGTTGCCGGGCTGGATGTTGGCCTCCAGACGGTGCAGACCGAGCGACCCGAAGGCATGTCCGATGACGAGGCCGAGCCCCTCGCTCATCAGGCCGCGCCCGGTCGCGTGGGCGAAACCGCCGTAGCCGAGCGCACCGCAGCAGAATCCGCCCATGACGATGTTGTTGATGTTGATGAACCCGGCGATCGCACCGTCGCCCGGGCTCCCGGGCGTACCGCTGCGCTCGCACACCAGAAAGCCCGCCCTCGCCGGGTCCCGGAGCAGCACGCCCGCGTAGGCGGCGTACGCGTCGGGGTCGGCGGGCGGGAACAGCCAGGGGCGGTGCAGTTCGCGGCTCTCACGGGCACGGGCGGTGAACTCCGCCGCATCGGTGTGCGAGAAGGGGCGGATCGCCGTGCGCGGGCCCTCGGCCAGATAGGTGGTGTCGGACATCGGACCAGCGTAGATCGTCGCCGCCCGCCAAAACGGCCGGGCGGCCGGCGACGAAGGCCTACTTGGTGCGCCTGCGGAAGATGTAGGCCCCGCAGGCCATGCCGGCCAGGAACATCACGATCAGCCAGACGTACAGCGGCATGGTCACCAGCGGGACGATGAGGCGTACCTCGACCTCTTCGGTGTTCTCGACGATGAACACGATCGACAGGACCGCGATGATGATGACGAGAATGCGGGCCGGTGTGAACGCGCCGCTGCTGCCCTTGCTGCCGCTCGACACATCCTTCGGGCTCATGAAGCGGCCCCTTCCCTCGTTCTTGTGCGCCACCGCCCCCGGAGCACCAGGATGACTCCGTCCGGGTGCCGGGGGGCGGCGATGTACCGCCATTCGAGTGACGTACGCAAGCGCTAGTTCGCCGTACCGCCCACTACCGGCAGCTCCAGCACCCCCGTGTCCCCGGGCGCGCTGACGACGGTGACGGGCTTGACACCGCGGTTGCCGAAGTACGCACTGTCACTGGCCGCGATGGCGAACTCCAGCCGGTGCCCCGTCTCGTACCGGTGGACGATGCCGGGCAGTTGGACGGTGAAGGCGCGGGTCACGTCGGGCACCCTGACGGGCGAGACGAGCCGGTTCACCAGCGTCCGGGTGCCGTCCGGCGCCACGTCGTACACCTTGGCGAACAGGACGAGCTTGTCGGCGGCGTCGCCGCTGTTCTGCACGCGCTCCGTCCTCGGCGAGACCACCTTCAGTGTGGCCTTCGGGGCCCCGACCACGTCGACCGGGGAGGTGAGGGGGGCACTGGTCCAGCCGAGGTAGGTGCCCTTGGTGTCGTAGGGCTTCGGGTCGGGCAGTCCGATGAGGCCGGCCAGAGAGCTCTCGGAGTGGCTGGTGGGGATCAGCCAGTTGGAGTACTGGCGGCTGCCGCGTGCGACCTTGGCGCGGTTGTCGACGAGTTTGCCGTCGCCGGAGAGATACATCGTCCGCGTCGGACCGGGAACGGCGTCCGCGGTGCCGTAGCCGCTCTGCCAGTCGCGGTAGTAGGCGAACTCCGGTCCGGTGTCCGTCGCCGGCTCGTGGCGGAGGTAGCGGTCGAACCAGGCAAGGATGCGCCCGCCGACGTAGCTGCTCTCCAGATTGCCCTGGCCGAGATCGAGTTCGCCGTCCACCTGCCCCCCGCTGTGCCCCCAGGCCTGCCAGATCATCTTGGCCGTGGTGCCCTGCTCCTTGAGCGTCCTGTACGTGGCGGTGGCCTCGTTGAGGTTGAAGAGGCTGTCGGCCTGCCCCTGGATCAGCAGGGTGGGCGCCTTGACGCGCTTCAGGTACGAGACGGGCGAGACGCTGCGCGCGTAGGCGAGCATGGCGGCGGTCCTGTCGTTCGGATAGCGGCCTGAGTTGAGCAGCCGGATCGTGTCGCAGGCCTGCGCGGCGAAGTGGAGGCAGTCCAGACTGCCGAAGCGGGACGGGTCGAGGCTGGGGCTGAGGACGGTCTGACCCTCTCCCATCAGGTAGAAGCCGTTGGTCCACTGCCACTTGAAGGCACCGGCGGTGTCGGAGGAGACGCCCTGGGCCGTACCGGCGTTGTTGGGGGCGAGCGCGTAGCCGAGGTCGTTCCAGGTGATGAGCGGGACGAGGGCGTCCACGCGGGGGTCGACTGCCGCGGTGGCCATCTGGATGGCTCCGCCGTACGAGCCGCCGATCATGCCGACCGTGGGGTCTCCGGGGCCGTCCTGGGTGACGAAGTCGGCTTTGGTGCCGTCGTCGGCGGCGCGTGTTCCGCCGAGGTAGTCGACGAGGGCGGCCGCCGCCCGGCCGTCCGTCTCCGGGTCGTCGAGCGTGATGAGGCAGCCGGACTTGCCGAAGCCCAGCCCGGAGTAGACGAGTCCGGCGTAGCCGCGTGAGGCGAACGCCTTGCCGATGCCGTCGGTCGAGCCGTCCGACTTGCTGCCGCCGAAGCCGTTCGTGGCGAGGACAGCCGGCACCGGGTGCCGGGCGTCGGCCCCGGCGGGCCGGTAGAGGTCCGCGTCCACGGTGCAGGCACGACCGCCCGCGGACACCGTGAACTTCAGTGGGGTGACGGTGTATTCGGGCGCGGCGGTTCCGGCCTGCGCGGTGCCGGCGAGGGCGAGGGGTGCGGCGAGCGCGGCCCCGGCGACGAGGGCCAGCGGTCTGCGGGACAGCGGCTTTGACGGCTTCGAGGACTTCGAACGGGACCGGAAGCGGGAACCGGAGACAGCACGCGACACGAGGACCTCCACACCGAGGACACCTTACCGACCGGTAAGTACTGGGTCGCGCTCATGCTGTGACACAGGTCATAGCCGTGTCAACGCCCAGGGCGGGGTTTCCTGAAGGTTGCTCAGCTTCTTCGCAGCGCGGCCCTGTCCGGGCCGGTGGGCCTACGGATGGCGGACATGGTGACGGCCCCGGCACGATGCCGGGGCCTCGCCGGGGTTCCGTTCTCTCAGACCAGCGCCGGCACCTCGACCGTGAGGGTGGCCGGACCGCCGTCCGCCGGAGCGTCCAGCACGGCGGGCACTCCGAGCGGAATCGTCAGCCCGGTGGGACCGTGACCGAAGCCGAGCTCCTCGACGACGGGCACACCGAGCGGGCCGAGCCGGTCGGCGAGCACCGCCCTGACGTCCTCGTACGGCCCGCAGCCCGCCCAGGACCCACAGGCCACCCCCGCGATGCCGTCGAGCGCCCCGGCCCGCGACAACTGGGTGAGGATGCGGTCGATGCTGTACGGATCCTCGGTCGTGTCCTCGATGACCAGCAGCCCGCCGCGAGCCACGGTACGCGCGTGCGGGGTGGCGAGATCGGCGGCGAGCAGGCTCACACAGCCGCCGTACGTGATGCCCCGGACCCGCCCCGGCACCAGCGCTCTCGCATCGTCGAGTCCGAGCGTCATCACACTCTCGGGCTCGAACAGGGTGGCCCTCAGCGACTCCTGGGTCCGCGGATCCTTCAGGAAGGCCTCCGTCCCCACCATCGGCCCGTGCAGCGTCGCGAGCCCCGTCCGCAGGGCGAACGCCTCGTGGAGCACGGTGATGTCGCTGTAGCCGACGAACACCTTGGGTCCGGCGGCCCGCATCGCCGCCCAGTCGACCAGATCCACCATGCGGTGCGCTCCGTACCCGCCGCGGGCACAGATCACCGCGTCGACGGACGGATCGCACCAGGCGTCCTGGAGGTCCCGGGCCCGCCCCTCGTCCGTACCGGCGAGGTAGCCCAGCTCCGGATGAACGTCGAGCACGTGCGGCATCACGAGTGGTTCGAGCCCCCAGCCTCGCAGGAGGTCGAGCCCCGGCTCCAGCCGGTCGGCGGGCACCGGCCCGCTCGGGGACACGACGGCGACCCTGGCGCCCGCGCGCAGCCGGGCGGGACGGGTCAGGGGGGCGAGAGTCGTCACTTGTCCAGCTCCAGCCGCGGTACGTCGGTGCGGTCGATGCCGAAGGTCTGGGCGTACAGGGACAACTCGGCCTCCAGCGCGCTGATCATGGTCTCCGCGCGCCGGAACCCGTGCCCCTCGCCCGGGTAGGTGAGATAGGCGTGCGGGATGCCGCGCCCGTGGACCGTGGCCAGGAACCGCTCGCACTGGACGGGCGGGCAGATCGGGTCGTCCTCCCCCTGGAGGATCAGGAAGGGGGTGGTGAGGCCGTCGGTGCGGTTGATCGGCGACCTGTCGCGGTAGCGGTCGGGGACCTCGGCGATCGGGCCGACCAGCGACTCCAGGTACTGCGATTCGAAGTCGTGGGTCTCGTCGGTGCCCCAGCCGGTCAGGTCCAGGATGGGGTAGATGATCGTGCCGCAGGCGTAGACGTCGGTCCCGGTCAGCGAGGCGGCGGTGGTCCATCCCCCTGCGCTGCCACCGCGGACGGCGAGCCGGTCCGGGTCGGCGGTGCCCTCGTCGGCGAGCGCCAGGGCGACGGCGGCGCAGTCCTCGACGTCGACGACACCCCACTGTTCGCGCAGCCGGTTGCGGTAGGACCGGCCGTAACCGGTGGAACCCCCGTAGTTGACCTCGGCGACGCCGATGCCGCGCGAGGTGAAGTAGGCGATCTCCAGGTCGAGTACGAGCGCGGCGTGGCCGGTCGGACCGCCGTGGGCCCACATCACGTAGGGCGGCAGCTCGCCGTCGGGGCCGGTCCGGTCGGGACTGTGCGGCGGGTAGACCTGTGCGTGGATCTCGCGGCCCCCGGGGCCGGTGAACGTACGGACGGAGGGCTCGGGGTAGTAGGACGGGTCGACCGCGTCCTCGTGCGGTGCGCCGATGATCCGGGTGTGTCCGGTCGCCGTGTCCAGCTCCACGATCTCGTACGCGCTGCGCGGGCTCGCCGCGATGCCGATGACTCGGCTGCCCTGCACGGCGAGGGTCTCGGCCCATTCGGTCCAGGGCCCTGCGATGTCGGCCAGTTCGCCCGTCTCCGGGTCGAGGATGCCGAGCGCGGTGGATCCCCTGCCGTGGAGTACGGCGATCGTCCCGTTGTCCAGCGGACAGAACCAGTTGAGCCCGATCTTCCACAACGGGCCCGCGAACTCCTCCTCCCGGACACAGAGTTCGACGGCCGCACCTCGGTCCGGGTCTGCCCGGTAGAGGTTCCACCACCCGCTGCGGTCACTGGCGAACAGCAACTGGCCCCCGGAGGTCCAGCGGACCTGCGGAACGGACTCCTCCGGGCCGCCCACGAAACTCCGGGTGTCGTGGAACGTGCCGTCCTCGCCGATGTCGGCGAGCATCACCTCGGTGCCGTCCCACGGCATCCGCGGGTGGTCCCAGGCGATCCAGGCCGCGCGCCGCCCGTCGGGCGAGACCTCGGCCCCGGTGACGAACCGGTGCCTGTCGTCGGAGAGTTCGCGTACCGCCGACCGGTCGTCCGCCGCCGATCCGTCCAGTGGCACGGCGACGACCACCCGGCGCACCTCGGTGGGCCCCTCACCGGTGAACTCCTCCAGGACGCACCAGACCTCGCCCGCCGCTCCCCGGTCCGGGTGCAGGCGCGGGTCGGCCCACCGCAGTCCTCCGCCGATCTCGGACACGGGCGTCAGGGGCCACGGCTCACGCGGTCCGTCGGGGGCGTAGGCGTACAGCCGCTGGTCGTCGAAGTGGACGAAGACGATCAGCGGGCCGCCCTCGGCGCGTTCGGTGCCGGCCCAGGGCCGCCCCCCGTACTCGATGACGCGGCTGCGGGCGTTCCACGGCGCGGGCAGCTCGGCGGTGGTGCCGTCCGCCGAGCGGCGGACCAGGGCGCGCCGGCCGGCCTGGGCCGGGCGCGGTTCCGTCCACCACAGCTCGTCGCCGACCGCTCCGACGTACTCGGGGCGGCCGTCGCGGGAGGCGGCCAGCGCGGCGTCGATCGGTGACGGCCAGCTTCCGTAGGCCTGCGTGGATACCATGGTCGATTCCCCCGAGAGGTTCAGGCGGTGCGCAGATAGTGGTCGAGAACCCGGACGCCGAAGTGCAGCGCCTCGACGGGGACACGTTCGTCCACGCCGTGGAAGAGGGCCTGGTAGTCGAAGCCGACGGGCAGCTTCAGCGGCGAGAATCCGTAGCCGGTGATGCCGAGCCGGGAGAACTGCTTGGCGTCGGTGCCGCCGGACATGCTGTACGGCACGACGTGGCCGTCGGGGTCGAACCGCTCGACGGCCGCACGGAGCTTGGCGAACGTGGGTGAGTCGACCGGCGCCTGGAGGGGTACCTCGCGGTGGTGGAACTCCCAGTCGACCGACGCCCCGGTCAGCCGGTCCAGCGTGGCGTGGAACTCGTCCTCGCCGCCGGGCACCATCCTGCCGTCGATGTAGGCGGTGGCGTGGCCCGGGATCACGTTGACCTTGTAACCGGCTTCGAGCATCGTCGGGTTGGAGCTGTTGCGGATGGTCGGCGCGACGAGGTCGGCGGCCGGTCCGATCTTCCCGAGGAGTTCGTCCACGTCGAGGTCGGGGGCGTCGAGGTCGGGGTGGAGGCCGTGCAGAGCGGCGATCTCGGTGAGTGCGGCACGGACCGTGGGGGTGAGGCGCACCGGCCATTCGTGGGCGCCGATCCGGGCGACGGCCGCCGCGAGCAGGCTGACCGCGTTCGCGCGATTCACCTTGGAGCCGTGCCCCGCCTTGCCGTGGGCGGTGAGCTTGAGCCATGCGGTGCCGCGTTCTCCCGCGGCGATGGGGTAGAGCGGCATGTTCGGCCCGGCGTGGAAGGTGAAGGCGCCCGACTCGCTGATGCCTTCCGTACATCCTTCGAAGAGCGCGGCGTGCCGGTCGGCGAGGAAGCCCGATCCGTCGTCGGCGCTGGCCTCCTCGTCCGCGGTGTACGCGATCACGATGTCGCGGCGGGGGCGGATTCCGGCCCTGGCCCAGTAGCGGACGACGGCGAGGACCATCGCGTCCATGTTCTTCATGTCGATGGCGCCGCGGCCCCAGACGACTCCGTCCCGCACCTCGCCGGAGAAGGGGTGCACGGTCCAGTCGTCGGCCTCGGCCGGCACCACGTCCAGGTGGCCGTGGACCAGAAGCGCTGCCGCGGAGGGGTCCGTGCCCGGAATCCGGGCGACCACGTTGGTGCGGCCGGGGGTGCGCTCCAGCATGGCCGGTTCGAGTCCGGCGGCGGCGAGCCGCTCGGCGACGTACTCGGCGGCCGGGCGTTCGCGGCAGTCGCCGCCGCCCCGGTTCGTGGTGTCGATGCGGATCAGTTCGGAGGTGAACGTCACCGATTCGTCGAGCGCCCGCTCGTCGACGCCGTCCTGGGGGGTGCTCGCCTCAGCCATACTGTTCCTCCACGGCGGACGACACGATGGTCGTCACCGCCTTGAACGTGCGGATACCTTCGTACATCGTCGCGCTCGTGTAGTCGACACGCCTCTCGCCGGAGGGTGCCACGCCGGGCACGACCGTGGCCGCCGCGGCCAGGTGCTCGGCGTCGAACTCCAGCTCCACGGTGAACGGGCCACCGTCCACCGGTGTGCAGCGCCCGGCGAGCGCGGTCGCCTCCTTGGCCGCCGCACGGATGTCGGCTGCGGTACGGGCGGGGGTGCGGCAGACCGCGGCGTACCGCGACACGTAGTCCTTGACGGCGACCGTCCGCGCGTCGGGGGCGTAGCCCTTGGCGTCCACGCAGGTCAGGTCGTCGCCGGTGACGAGGACGACGGGCACGCCGTACTCCGCGGCGACGTGGGCGTTGAGCAGGCCCTCGCTGGCCCTCACTCCGTTCAGCCACACGCCGGTGATGGAGTTGGCCAGAAAGGTGTGGGCCAGGACGCCTTCCGTTCCGGCGCCCGTGTGGTAGCCGATGAAGGCGACGGCGTCGACGTCGCCGTGCTGGATGCCCTCCACCATGCTGAGCGACTTGTGCCGGCCCGTGATCATCTGGGCCCGGTCGTCGAGCTGCTCCAGCAGGAGGTTGCGCATGGTCCAGTGGGCCTCGTTGATGAGCACCTCGTCGGCGCCCCCGTCGTAGAAGCCGAGGACGGCCGCGTTGACGTCGGACGTGAACAAGGAGCGGCACCGCTCCCACTGGGGGGTACCGGGCAGGACATCGGCCGGCCAGGTCACACCGGTGGCGCCTTCCATGTCGGCGCTGACGAGGATCTTCATGCTGCCACACCGTACGCGCCACAGAACGCGCAGGCCAGAGCGGCCCTGCCCTCCAGAGGTCCACTCCAATGAAGGTCTCGGACCCTGGTGCAGCAGGCCCGGGATCCTCAGACGGCGGAGCCGGTGCGGTGCTCGTGGACGCGCAGGTTCAGCGTGACCAGATCGAGCAGCGGCGTGTCCACGGTCAGGCGCCTGGCCGTGGACACGAGGTCCCCGAAGACCTGCTCGGCCTCGGTCGGGACACCGTGGGTCACGTCGCGGTACAGCGAGGCGGTGAGGGATGATCCTTCCGTGGTGAGCATCGCGGCCACGGCGTCGAGCTCCTTCTCCCGCACGGGGTGGCCGGCGGCGGCCGCCACGGCGGCGCACTCGGCCAGGAGCGCGGTGACGAAGCCGGATCCGCCGGGAACGGCCCGGACGTCGCCGACCGTGCCGCGCATCAGGCAGGTGAGTCCCGCCAGGGTGCTGATGAACACCCACTTGCCCCACATCGCGGCGACGACGTCCGTGGAGCGGTGCGTGTCGATGCCCGCGTCGGTGAGGACGGCGGCGACCTCCTCGACGCGCTCGGACACGCCTCCCTGCTGCTCGCCGATCGTCAGGCTCGCCACCGGGGCGAGCCGCACGATGTCGCCCTCGGCGTTCAGTGTGGTGATGATCCGGGCGACGCCGCCCAGCACCCTCTTCTCCCCGAACCGCTCGTTGAGCCGCGCCAGGTGCGCCATTCCGTTGAGCAGGGGCACGATCGCCGTTGCGGGTCCGACGGCCGGCGCGATGTCGTCGAGCGCCCCGTCGAGGGCCGTGGCCTTCACCGACAGCAGCACCAGGTCGTAGGGGCCGGAGAGCTGGTCCGCGGTGAGGAGCCGGGGCGTGACCGTCTCCTCCTCCCCCAGCCCGGTGATGCGCAGCCCGCGCTCGCGCAGGGCGGCGGCGCGCCGTGGACGGACCAGGAAGGCGACGTCCTTGCCCGCCTGCGCGAGCCGGGCGCCGAAGTAGCCACCGGTGGCTCCTGCTCCTACGACCAGAATCTTCATGTACGTGCACCTTCCGGGGTTCGTGATCGGGGGGTCGGGGCGCCGAACTCAGCGGTCGACACGCAGGACCAGCTTGCCGGTCGACGTGCGCCCCTCCATCAGCAGGTGTGCGTCCGCCGCATCTGCCAACGCGAACTCGGCCGTCACCGGAAGGTCGACGTGTCCGTCGGTCACGGCACGAAAGGCACGCTCCGCGACGGTCCGCAGCACGGTGGGGTCGCTCGCGGCCAGCTCCAGGATGGAGAAGCCGGCCACCGACCTGCTGCCGGGGTAGAGCTCGCCCTGCCCGACGCTCCAGGGCCGGGCGCCGCTTGCGTTGCCGAAGGAGACGAGGCGCCCGAAGACGGCGAGCGCGTCGACGCCACGGCGCAAGGTGTCCCCACCGACGGAGTCGAGTACCAGGTCCACACCGCGGCCGCCGGTGGCACGGCGGACCTCTTCGGGGAAGGTGTCGCCGACGAACACCTCGTCGTAGCCATGGGCGAGGGCGTACGCGGCCTTCGAGGCGGAGGACACCACGCCGTACACCGCTCCGGCACCCGCGGTGCGGGCCAGTTGCCCGGCGACCGTGCCCACCCCGCCGGCCGCGCCCTGCACCAGTACGCTCTCGCCGGCGCGCAGCCGGCCGACCTCGTGCAGCAGCGCGTGTGCGGTGGGCAGCACGGTGGGGAGGGTGGCGCCGGTGCGCAGGTCCACGCCGCCGGGGAGCGGGAAGACGGTGGCGGCCGGCGCCGTCACCACGTCCGCGTATCCGCCGCCGTCGAGGAATGCGGCGACCTCCTGCCCGGGACTCAGCCCTTCGACCCCCGCGCCCACCTCGCGCACCCGTCCCGAGACCTCCAGGCCCGGGACGAAGGGCAGTGCGGGCACCCGGTATCCCACGGACCTGGCCTTGAGGTCGGCGAAGTTGACGCCCGCGTAGGCGACGTCGATGGTGACCTGCCCGGGGCCCGGCTCGGGAGTGGCCACCTCGACGACGGTCAGCACCTCGGGCTCGCCGTACTCCTTGAACTCGATCGCACGCATGACAGACCGCCCCCTGAAAGAAGTGTTCAACGAAAAGCGAACACTTGGAGTGTAAGATATTCATCGAACACTCAGCAAGGGGACACGGACACCGGGAGCGGAACATGCCCAACCAGCCTGCGGGCGGCGGACATCGCGCCGCCCCCGTACACACCGACCCCGCGGACGTCTCCGTGCTCGGCGCACTGTCCGCACTGGCCGACCCGGTCCGCCTCCAGCTGGTCCGTGAGCTGGCGGGCTCCGAGGACTGGACGCGCAGCTGCGGCAGCTTCGACGTACCGGTCGGCAAGGCCGCACTCAGCCACCACTTCTCGGTGCTGCGCGGTGCGGGCCTGGTCGAACAGCGCGACATGGGTCCCAAGCGGGTCAACCGCCTGCGCCGCGAGGAGTTCGAAGCCCGTTTCCCGGGCCTGCTGCACCTGCTGCTGCGGGCGGACGACGCCTGAGACGGGGCTCCCGGCAGAACCGTCGGCGCACGCGAAAGGCCGGCACCCCGGGCGGGGGTGCCGGCCTTTCGTGGTTCAGCGGCGCTTCGCGCCCTTCAGCAGCTTCTCGATCCTGGCGAGTTCCTTGTCGCTGAACTCCAGGTGACGGATCGCCTCGACGCTGTTCTCCAGCTGGGCGACGCTGCTCGCGCCGACCACCGCGGAGGTGACACGGCCGCCGCGCAGCACCCAGGCCAGAGCCATCTGGGCGAGCGACTGGCCACGTTCACGGGCGAGTTGGTTCAGGTCGCGGAGCCGGTCGACGAGCTCCGGGGTGACCGAATCGGCCGACAGGAACGGGCTGCTGCCCGCAGCGCGTGAGCCCTCCGGAATGCCGCGCAGGTAGCGGTCCGAGAGGATGCCCTGCTCCAGCGGCGAGTAGGCGATGGAGCCGACACCCAGCTCGTCCAGGGCCGTGAGCAGCCCGTCCTCGACCCAGCGGTCCAGCATCGAGTAGCGCGGCTGGTGGATGAGCAGCGGGGTGCCGAGGTCCTTCAGGATCCGGGCGGCCTCCCTCGTCTGATCGGCCGAGTAGTTGGAGACACCCACGTAGAGCGCCTTGCCCTGCTGGACCGCCGAGTGGAGGGCGCCCATCGTCTCTTCGAGCGGGGTCTCGGGGTCCGGCCGGTGGGAGTAGAAGATGTCGACGTAGTCGAGGCCGAGGCGGTCGAGGCTCTGGTCCAGCGAGGAGAGGAGGTTCTTGCGCGAACCCCACTCCCCGTACGGGCCGTCCCACATCAGATAGCCGGCCTTCGTGGACACGATGATCTCGTCCCGGTGCCGGGCGAAGTCCGTCGCCAGCGCGCGGCCCATCGCGGTCTCGGCGGATCCGGGCGGCGGGCCGTAGTTGTTCGCCAGGTCGAAGTGGGTGATGCCGAGGTCGAACGCCCGGCGGAGGATCTGCCCCTGGGACTCCGGCGTCCGGTCACCGCCGAAGTTGTGCCACAGACCGAGCGAGAGGGCGGGCAGCTTCAGACCGCTGCGCCCGGTGCGCCGGTAGGGCATGTCCTGGTAGCGGCCGGCGGACGGGATGTACATGCGGGACTCCACGGGAGAGATCGTTCCGGTTCACGACGGGTACGACGTGCGGGGTCCAGGTTCGCGCAGAACGATCCAGCAGTCCAACAGGAGATTCCGCTGGGATTCAGCGCCTATATTTCTCAATCATGGAGTTGCGCCAGCTGGAACATTTCGTCGCCGTCGCCCAGGAGCAGCATTTCACCCGGGCCGCCGAGCGCGTCGCCGTGTCGCAGTCCGGCCTGTCCGCCTCCGTCCGGGCCCTGGAGCAGGAGCTGCGGACGCCCCTGTTCAGCCGGACCACACGGAGTGTGCGACTGACCGAGGCCGGGCGCGCCCTGCTGGTGGAGGCCGAACGGACCCTGGCGGGAGCGCAGGCGGCCAAGGACGCCGTCGACGCCGTACGGGGGCTGCTGCGCGGGACCCTGTCGGTGGGTGTGGAGCAGTGCGTGGCCGGGCTTAACCTGCCGCGCCTGCTCGCCGCCTTCCACCGCGAGCACCCCCACGTGGAGATCCGGCTCCGCCAGGAGGGGACGACGAACCTGGTCGACGGGGTGGCCGGCGGCCGGCTCGACATCGCCTTCGCGGCCACGGTCTCCCCCGTGGGCTGGCGTGGCGAGCTGGTCCCCCTGGCCCGTGAGCCCATGGTGCTGCTGTGCGCGCCCGGCCACCGGCTGGCCGGGGCGGACCGGGCCGGATGGGACGAGCTGGCCGGTGAGGCCTTCATCGACTTCCATCCGGACTTCGGGCCGCGCCGCGCGGCGGACGAGGCGTTCGCGGCCGCGCGGGTGCGCCGCACGGTGGCGCTGGAGGTCAACGACGTACACAGCCTGCTGGAGCTGGTGCACGAGGGGCTCGGCATTGCGGTGGTGCCGCACCACTTCTCCCGCAAGCCCGAGGCCCGGTGCCTGGTGGCCGTGGCGCTCGAGGGGGCCGGCCGGCCGTACTACGAGAGCGTCGTGGTGCTCCCGGCCGCCCAGACGATGAGCCCGGGAGCGCGGGCGCTGATGGCTCTCGTACGGGAGGGGACCGGCCCCTGAGGGAGCCGGCCGCCACCGGGTGGCCGAGCGGATGGTGAAGGTCTGCAACGCCCGTGCCGTGACCGTCCCTCTCCGGCACGAGGCGGCACTGATGGCAAGCGTTCCGCTGATCGACCTGATGTGGAAGGTGCCCGCCCTCGAACGCCATCTGCCGCTCGGCAGCACCTGGCTCCAGTTCGGCGTCGCCCGGTCCTCGTCGGCGCGGCGGTGGCGCTCCTCGGCCGGGTCGAGGACGTCGCGGCGAAACGGGAGCCGCGGCTGCCCTGAGACGACGCCACCGGCCCCGGACGGACTCCTCGCCCGGGGCCGGGGCGCGCCCGGATCAGCGGGCGGCCAGGACGAACCACCGCGCCGGCAGGTCGATCCGGGTTCCGTCGGGCAGGTACTCGGTCTGCGGCAGCACCGTGTCGCCGCTGTCCAGCGTGATCAGCCCGGCGGACCGCAGCACCTCCGGCACCTCCTCGTCGGTGGCGCTCGCCGGTTTCAGCCCGTGGTCGAAGACCCGTCGCAGCTTCTTGGGCGGCCCGTCGGGGCCCTGCGCCGCCTGCTGCAGCACCCCCTTGGAGGCCGGAGTCAGTTCGGCGACGAACGCTCGGCCCCGGTCACCCAGAAGCGTTGCCACGGCCGCCGCGACCGCCGGCCTGGCCTCGGGTTCGCTCTGGTGGATGACCGCCCGCATGTAGACGTTCGTATCGCCGATCCGCTCGTGCAGGGCACGTACCGCGTCACCGTCGACGAGGTTCAGCTGGACGAACTCGGCGACACCCCCGGGGTCCGCCCGCCGGGCGAGACCGATGGCCGCGTGCGAGAGGTCGACGCCGATCGCACGGGCGAACCGGGTCGCGAGGTATCGGGTCTGCGTACCGTTTCCGCAGCCGAGGTCGGCCACGGGCAAGGATGCGTCGGCGTGGGGCAGGAGCAGTTCGCTGTGCGGGACGGCGCTCAGCGAGGGGTCCGCGTCCCAGATCGCCTCGCCGGGTGCGTCCGAGGTGGCCGACCAGAATCCTTCCCACGACTCGCGGTATCGCTGTGACACATCCATGCGCGCTCCCCGGTCCGGCCGTTCCGATCCCATGTGCTCAGCACCGGACTACCGCCCCGCGCCGTCGGGGGCAAGGGCGCGCACCACATCCCCGCGCCCGGTGACGTACTCCTTCACCAGGCGGTCGGCCGGGGACGCGGAACGCGGGAGAGCGCCAGCTCGAACCAGACGGTCTTGCCGCGTGCCGTGGTGCTCGTACCCCATTCCCGGGCAAGGCTGCTCACCAGGACCAGTCCGCGGCCGCCCTCGTCGTGGGCGGTGGCGCCGAGCAGCGTGGCGGGGGCGGGCTCGTCGTCGCTGACCTCGCAGAGCAGGGCGCCGGTGCGCACCAGTCGGAGTCCGATGTGGTGGGTGCGGCCGTGCTTGACGGCGTTGGTGACGAGCTCGCTCACCATCAGTTCGGCCGCCTCCACCGCGTCCGGCAGCTCCCAGTCGAGGAGCCGGCCGCGGACGAGCCGGCGGGCCCGGGCCACCTCGCGCGGGTCCAGGGCCAGTTGCCACTCGGCGACGTCACCGTCCGGGATGCCGTTGAGCCGGGCCATCAGCAGGGCCACGTCGTCCTTGCGGCCGCCACTGGGGTTCAGGGCCCGGATGATGGCGTCGCAGGCTTCGTCCATCGACGCGGCAGGATGAGCGGCGGATGCGCAGAGGGCCGCCAGGCCCGCCCCGATGTCCTGGCCCCGCACCTCGACCAGGCCGTCGGTGCAGAGCACCAGCCGGTCACCGGGGCGCACCCGCACGGTGGCGGTCTCGAAGGCGACCCCGCCGACCCCGATCGGGGCACCGGTCGGCAGTGCGAGCAGTTCGGCCCGGCCGTCCTCGGCCCGGACCAGCACGGGCGGGATGTGTCCGGCGTTGGCGATCTGCAGCTCGGAGCGGATCGGGTCGTAGACCGCGTAGAGGCAGGTCGCCAGATACTGCTCACCGAGCCGCTGGGCCAGGTCGTCGAGGTTGCGCAGCAGCTGGGCGGGAGGCATCTCCATGGTGGCCATGGTCAGGACGGCGGTTCGTAACTGCCCCATCATCGCGGCCGAGTTGAGGCCGTGGCCCATGACGTCGCCGACGACGAGCGCGGTCCGGGAGCCGGGGAGCTTCACCGAGTCGAACCAGTCGCCACCGACCCTGCCGAGCCGGGCGCCCGGCAGGTAGCGGGTGGCGATGTCGCAGCCCGCCATGCGTGGTTCGATCTGCGGCAGCATGCTGTCCTGGAGGGTCTCGGCGACGTTCTCCTGGTACGTGTACATGCGGGCGTTGTCGAGGACGAGCCCGGCCCGGGCGGCGAGTTCGGCGCCGGTGGTGCGGTCCATGTCGTCGAACGGTTCGCGGCCGGGACGGCGCATCAGCACCATGAAGCCGAGCACCACCTCACGAGCCTTGAGCGGGACGATGAGCAGGGATCGGTGCGTGATCAGGGGCCGCAGGTCGCGCTTTTCGAACTCGCCGGAGATCCGGTTGCTCAACTCCTCGCTGACGTGGGGCACGATGACGGGTTCGCCGGTGACCATGCACTGGAAGAACGGGGTGTGCTCGGGGAAGGCGATGGATTCGCCGACGGGCACGGTGTCGTCCCAGCGGCCGGGTTCGTCGTTGTGCTCGACCCAGACGCGGTGCCAGATCGTCGTGACGTCGGGCGGCCCGTCCGGGAAACCCTCGCCGGCCAGAACCGCGGCGCGCAGATGCGTGCCGGCGAAGTCGGTGAAGCGGGGAACGGCGGCGCTGGTGACCTCGCGGATGGTCCGTTCCAGGTCGAGGGACGTGCCGATGCGGCCGCTGACCTCGTTGAGGAACTCCAGCCGCTCGCGGACCGCCGCGTATTCGAGGTCCAGCTCGGGGCGCGGTGCGGCATGCGGGGCGGCCGGCTCTCCGGTGGTGCGCTGCGGTCCGTCGGCCGCACGTCGTCCGGTGCGCCGCGGCACGCCCCAGTCCGGGGTCACGGGGATCCGGTCGTGGTGGCTGAACTCCAGTACGGGATATCCCAGTTCGAGGATCTGGGAAACGATTCTGGTGGCTTCCTGGACGCTCATGCTGGGCAGGATCTCGGGAAGCCGCGCGGAGAGCTCCCGGTAGCCGGGGAAGTCGGTGTGCAGGGCGAATCCGGGGGCGATCGTCTCGTTGTCCCGTCCTTCCCCCTCCGCTTCGCCCCGCAGTGGCGCGGGGTCCGCGGCGAGCACGAGCAGCCGCTCCGGGCCCGGGCCGACCAGTGGATAGGCCCACCACAGCACGTCGATCCGGCCGCGTCCCGGCTCGTCGACCCTGGCCCGGCCCGCCGTCGGGTAGGCGACGGTCCCGCTGAGGGAGCTGTCGAGCTCGGGCCCGAACTCGGCGTACGCCCCGTCCGGCAAGGGGTCACCGCGCTGCTGTAACGCCCCGGTCACCGGCAGGAGTTCACCCGCGGGGCAGCCGACGGCGTCCTCCCGGGAGGCCCCGAAGAGTCTCCTCGCACCGGTCGACCAGTGCGAGACGAGTCCGTCCGCGTCGACGACGACCACGGCGAGCGGCACGCGGCCCGCCACGGCGTCACGCTGCTGTGGTGTCCTCTGCGGCGGCACACCGAGGTCCATGAGCGGAAGGCTCCTTCCTCACCGCAAGTCTCTGCGCTGCGTGGGTCCACGGTACGGCTCCGGGTCCGCCGTCGCGGGCCATCGGCGAAATCGCCCCCGAGGGGTGGTGCGCCCGGCGCGAAAGGACCGCGCCGCCGGACCGGCACTGAACCGGAAGGGCCGGGGACCGGCGTCTGGACCGGAACGGCGTGGACCGGACCGGCGCCGGCCGAACCGGCGCATCCCGAACCGGCCTCGACCGAACCGGCGTGGACCGAACCGGCGCCACCCGAACCGCGGTGGCGGCGCCCGCGATGCGCGGGACCTGCGACCGGGCCGGGTCCGCCCCGGGGCCGGCGGGCCCAGACCTCAGTCCTCGTGGCCCAGCTGGAGGTCCCGTTCGGTGCGCCCGCCGCCCGCGACCTGGAGCACGGTGGCGACCGGCGGATAACCGGCGGCGATCACGGTGTACTCACCCGTGGACAGGTCCACGAAGCGGAACGAGCCGTCGGGGCCGGTGGTCAGCGTGTCGACCACGTTGCCCGCCGCGTCCAGGAGCGTCACCCGGGCGTCCTCGACAGGCCGCCCGCCACTCGCGCGGACGATCCCTCGCAGCACGGCCCCGCCGGCCAGTTCGATGTCCTGCCGGGTCTCCCTGGCCGCCTGCACGCTCACCGGCAGCGCGGCCGGCCGGAAGGCGGGTGCGGAGGCGGCGAGGGTGTACTCCCCCGCGACCAGCTCCGTGATCACGTACCCGCCCTCGCGCCCGCTGCGCGTGGAGGCGACGACCTCCCCGCGTACGTCGGTGAGGGTGACGGCGGCGTCCCGTACAGGAATCCCGTCCGCGGTCATGACGGCGCCGGCCAGCCGGCCGGCGCCGCCGAGCACCACGTCCAGCTCCACGGGCCGTTCGCCCACCGTGACACTGACGGCCTGCGGCTGGTGGCCGCCGGCGGCGGCGATGAGGACGTACGAGCCGGCCCCGGGCACGCTCAGCGCGTACCGTCCCTCGTCCCCGCTGGCACCCCGCCCGACCTGCTGTCCCTGGACGTCGATGAGGGTGAGGGCGGCACGCGGCACCTTCGTACCGTCGGGGTGCTGGACGCTGCCGCAGACCGGCACCCCGGAGAGGTACCCGGTGGAAGGGTTACCCGGGTCGGTGCGGGCGGAGGGGATGGCCGCGGGCTCGGCTGCGGTATCGGGGCTGTGGTGGGACACCAGCGGTTTCTCCTTGAGGAAGAAGGCGAAGAACAGGCCGAGCACGAGGACCGGCACGAGGTAGAGGAAGATCCGGGGCATCGCGTCGGCGTACGCCTGGATGTAGGCGTCCCGCAGCGCGGGCTCCATCGCATGGACCAGCTGCGGCGTGATCGACTCCGGGTCGGGCAGGCCGGCTCCGGAGGGAAGCCGCACGGCGAGGGCGTCGGCCAGGCGTCCGGCGAAGAGCGTGCCGAACACGGCGGCGCCGACGCTGCCGCCGATCTGCCGGAAGTAGTTGTTGGCGCTGGTGGCGGTGCCGAGGTCGGCGGGGCGTACGGAATTCTGCACGGCCAGCACCAGGACCGGCATGATCAGCCCGATCCCGAGGCCGAGCACGGCCTGCGCGATGCTGTACTCGAACCTCGGGGTGTCGGTCTCGAGCCGGGACAGCAGCCACATGCCCACCGCCGAGATGGCACTGCCCGCGATCGGGTAGACGCGGTAGCGGCCGGTACGGGAGATCAGCTGGCCGGAGACGACGGAGGCGCCGACGATGCCGCCCATCATCGGCAGCATGAGCAGCCCCGACTCGGTGGCGGTGGCCCCGTCGACCATCTGCAGGAAGGTCGGCAGGTAGCTGGCGGCGCCGAACAGTGCCACCCCGACGACCGCGCCGACCAGGGCCGTTACGTTGAAGATCGAGTCCCGGAACAGCCGCAGCGGAATGATGGGCTCGGGCGCGCGGTGTTCGACGGCGAGGAACAGCAGCGTCGTTCCGACAGCTCCGGCGGCCAGCCCGAGAATGGTGCGCGAGCCCCAGGCGTACTCCGTGCCGCCCCAACTGGTCAGCAGGACGAGGCAGGTGGAGGCGGCGGCCAGCAGCGCGGCGCCGAGAATGTCGAGCCGGGGCCGGACGGTGGGCTTCGGCAGCTTCAGTACGACGGTGATGACGGCAAGGGTGACCAGGCCGAACGGCACGTTGATGTAGAAGCACCAGCGCCACGAGGCGTGGTCGGTGAAGAACCCGCCGAGCAACGGGCCGGCCACGGACGCGAGTCCGAAGGCCGCACCGATGAGGCCCATGTAGCGGCCGCGTTCCCGTGGCGGTACGACGTCGGCGATGATCGCCTGGACGCCGATCATCAGCCCGCCGCCGCCGACGCCCTGGAGGGCGCGGAAGGCGATCAGTTCGTCCATGGAGCGGGACCAGCCGGCCAGCGCGGAGCCGACGACGAAGACGACGATCGCGAACTGGAAGACGCCTTTGCGGCCGAAGAGGTCACCGAGCTTGCCGTAGACGGGCAGTCCGATGGTCGACGCGAGCAGGTAGGCGGTGACCGCCCACGACATCTTCTCCAGGCCGTGCAGTTCGCCGACGATCTTCGGGAGGGCGGTGGCGACGATCATCTGGTCGAGCGCCGCGAGCAGGAGCGTGAGCATCAGCCCGACGAAGACGAGCCGGATGCGGCGCGGATCCGTGGGCCCGTCGCCGGCCAGGACCGGAGCGGCGGCTTCCGTCGCGGCGGGCGGCGGAGGAGGCGGGACGGCCATCGGCACGGTCGCCGTGCTCTCCGTACCGCCGGGCTCGTCCTTCACCAGCGTGATCCCACCCACCACGTGCCGCTCCCCTCGTCGCACTGCCGCCGCCCATTTCTCGCATTGCGCGACAAGCGAGGGCAAACGTGACGAGGGGGCGCTGACGGCGCACTCAGGGGGCTTATCCCCCGGTGGGAGCCACTACGGCGCACAACCGACGGGCCGAAAAAACCACCCGAACCGGTGAGGCCGGGCAGCCCGGCCGGAGACTACTTCTCCACCTCGGCGGCGAGGTTCTGCAGCAGCTCGTCGTAGATACGGCCAAGTCCCTTGGGCGCAAAGGTCTTCTCGAAGAATCCACCGATGCCGCCGGCGCCGTTCCACACGGTCGAGACGACGGCCTTGGACTTCCCCTCGCCTGCCGGGGTGACGGTCCAGGTGGTGACCATCGAGGAGTTGCGGTCCTTCTCCACGAGCTGCCCGTCGGTCGGCTCGGTGACCTCCAGCAGGCAGTCGCGCACCCGCTTGCTGGTGGCCTGGAGCTTCCAGTGGACGAGGGTGCCCTCGCCGTCGCCACCCTCCCGGACCTCGTACTCGCTGAAGTGACCCGGCAGCACCTTGCCGCGGACGTCCTTGTAGTCGGCCAGCGCGTCGAACACCGTCTCCGCGTCCGCCGCGATGATCCGCTCTGTCGTGGCCTCGACCTGCGCCATGGCTGTTCCTCCAGCACTCGGTTGTTCGGGGTGTGCTGAGCCAACCACCTCGGCAGCCCCGCTCAAAATCCGGTCCGGGACGAAGGGGAGAAAACGATCAAGGGAACAAGTGTTCTATTCTCGGGGCAGTACTACCGAGGAGGCGTCCATGCGCTGGGACAATCTGGCCGATAATCCTGCCGAAACCACCAAAACCGGTACCGGCGCGCTCTTCGCCGCGGACGCGGTGACGACCCGCACCTTCGACACCCCGGAATTCAGCGGGATCACCTTCCACGAGGTCCGGGCCCGCTCGATCGTGAACCGGGTGCCGGGTGCGTCCCGGATGCCGTTCGAATGGACCGTCAATCCCTACCGGGGCTGCACCCACGCCTGCGTCTACTGCTTCGCCCGCAAGACCCACAGCTATCTGGACCTCGACACCGGACTCGGCTTCGACTCGCAGATCGTGGTCAAGATCAACGCCCCGGAGCTGGTACGCCGCGAGCTGGCCTCTCCGCGCTGGCACGGCGCGCACATCGCGATGGGCACCAACGTCGACTGCTACCAGCGGGCCGAGGGCCGCTACCGGCTGATGCCCGGCATCCTCACCGCCCTGCGCGACCACGCGAACCCCTTCTCGATCCTCACGAAGGGCACGCTGATCCTGCGCGACCTGGAACTGCTGCGCCAGGCGGCCGAGGTCACCGAGGTCGGCGTCTCGGTCTCCGTGGGCTTCAGCGACCCCGAACTGTGGCGGACCGTGGAGCCCGGCACCCCCTCCCCCGAGCGGCGCCTCGACGTCGTACGCACCCTCAGCGGGCACGGCATCGGCTGCGGGGTGCTGATGGCGCCCGTCATCCCCTACCTCGGAGACCGGCCGGACCAGCTGCGGGCGACGGTCCGCGCGATCGCCGCCGCCGGCGCGACGTCGGTGACCCCGCTCGTCCTCCATCTGCGTCCGGGCGCCCGGGAATGGTTCATGGAGTGGCTCGACCGGCACCATCCGCACCTGGTTCGGCGGTACGAGCGGCTGTACGCGGACGGCGCGTACGCACCCACGTGGTATCAGCGCCGCATCACCCGGTACGTGCACGAGCTGGCGACGGAGTACGGCATCGGCCCCTCGCACCGCGGGACCGCGCGCGGCTTCCGGGAGGCCGCAGAGCCGCAGGCCCCGCCGCCCGGTTCCGAGCCGACCCAGCTGACCCTGCTCTGAGATGGCCGCCCCTGGCGGCAAACGGGTCATCTCTCATCCCAACAGGTCCTTCCGGTCCCGAATACGGGGAGCATGCGGCGGGGGCTGCGCCGCGCGCAGCCGTGTTCCCCCACCACGGGAGGCCATATGACGAATCGTCCAGGAATGCTTTTCGCCGTCGGGGCGACGGTCGCCGGCCTGGTGACCGCCACGCCGTCACCGGCGAGCGCCGAGAGCGGCGCGCAGCGCGCCGCCACGCTCGAGTGGACCGACTGCGGCACCCAGTCGTCACCGACGCTCCAGTGCGCGACGGTGCGCTCCCCGCTCGACCATGACGACCCGTCGGGCCGCAGGGTCACCCTCGCGCTGACCCGGGTCCCGCACACGGCGAAGACCTTCCAGGGGCCGCTGCTGGTCAACCCGGGCGGTCCGGGCGGCAGCGGTCTGTCCATGGCCGGTTTCGTCGCCACCTCGCTGCCGAAGGCGGTGGCCGCCCAGTACGACGTGATCGGGTTCGACCCGCGCGGCGTGGGCAGGAGCCGGCCGGCCCTGGACTGCGTACCGAAGTACTTCGACCCGGTACGGCCCGATCCGGTGCCGCACTCCGCCCAGGACGAGCGGGCCAACCGCGACCGCGCCCGCGGCTTCGCGGCCGCCTGCGGCGAGAAGTACCCGGACCTGCTCCCGTTCATGGACACGGTCAGCGCCGCCAAGGACCTCGACGTGATCCGTCGCGCGACCGGCTCGCGGCAGCTCAACTACCTCGGCTACTCCTACGGCACCTACCTGGGAGCGGTCTACGCCAAGCTGTTCCCTGAAAGCGTCCGGCGCCTGGTCCTCGACTCGAACGTGGTCCCGGACGGGGTCTGGTACGACGACAACATCAGCCAGAACTACGCGTTCGACACGCGCCACAAGGCGTTCGCCGCCTGGGTGGCGAAGTACGACACCACCTACCGGCTCGGCAGCGACCCGGCGAAGGTGGAGGCGGCCTGGTACCGGATGCGGGACGCCGTGAAGAAGCATCCCGCGGGCAAGAAGGTCGGCGCCGGCGAGCTGGACGACACCTTTCTGCCCGGCGGTTACTACAACGGCTACTGGCCGGCACTGGCGGGGGCGTTCTCGGCGTATGTGAACGACAAGGACGAGAAGGCCCTGGTCAAGGCGTACGAGCGGTTCGCCGCGGTCGACGCGGAGGGCGACAACGGGTACTCGGTCTACTCGGCCGTGCAGTGCCGGGACGCGCAGTGGCCGGGCGACTGGAACACCTGGCGCAGCGACAGCCGGCGGGTCAGCGCCAAGGCGCCGTTCATGACCTGGGGCAACACCTGGTACAACGCCCCGTGCGCCGACTGGCCGGTGGAGCCGCTGAATCCGGTGCGGGTCTCCAACCGCGCGCTGCCGCCGGCGCTCCTGTTCCAGGCGACGGACGACGCGGCGACTCCGTACGAGGGTGGCGTCACCCTGCACCGCAAGCTCAAGGGTTCGAGCCTGGTCGTCGAGGAGGGCGGTGGCAACCACGGCGTCACGCTGAGCGGTAACGCCTGCCTGGACCGGTACCTGGCGGACTATCTGGCCAGGGGCACCGTGCCCCGCGGGAAGAGCGGCGACGTGGACGCGGTCTGCGCGAAGACACCCGATCCGAAGCCGGCCGCCGCCAAGTCCGCTCGACCGGCATCCCGTACGGACGCGAGCGGCCGGGGCGGCACGCTGCACGGGCTGCTCGGCTTCCGGGGCTGACGGAAAGACATTGCCGCAGTTCGGGGGCGTGCGTGAGGATGGCCGGATGACTTCTCGGCCCGTGACCGCGCACGCCCCCCGACCGCTGATACGGGACATGGCCATCGACGACTGCGAGTCCGTCGCGAGGGTCCGGGTGCGCGGCTGGCAGAGCGCCTACGCCGGCTTGATGCCGCAGGCGCACCTGGACGCGATGGACATCGCCGCGGACGCGGAGCGCCGCCGCGGCTTCTTCGCGGAAACCGGCGCCGGTGTCGACGTGGTGGCCGAGCGGCCGGGCCTCGGTGTCGTCGGCTGGGCCGCGTACGGGCCGTACCGCGAGGACGGCAGGCGGCTCGCGCGCGGCGAGCTGTACGCGATCTACGTCCTGCCGGAGCAGACCGGGACCGGGGTGGGCCGGGCCCTGATGGCGGAGGTGCTCGCGCGCGCCACCGAGGCCGGTCACCCCGACCTCGCGCTCTGGGTACTGAAGGACAACGCACCGGCCCGCCGCTTCTACGAACGCGCGGGCTTTCGTGCCGACGGCGTCGAGGAGCCCTTCGACGTGGACGGGGTCGTGGTGCCCGAGGTTCGTTACGTACGCCCGCTCGGCCGCCCCCTCAGCCCGTCGGCAGGCGGCTGAGCGCGTCCTCGGCCGCCGCGCCGAGACGAGGGTGGGGCAGGGCCGCCTCCAGGACCGGGCGGGCCTGCGCGTCGCCGAGCTGCCCGAGCCCCTCGACGCAGGCCAGCGCCACCCGCCAGTGCGGTTCGTCGGGCCCCAGCAGCCGGGAGAGGGTGCTCATGAGAGCGGGTACGGACTCCGGGGCCCTCAGCTCGGCGAGCAGGCGGACCGGGTGGAGGGCGTAGGCGGTGCGCAGGGAGTTGGTGGCGAGCGCCGCGGCCGCGCGCGGTGTCCGGGGGTCGCCGAGACGGGCCAGGGCGTGGGCGGCGCCGACGCAGCGTTCCGGGTCGCGATGGTTGAGCAGCAGCACCAGGGGTTCGAAGGCGCGGCGGTCGCCACCGCAGCCGAGCCTGAACGCGGCGATCTCGCGTGCCCAGAGCGGGCGTTCGCGCTCGATGAGCACCTGTGCCAGCTCATCGTGGTCATCGGTGTCCAGCAGTCTGCGGTAGGCCGCCGACTCCCCCGCCTCGTCCGCCAGCCGGTGGGTCAGTGACCGGAGCTCCTCGTCCATGACCGTCAGCTTATCGGTGGCCACGCAGCGTGGCGGATGTGTTGGTGGATGTGAGGGGGGCCACAACAACCGAGGACTGGCGCGCTCGTTACCCGCCGGTTAACCTCATGTGAGCGGGACACTCCCCCGCCGGCTCCGGTGGCCTGGTGACGCAGCCACCCGGAGTGATTGTCGGTTCGGCAGCTTTGCGAAGACGTGACTCCGGGACAGAGTCCGTCGCCCCTTCCCGGTCCCGGCGCGTACCGCGCGTCCGGGACCTGAGCACCACGACAGGCAATTCCCGCACGCCCTGCGCCGGTCGGGCCCCTGGGCCCCTCTCATCGGCCGCGCACCCCGTGCGTCCCTCAGTCGTCACTCATCCCTGGAGTCCCGTGATGGACACCCCGTTCAGCACCATTGCCGTCGTCGGCCTCGGCACCATGGGCACCGGCATCGCCGAGGTCCTCACCTGCGCCGGCCGCGAGGTCATCGGCATCGACATCGACGACGCGGCCGCTCGCCGGGCCGTCGCCTCCCTGGAGGCCTCCACCGCCCGCGCCGTGCAGCGCGAGCGGATCACGGAGGAGGAGCGGCGCGACGCCCTCGCCCGGTTCCGTACCTTCTCCGACCTCCAGGCCGCGGCCGAGGCGGATCTGGTCATCGAGGTCGTCCCGGAGACGTACGAGATCAAGCAGCAGGTCTTCCGCGAGCTCGACGCGATCGTCTCCGCCACCGCGATCCTCGCGACCGGCACGAACGCACTGTCCGTCACCCGGCTCGCCGCGGAGTCGCAGCACCCGGAGCGGGTCCTCGGCCTGCACTTCTTCAACCCGGCGCCGGCGATGAAGCTGGTCGAGGTGGTCTCCTCGGTGCTGACCGCGCCGCCGGCCGTCGAGGCCGTCACCGCGCTCGCCCGGCAGCTGGGCAAGGAGCCGGTCGCGGTCGGGGACCGGCCGGGGTTCGTCGCCGACGGCCTGCTGTTCGGCTACCTCAACCAGGCAGCCGCCATGTACGAGGCGAACTACGCCTCCCGCGAGGACATCGACGCGGCCATGAAGCTGGGCTGCGGTCTGCCGATGGGTCCGCTCGCACTGCTCGACCTGATCGGCATCGACACCGCCCGTACGGTCCTGGAGGCCATGTACTCCGCCTCGCACGACCGGCTGCACGCTCCGGCACCCGTCCTGGGCCAGCTCAGCGCGGCCGGGCTGACCGGCCGCAAGTCGGGCCGTGGGTTCTACACGTACGCGCAGCCGGGCGACGAGACCGTGGTGCCGGACGCGCTGACCCCGGCGCCGGACGCCGGGGCGGGCGCGGGCCGTACGGTGCGGTCGGTCGGCGTCGCGGGCTCCGGGACGATGGCTTCGGGAATCGCGGAGGTCTTCGCGAAGGCCGGATACGACGTGGTGCTCGCCGCGCGCAGCCAGGAGAAGGCGGACACCGCGAAGGGCCGGATCGCCAAGTCGCTGGAGCGTTCGGTCACCAAGGGCCGGCTCACGGCCGAGGCTCGGGACGAGACGCTCGCCCGCATCACCGCGGCCGGGTCGCTGGACTCCTTCGCCGAGGTCGACCTCGCCGTCGAGGCGGTGGCCGAGGACCTGCTGGTCAAGCAGCAGCTGTTCGCCACGCTGGACAAGGTGTGCCGGCCGGGCGCGGTGCTCGCGACCACCACCTCCTCGCTGCCCGTCGTCTCGATCGCCCGGGCCACCTCGCGGCCCGAGGACGTCGTCGGGATGCACTTCTTCAACCCGGCGCCCGCCATGAAGCTCGTCGAGGTCGTCCGTACCGTGCTCACGGCCGATGATGTGCACGCCACGGTCCGCGAGGTCTGCGGGAAGGTGCGCAAGCACCCGGTGGACTGCGGGGACCGGGCCGGTTTCATCGTGAACGCGCTGCTGTTCCCCTACCTCAACAACGCCATCAAGATGGTCGAGGAGCACTATGCGACCCTCGACGACATCGACGCCGCGATGAAGCTGGGCGGCGGCTACCCGATGGGGCCCTTCGAGCTCCTGGACGTCGTCGGACTGGATGTCTCGCTCGCGATCGAGAAGGTGCTGCACGGCGAGTTCCGCGACCCGGGCCTCGCCCCGGCACCGCTCCTGGAGCATCTGGTGGCCGCTGGCTGCCTCGGCCGCAAGACGGGGCGCGGCTTCCGCGAATATGCCCGCCGCTGAGAGGGCGCGGCCCGGGGGGCCCGATGCGGGGCCCTCCGGGCCGGGAGCCGGATGGGGCGGGCTGCTCGGCCCTACGGGCGGCCCGCCCCCACGGGCGCACTCCCCTGCACCGATGCAGTACGTTCACACCATGTCCCAGCCCGCCAGGTCCCCCCGTGTGTCCGCCGCGCCCGACGTCCCGGAGAGTGCCGCAGGCACCCGCGCCGCCACCCAACGGCTCAAAATGCGCCGTGAACTGGCCGCGGCGGCGATGGAGTTGTTCGCCACCAAGGGGTACGAGGCGACGACAGTCGACGAGATCGCGGGCGCGGCGGGTGTCGCCCGGCGGACCTTCTTCCGGCACTTCCGGTCCAAGGAAGAGGCCATCTTCCCGGACCACGACGACACGCTCGTACGGGCCGAGGCTGTTCTGAACGCCGCCCCCGCGCACGAGCATCCGCTCGACACGGTCTGCCGCGGCATCAAAGAAGTCATGCGGATGTACGCGGCGAAGCCCGCGGTCTCCGTGGCCCGGTACAAGCTGACCCGTGAGGTACCCACCCTCCGGCAGGCCGAGATCGCCTCGGTGGCCCGTTACGAGCGGCTGTTCACGCGCTATCTGCTGGGCCACTTCGACGAGCGCGACCACCACGCCGGCAACGACGACCCGCTGCTGGCGGAGGTCGCGGCATCCGCCGTGGTCACCGCGCACAACCACGTGCTGCGCCGCTGGCTGCGGGCGGACGGCCGGGGTGACGTGGAGACGCAGCTGGACCTGGCGTTCGCCATCGTCCGCGACACGTTCGGAACGGGGATCGGCGCGGGCCGGACCGCCGGCAGTGAGCCGGCGAAGCCCCCGGCCGCGTCGGTGAGCACGGAGGGCGAGGTCCTGGTGGCCGTGGCGCGGACGGACGCGCCGCTGGACGAAGTGATGCGCACCATCCAACAGGCGCTCCAGGAGCGCTGAGCGGGGCCGTACGGCGCTCAGCGGCCCCCGGGGCCCGGGAGGGGCCTTCAGAGGACCTCGCCGGTCCGCCACGGCGGCGGCGCGGAGCCTTCGCTCCAGGCCGCGAGCTCCTCGCCGTCCAGGCACAGGATCGCGCACTGCTCCGCGTAGTCCAGGGCGGGACCCGTGTATTCGCTGGTGGTGACACAGATGGCGATCTCCGCCTCGTGCACGGCGTAGCAGGTTCCGCCGAATCGCTGGAGGTCCTGGGAACCGACCTTGGTGGCGGGGCCGTAGCACTTGCACTGGATGACCAGGCGACGCCCGTCGGGGGCCGTCGCGATCACATCGGCCCCCAGGTCACCCGCTCCGCCCACGACCTCCACGTCGATGCAGCCGTCCCGCTCGCACAGGGCGGCGATCGCTTCCTCGAAGCCGTCGGCATCCAGGGCCGCGTAGTCCTCGACCTCGACCTCGGCCTCCGTCGGTTCCGGTTCCGGTTCCGGCTCTGGCTCCGGTTCCGTCAGGACGACGGTCCGGGCGATGTCGTCGTCGGGGAAGTGCCCCGGCGGGCCGGGGGCCGGGTCGGAGGCCTCTTGAGGCGGGTCGAAGAGCTCGCGCACGGCCTCCGTGAGCGGACCGGGCGTCCCGCGCGGCCGACGGCGCGGCCTGCGGAGGTACAGGAGCAGGAGAACCGCCGCGCCGAGCGCCGCGACCGGCAGCACCGCGGCCGGATGCCTGCACACGCCCTCCCACACGGTGCGCACCGCCAGCCATCCACCGCAGATCAACAGGGCAACGGCGCCGAAGCCGAAAGCGGTCCTGCGCACGCTGAAGGCCTTCCGGGGCTCCTCGCTGGCACGTTGCCGCACGGGGACCGTCATCCGCGCCGCCCCGCTCGTCCCGATATGAGTCTTCCAAGATCATTCATGTCTGCCGTCTGCCCGGGCCGGGCGGATCCAACGGCCGTGAAATGCGGTTGCCCGCATTTCGGCCCGGTGCTGTGGTGTGGGGATGATACGGAATCAGGACCACCTCGCCCTGCTGGCCGCCTTCGACCGCGAGATGCGCGAGCACGCCCGCCCCGACGGCCCCGACGTCCGCGTCGAGCGCACCGACGACCTCGTACGGCAGTTGGGCACGGACCAGGACTGGAACGGGGTCGTCTGGTCCTCGCCGGATCTGGACGCCGTGCGGGCGGATGCCGCGATCGCCGCACAGGTGGCCCACTGCAAGGCCCTCGGGTACGGGGAGTTCGAGTGGAAGCTGTACGAGCACGACCGGCCGGCCGACCTCGGGTCCCGGCTGCTGGCAGCCGGCTTCGTGCCCGAGGAGCCGGAGACCCTCCTCGTCGCACCCGTCGCGGAACTGCCCACGACCGTGCGACTCCCGGACGGTGTCGAGCTGCGCACGGTGCGTGACGAGGGCGATGTGGACCTGATGGCCCGGGCCCACGAACTGGCCTTCGGCACGGACTCCTCACGGCTGCGTCATCAGGTGCTGGCCCGGCTGCGCGACGACCCGGACCACTTCGTCGGGGTGCTGGCCATGGCGGGCGACGAGCCGGTGAGCTCGGCGCGGATGGAGCTGTACCGGGACACCGGCTTCGCCGGGCTGTGGGGTGGCGGCACGGTCGAGGCATGGCGCGGCAGGGGGATCTACCGGGCGCTGATCGCCTTCCGGGCCGAGATCGCCGCCGCGCGCGGCTACCGGTACCTCCAGGTCGACGCGACGGAGGACAGCCGCCCGATCCTCCAGCGCCTCGGATTCACGGCCCTGGGTACGACGACGCCGTACGTCTACCGCCGCGCCTCCTGACCGCCCACCACGGGGCACATGACCCCAAAACCCCCGTCGTGTTGCTCATGCGTGGCACCGGGATGACAATTGAGGGAAATTGCTGGCACCGAGTGCCTTGCCAGCTGTCACGGAGTGCCATACGTTGAAGTCGTCCGGGCGGCCGGCGTGCTGAGACCTTACGTACGCCGGCTGTCCCCGCAAGCCACGTGCCTGCGCGCCCGGACGCCTGCGTCACAGGCAAACCCTTCTGCTCCACAGAGCAAGCAGCCGAAGCACCGCCCGCCGAACCGACGGCACACCTCCACACCCGTCACCCCCCTGTTCTCAGGGACCCCTCAAGCGTTCCCTCAACGCCGCACCGCCGGAGGCACACCGTGAAGGAAATCCTGGACGCGATCCAGTCGCAGGACAGCACCGCCGCAGACTTCGCGGCCCTGTCCATCCCCGAGTCGTACCGCGCGGTGACCGTGCACAAGGACGAGGCCGAGATGTTCGCCGGCGTCGCCAGCCGCGACAAGGACCCCCGCAAGTCCCTCCACGTCGAGGACGTCGCGGTGCCCGAGCTCGGCCCGGGCGAGGCCCTGGTGGCGGTCATGGCGAGCTCGGTCAACTACAACTCCGTGTGGACGTCGATCTTCGAGCCCGTCTCGACCTTCGGCTTCCTGGAGCGGTACGGAAAGCTCAGCGACCTCAGCAAGCGCCACGACCTGCCCTACCACGTCATCGGTTCCGACCTCGCGGGCGTCGTCCTGCGCACCGGCCCCGGCGTCAACGCCTGGCACCCCGGCGACGAGGTCGTCGCACACTGCCTCTCGGTCGAGCTCGAGTCCTCGGACGGCCACAACGACACGATGCTCGACCCCGAGCAGCGCATCTGGGGCTTCGAGACCAACTTCGGCGGCCTGGCGGAGATCGCGCTCGTCAAGTCCAACCAGCTGATGCCCAAGCCGGACCACCTGAGCTGGGAGGAGGCCGCGGCTCCCGGACTGGTCAACTCCACCGCGTACCGCCAGCTCGTCTCGCGCAACGGCGCCGGCATGAAGCAGGGCGACAACGTCCTCATCTGGGGCGCGAGCGGCGGACTCGGCTCCTACGCCACGCAGTTCGCCCTGGCCGGCGGGGCCAACCCGATCTGTGTCGTCTCCAGCGATCAGAAGGCGGAGATCTGCCGGAAGATGGGCGCCGAAGCGATCATCGACCGCAACGCCGAGGGTTACCGGTTCTGGAAGGACGAGCACAACCAGGACCCGCGCGAGTGGAAGCGGTTCGGCAAGCGCATCCGTGAACTGACCGGCGGCGAGGACGTGGACATCGTCTTCGAGCACCCGGGCCGCGAGACCTTCGGCGCGAGTGTGTACGTGACTCGCAAGGGCGGCACGATCGTCACCTGTGCCTCGACCTCGGGCTACAACCACGAGTACGACAACCGCTACCTGTGGATGTCGCTCAAGAAGATCGTGGGCTCGCACTTCGCCAACTACCGCGAGGCGTGGGAGGCCAACCGCCTGGTCGCGAAGGGGAAGATCCACCCGACGCTCTCGAAGGTCTACTCCCTGGAGGACACCGGCCAGGCCGCGTACGACGTGCACCGCAACCTCCACCAGGGCAAGGTCGGCGTCCTGGCACTGGCGCCCACCGAGGGCCTCGGCGTGCGCGACGGGGAGCTGCGCGAACAGCACATCGACGCCATCAACCGATTCCGGAACATCTGACATGACCGGCCGTCAGAAGGACCGCCCCTGGCTCATGCGGACGTACGCCGGCCACTCGACCGCCGAGGCGTCCAACGAGCTCTACCGGCGCAACCTCGCCAAGGGCCAGACGGGTCTGTCGGTCGCGTTCGACCTGCCGACCCAGACCGGCTACGACCCCGACCACATCCTCGCCCGCGGCGAGGTCGGCCGGGTCGGCGTCCCCGTCTCGCACCTCGGCGACATGCGCCGGCTGTTCCAGGACATCCCCCTGGAGCAGATGAACACCTCCATGACCATCAACGCCACCGCCATGTGGCTGCTGGCGCTCTACCAGGTGGTCGCCGAGGAGCAGGGGGCCGACGCGGGCAAGCTCCAGGGCACCACGCAGAACGACATCGTCAAGGAGTACCTCTCGCGCGGGACGCACGTCTTCCCGCCGGGACCCTCGCTGCGGCTGACCACCGACATGATCACGTACACGGTCAACCGCATCCCGAAGTGGAACCCGATCAACATCTGCAGCTACCACCTGCAGGAGGCCGGGGCCACCCCGGTCCAGGAGATCGCGTACGCCATGTCGACGGCGATCGCCGTGCTCGACGCGGTACGCGACTCCGGACAGGTGCCCGAGGAGAAGTTCGGCGACGTGGTCGCCCGGATCTCCTTCTTCGTGAACGCGGGCGTCCGCTTCATCGAGGAGATGTGCAAGATGCGCGCCTTCGGCCGCATCTGGGACCGCGTCACCCGCGAGCGCTACGGCATCACCGACGCCAAGCAGCGCCGCTTCCGCTACGGCGTCCAGGTCAACTCGCTCGGCCTGACCGAGGCGCAGCCGGAGAACAACGTCCAGCGCATCGTGCTGGAGATGCTGGCCGTCACCCTCTCCAAGGACGCCCGCGCCCGCGCCGTGCAGCTGCCCGCCTGGAACGAGGCCCTGGGGCTCCCCCGGCCCTGGGACCAGCAGTGGTCCCTGCGTATCCAGCAGGTCCTCGCCCATGAGAGCGATCTGCTGGAGTACGAGGACATCTTCGCCGGGTCCCACGTCATCGAGGCCAAGGTGGACGAGCTGGTCACCGACTCGCTCGCCGAGATGGACCGGATCGAGCAGATGGGCGGCGCCATGGCGGCCGTCGAGTCCGGCTATCTGAAGTCCGAGCTGGTCTCCTCGCACGCCGCCCGGCGCGCCCGGATCGAGGGCGGCGAGGAGAAGATCGTCGGCGTCAACATCTACGGGACGACCGAGCCCAATCCGCTGACCGCCGACCTCGACGGGGCGATCATGACGGTCGATCCGGCGAACGAGGCCAAGGTCGTCGCCGCACTCCACGAATGGCGCGACAACCGCGACGAGCCGCGCGCGACCGAGGCGCTGGCCGCTCTGAAGAAGGCCGCCGCGGGGAGCGAGAACATGATGGAGGCGACCGTCGAGTGCGCCCGCGCGGGCGTCACCACGGGCGAGTGGTCCTGGGCCCTGCGCGACGTGTTCGGTGAGTTCCGCGCACCGACCGGTGTGTCATCGGCCCCGGTCGCGGTGACTGCGGAGGCGGGCACCCCGCTGGCTCTCGTACGCGAGAAGGTCGCCCGGACCGCCGAGGAGCTGGGGGCGGGCCGACTGCGACTGCTCGTCGGCAAGCCCGGCCTGGACGGGCACTCCAACGGCGCCGAGCAGATCGCCGTGCGCGCGCGGGACGCCGGTTTCGAGGTCGTCTACCAAGGCATCCGTCTCACGCCCGAACAGATCGTCTCAGCGGCCGTCGCCGAGGATGTGCACTGCGTCGGCCTGTCGATCCTGTCCGGTTCGCACGCCGAGCTGGTGCCGGACGTGCTGACCCGGCTCCGCCGCACGGGAGCCGGCGACATCCCGGTGATCGCGGGCGGGATCATTCCTCCCGCCGACGCCGAGGCCCTGATCAAGGCCGGTGTCGCCGCCGTATTCACCCCGAAGGACTTCGGTATCACGGAGATCATCGGCCGTATCGTCGACGAGATCCGGAAAGCGAACAAGCTCGACCCTCTGGAGGTCCCCGCATGACCACGCCCAGCCCGTCGCCCGCCACCACCCCGGTGTCGGGCGGCTCCGCCGCGCACCCCTCGTCCGCCGTGAACCGGCTGCGCCCCCGTCGCTCGTGTCTGGCAGTGCCCGGGTCCAACCCGCGGTTCCTGGAGAAGGCCCAGGGCCTCCCGGCCGACCAGGTCTTCCTGGACCTGGAGGACGCCTGCGCGCCGCTCGCCAAGGAGGGCGCCCGTCACCACATCGTCGACGCGCTGAACAACGGCGACTGGACGGGCAAGACCCGGGTGGTGCGGGTCAACGACTGGACGACGCACTGGACGTACCGCGACGTCATCACGGTCGTCGAGGGCGCGGGTCCCAACCTCGACTGCATCATGCTGCCGAAGGTCCAGGACGCCCAGCAGGTGGTCGCGCTGGACCTGCTGCTCACCCAGATCGAGAAGACGATGGGCTTCGAGGTCGGGAAGATCGGCATCGAGGCGCAGATCGAGAACGCCAAGGGCCTCGTCAACATCGACGACATCGCTGCGGCCTCGCCCCGCCTGGAGACCCTGATCTTCGGCCCGGCCGACTTCATGGCGTCGATCAACATGAAGACCCTGGTCGTCGGCCAGCAGCCGCCCGGCTACGGCGCGGACGCGTACCACTACATCCTGATGCGCATCCTGATGGCGGCCCGCACGCACGACCTCCAGGCCATCGACGGCCCGTTCCTCCAGATCCGCGACGTGGACGCCTACCGCGAGGTCGCCGGCCGTGCCGCCGCGCTCGGCTTCGACGGCAAGTGGGTGCTCCACCCCGGTCAGGTCGATGCTGCCAACGAGGTGTTCTCGCCCTCGCAGGAGGACTACGACCACGCCGAGCTCATCCTCGACGCCTACGACTGGTGCACGTCGGAGGAGGGCGGCAAGAAGGGCTCCGCGATGCTCGGCGACGAGATGATCGACGAGGCCAGCCGCAAGATGGCCCTGGTCATCGCGGGCAAGGGCCGCGCGGCCGGCATGCAGCGCACCTCCAAGTTCGAAGCGCCGGAGGCCTGATCATGCAGTTCGGACGCACGTACGAAGAATTCGAGGTCGGTGCGGTCTACAAGCACTGGCCCGGGAAGACCGTCACCGAATACGACGACCACCTCTTCTGTCTGCTGACCATGAATCACCACCCGCTGCACATGGACAGCAACTACGCGGAGAAGACCACCGACTTCGGCAAGAACGTTGTCGTCGGCAACTACATCTACTCCCTGTTGCTCGGCATGTCGGTCCCGGACGTCTCCGGAAAGGCGATCGCCAACCTGGAGGTCGAGTCGCTGAAGCACGTGGCGCCGACCTTCCACGGCGACACGATCTACGGCGAGACCACCGTTCTGGACAAGACCCCGTCACGGTCCAAGAGCGACCGCGGAATCGTTTACGTGGAGACCAAGGGATACAAGCAGGACGGCACGCTCGTCTGCGTGTTCCGCCGCAAGGTCATGGTCCCCACCGAGACGTACATCAAGGAGCGGGGCGGCGAACAGCCCGGCCGCCCGGAGCTGAAGCAGCCTTCGCAGAAGAACGTGGAGAAGTAGCCATGACGCGACTCGCCCAGACGGCCGGTCTCAACGACGTCCAGCAGGAAATCCTCTCCACGGTCCGGGATTTCGTCGACAAGGAGATCATTCCGGTCGCGACCCAGCTGGAGCACCGCGACGAGTACCCGACCGAAATCGTCGAGGGCCTCAAGGAACTCGGCCTGTTCGGGCTGATGATTCCCGAGGAGTACGGGGGTCTGGGTGAGTCGCTTCTCACATACGCGTTGTGCGTGGAGGAAATCGCCCGCGGCTGGATGAGCGTGTCGGGGATCATCAACACGCACTTCATCGTGGCGTACATGCTCAAGCAGCACGGCACGCAGGAGCAGAAGGACACCTTCCTGCCCCGGATGGCGCTGGGCGAGGTCCGTGGCGCCTTCTCGATGTCCGAGCCGGCCCTGGGCTCCGACGTCTCGGCGATCAGCTCCAAGGGCGTCAAGGACGGCGAGGAGTACGTCCTCAACGGTCAGAAGATGTGGCTGACGAACGGCGGCACGTCCTCGCTCGTGGCGGTCCTGTGCCGGAGTGACGAAGGACACCCCGAGGGCACCGCGCCCCACAAGTCGATGACGACCTTCCTGGTGGAGAAGGAGCCCGGATTCGGGGAGGTCCGGCCCGGCCTCACCATCCCGGGAAAGATCGACAAGATGGGGTACAAGGGCGTCGACACCACCGAGCTCATCATGGACGGACTACGCATTCCGGCCAATCGTGTGCTGGGCGGCACCACCGGCCGAGGGTTTTACCAAATGATGGACGGCGTGGAGGTCGGCCGGGTAAACGTGGCTGCGCGTGGCTGCGGCGTCGCGCAGCGTGCATTCGAACTGGGCGTTTCCTACGCGCAGCAGCGCCACACCTTCGGAAAACCGATCGCCCAGCACCAGGCGATCCAGTTCAAGCTGGCCGAAATGGCCACCAAGGTCGAGGCCGCTCATGCGATGATGGTAAATGCAGCGCGCAAAAAGGACTCCGGGGAGCGAAACGACCTGGAGGCAGGGATGGCGAAGTACCTCGCCTCCGAGTACTGCAAGGAAGTCGTCGAGGACGCCTTCCGTATCCACGGCGGTTACGGCTTCTCCAAGGAGTACGAGATCGAGCGCCTCTACCGTGAGGCCCCGATGCTGCTGATCGGTGAAGGTACCGCCGAGATCCAGAAAATGATCATCGGGCGCCGACTCCTCGAGGAGTACCGTTTCCAGGGTTGATTGTCCCATTCGCGGCGATTTAGCCGCGAAGAAGATCACACCCTGTCATCCTCATCCGGTGCCTTCCAGACGTCCGACTCGGCTGCTGGCTTGCCCAGTTGCGGTCAGCAACCGATAACATCGCCGGAAAAGCCGCCGTCCCCCGTTGCCAGCGCGGCATCATCCGCTACGAAGGTCATCCATGCCCGACAGCCATACCTCTGCACCACGCGGCGGGGTCCGCCTTGCTCGCGGAGCTTCGCCGTGGCTCCTGCCGACCGTCGCCACCGCCGCACTCAGCCTGACCCGGGCCCGCAGGTCCGGGCGCTGGGCGGCCGTGGCCGTGCCCACCACCGCGCTCGCGGCGGGCATGCTGTGGTTCTTCCGCGACCCCGAGCGCGAGATCACCCAGGGGCGCGTCATCTCACCGGCCGACGGCGTGGTGCAGAGCATCATGCCGTGGAAGGACGGACGCACCCGCGTCGCGATCTTCATGAGCCCGCTGAACGTGCACGTCAACCGCGCGCCACTGGCCGGCACGGTGACATCGGTCGAGCACATCCCCGGTGGGTTCGTCCCGGCGTTCAACAAGGAGAGCGAGAACAACGAGCGCGTTGTCTGGCACTTCGACACCGAGCTCGGTGACATCGAGATGGTGCAGATCGCGGGTGCCGTCGCCCGCCGCATCGTCCCCTACATCCCGCAGGGCACGAAGGTGGAGCAGGGCGAGCGCATCGGCCTGATCCGGTTCGGCTCCCGGGTCGACATCTACCTTCCGGAAGGTATCGATGTCGCGGTCGAGGTCGGACAGGCCACCACCGCGGGGGTGACTCGCATTGACCGTGATTGATCCGGACACACAGGCCGGCTGGGTGCCGGAGGCCGAGGCGGAGGACGACGCCGAGGCCATGCCGCTCTCGATGCGGCTGTCGATAGCGGACACCCTCACTCTCGGTAACGCCACGTGCGGATTCATGGCGGTGTACTTCACCACCACGGGGATCCTCATCCCGCATCTCACGGGCAGCGACGAGAGCGGCATGGCGCGGCACTCCGCGGCCACTGCCGTGATCCTCATGCTCATGGCGGCCATCTTCGACCTGTTCGACGGGCTCGTGGCCCGCAAGCTGCGTTCCTCGCCGATGGGTGCCGAGCTGGACAACCTCTCGGACCTGGTCAGCTTCGGGCTCGCCCCGGCGTACTTCGTCCTGGTGTACGGCATGGTCGCGGACGACGCACACCAGCGGGTCTCGGCTCTCGCGGCGATCGTGGTGCTGCTGGCGGTGGTTCTCAGGCTTGCGAGATTCTCCTGCGTGACCCTGAAGGACGGCATGTTCCAGGGCATGCCGAGCCCCTTCGGGGCGCTCACGGTCATCTCGATCGTGCTCCTGGAGCTGCCCTTCGTGCCGACGCTGCTCGCGATCGTCGGAGTGGCGTGGCTGATGGTCAGCCGGGTCGAGTACCCGAAGCCGCGGGGCGTTCTCGCGGTGGCGATGCTGGGCTGGATCGTGGCGGCGATGGGGCTCCTGGCAGCGTGGGCGTTCGACGCCCCCGGTGGCCAGCTGCTGCTGCAGACCGGCTGCGCGCTCCAGGTGGTCCTGGGCGCGGTCATCCCGCTCTTCGCGACCGCCCGCCGGGTGAACAGCTTCCGGGACAACCGGCGCGAGGCACGAGCGGCCCAGCTGCCGTAGTCCGCACAGCACAGCACGTACGAGGGCCCGCATGCTCCCCAGCATCCGGGCCCTCGTGCATGCCCGGCCCGTGTGGGCGGGCTCGGCACACGGGGGCGCAGGCGGCAGCGCCACCGGTATCCGTCTCCTGCCCGCCCGGCGCGGCGGGCCCCGGGGTGGTGGCGCCGTCCGGGTCCCGGCGCCCCGCTCCGGCGTCGTGCGGCGCCGCTCGCCCTGGAACGAGGACCGGGCGAGGACGAGCGACCCCGCTCCTGGTCGGGCGAGCCCTCCCACTTGGCGCGAGGATGTCGACCTGCTTCGGGAGGCTCGTTCTTGCTGTCCATCGCCACCAGGGTGTCGTCGAACCTGTACCGGTCGCTCTGCCCTTCCCGTGCCCAGCAGAAGACTGTTCGGCAGGGTGAGCTCCCGTCCACCGGGGGACGTGGATGTGCACGGCATTGCCCGCCCCGGCGCCGTGTACGCGTCGAGCATGACCTGGTGCCGTATTTCTCCGCCACATCGAGAGCGGCATCGAATTCCGGAAGGCTGCTCCTGCACTTCCGTTCCGTATTCGCCCGTGAATTGACCGGGCTCGGGAAGCGCGCCTGTCCGTTCATCCGTTGCGGGCTGGAGCTGCGTGAAAGCCGACCTGCGCGATATCGATTCCGCGTTCCGTCACAGGTCGCGTGAGAGTGTCCGGATCGGTCGGCCACGGGCCGTGGACGCGTCCGCTCGATGGCATTGCAGGCGAGCCGGCCGGCTCCTGTCAGCAGGACTTCGTGACCGCTCTCCTCGACGATCCGATTGTCATCGCCGCGCACCCGGTCCGAGCCGGTCGCAGCTTCGCTACGGGATTCCCTCAGGGATTCCGTTTGTGCCCCGCCCCGACGTATACGCGACCTCGACGGCGGCGCGCCCGGGCTGTGCGACAGCCTTGCCCGACACATGCCCGGCCAGGGGAACAGAGGGGCGGCCGACGGCCCCGCGTCCACCACCACGAGGGCATTTCGCCCGCACCCGAGAGTCCTCTTTCGTTTCACTTCTCGGGTGAAGAACGGGGCAAGTGCGGGAGCCCTTCCGAGCCCGAAGCCGACCACCTGCCGGCTCCCAAAGGGTGCGGCGGTATCCACGGCTGAGATGCCCCGGCCTTTCGCGGCGGGGCATCTCTTCGCCAGGCCTTCACCGGCCGGCCCGCGCGGCGCCGGCCGCGCAGCCACGCACGTCCGCCTGCCTGACAACCCTCCCAGAACACCCGATCCCCACAGTGATCCGTCGACATTTTGAGCCCAGAGAACAGATTTTTGCGCAGCAGCGTGGACTTCCTTGCGGCCTTGCTCCTAGCCTGTGGGCGTCCGAAGTGCCCCCACGAGCCGCAAGGACGACTGTCACGTGACCCCACCTCCCCGACGTCCGTTGCTCAGAAGATCCATATCCGCCTCTCTCTCGCTGGCACTCGCCGCGCTCGGCACCGCCGCCGCCGTGGTCCTGTCCGGTGCTCCGCCCGCCCAGGCGGCGGGGGTCCCCGCGCCCTCCCCGGTGGCGGTACCAGGTCGCGGTGCGACCGTCCCGTTCAAGGAGCAGGAAGCCGAGTACGCCGCCACCAACGGCACCCTGATCGGCCCGAACCGCCTCTACGGCACGCTGCCCTCCGAGGCCTCGGGCCGGCAGGCGGTGACACTGGACGCCGTCGGCGAGTACGTGGAGTTCACGCTCACCGCACCCGCCAACGCCATGTCCTTCCGGTACTCGCTGCCGGACAACGCCGCCGGATCGGGCCGGGACGCCTCGATCGACGTGCGGGTGAACGGCGCCTCGCCCAAGGCGGTGCCTGTCACGTCGAAGTACGGCTGGTACTACGGCGGCTACCCGTTCAACAACAACCCCGGCGACACCAACCCTCACCACTTCTACGACGAGGCCAGGACCATGTTCGGGTCGACCCTCGCGGCCGGCACGAAGGTCCGGCTGCAGGTCTCGTCCACCGCCGCCTCACCGTCGTTCACCATCGACCTGGCCGACTTCGAGCAGGTGGCGGACCCGACCGCCAAGCCCTCGGGCGCACTCGACGTCGTCGCCGACTTCGGCGCCGACCCGACCGGATCCGCGGACTCGACCGCCAAGATCCAGGCGGCCGTGAACGCGGGCAAGGCACAGGGCAAGGAGGTGTACATCCCGCGGGGCACCTTCCAGGTCCGCGACCACATCGTCGTGGACAAGGTCACGCTGCGCGGAGCCGGTCCCTGGTACTCCGTCCTGACCGGGCGCGACCCCTCGAACCGGAGCAAGGGCGTCGGCGTCTACGGCAAGTACGCCGGGGAGGGAGGCAGCAGCGGGGTCACGCTCAAGGACTTCGCCATCATCGGCGACATCCAGGAACGGGTGGACAACGACCAGGTCAACGCCATCGGCGGCGCCCTGTCGAACTCGACCGTCGACAACGTCTGGATGCAGCACACCAAGTGCGGCGCCTGGATGGACGGCCCGATGGACAACTTCACCATCAAGAACAGCCGCATCCTGGACCAGACCGCGGACGGCGTGAACTTCCACTACGGGGTCACCAACTCCACGGTCACCAACACCTTCGTCCGCAACACCGGTGACGACGGTCTGGCCATGTGGGCGGAGAACGTCCCGAACGTGAAGAACAAGTTCACGTTCAACACGGTGATCCTGCCGATCCTCGCCAACAACATCGTCACGTACGGCGGCAAGGACATCACCATCTCCGACAACGTCATGTCGGACACCATCACCAACGGGGGCGGCCTGCACATCGCCAACCGCTACCCGGGCGTCAACTCCGGTCAGGGCACCGCTGTCTCCGGGACCACGACAGCGGCGCGCAACACGCTGATCCGCACCGGCAACAACGACTACAACTGGCAGTTCGGCGTCGGAGCCATCTGGTTCAGCGGGCTCAACGAGCCGATCAACGCCACGGTCAACATCTCCGACACCGAGATCCTGGACAGTTCGTACGCGGCGATCCACCTCATCGAGGGTGCGACGAACGGGCTGCACTTCAACCGCATCAGGATCGACGGCGCCGGCACGTACGCCCTCCAGATCCAGGCACCGGGCACCGCCACCTTCACCGATGTCGTGGCCACGCACGTCGCCCAGTCCAACCCCATCCACAATTGCGTGGGCAGTGGCTTCCAGATCACCCGGGGCTCCGGGAACTCCGGCTGGTACGCCGATCCCCCGGCCTGCACCGGCACCTGGCCGGCCCCGGTGTGGACCAACGGCGGGGTGCCGGGCGGCGGCAGCGGTCCGACGGACCCCACCGACCCGCCGACCGACCCGACCGACCCGCCCACGGACCCGCCCGCCGAGACGGGGAACCTCGCCCGGGGCCGTAGCGTCACCGAGTCCGGCCACGCGGACGTGTACGGCGCGTCCAACGCCGTGGACGGCAATGCGAACACCTACTGGGAGAGCACCAACCACGCTTTCCCGCAGACCATCACCGTGGACCTGGGCGCGGCCAAGACGGTCAAGCGACTGGTCCTGAAACTTCCCCCGGCGGCTGCCTGGTCCACCCGCACACAGACACTGGGCGTGTCGGGCAGCACCGACAACAGCACCTTCAACTCCCTCAAGGGTTCCGCGGGTTACACCTTCGACCCGTCGAGCGGGAACCAGGCGACTGTCACCCTGCCCGGCACACCGTCCCGCTATCTGCGACTGACGTTCACCGGCAACACCGGCTGGCCGGCCGCACAGCTCTCCGAACTGGAGGCCTACACCAGCTGATCCGGACACACCCTCGGGGCGGCACGCACCACGCGTGCCGCCCCGAGGGCCTTGTGCCGCTGTCGTCTACTTCAGCGTGTAGGACTTCGCCATCGCCGCCGCCTGCGCGGGCCTGACGACCTTGAGGCCGCCGGGGGCCTTGGCGTCGGGCTTCATGATCACGCTCTCCCGGGTGGACGGCGCCGCCGGGTCGGAGAAGTCGTGCGGCATCCCGAAGTCGCTGCCGAAGTCCTTGATGGTGAGCAGGGCCTTGTCGATGCCCTCACGGGTGAGGTCCTTGGCGGCGCAGGCCTTCTTCAGCGCCTCGCCGAACAGGCTCGCCGCGTTGTAGCCCGCGACGACGCCGTTGTCGAGGCCGTCCTTCGGGTACTCGGCGCCGTACTCCTTGGCGAGCTTCGCCGGGCCGGCGCCCGGGTCGCCGATCGGCAGGGTGGACGCGGCGACGTAGTAGTCCTGCGTCAGGGCCGGGCCTGCCTGTGTCTTCAGCAACTGGGGTGCGAACGCCGAGTTGTTGCCGACCACCGGGACCTTGAAGCCGGTGGCGGCGGCGACGCCGACCAGCGAGGCCGCCTGCCGCGGGCCGGCGCTGACGATGACGGCCTTGACGCCGGCCTGCTTCAGCGCGGAGACCTGGGCGGTCATGTCGTTGTCGGTGGGCTTGATCTTCTGCTCGACGACGGTGAGGCCCGACTCCTTCGCCGCGTACTTCGAACCGGCCAGGGCGTTCTCGCCGTAGTCGCCCTCGAAGTAGACATGACCGATCTTGTCGCCCTTGGCGATGCGCTTCTCGGCGAGCAGGTAGTCGATCAGGTTGATCGTCTCGACGTCGTACGTGGCTCCGATGACGCGGACGTACTTGCTGCCGAGCAGATTCGCCGACCAGGCCTGCGGCAGGACGAGTCCCTTGTCCTGGCCGTCGATGCGCTGCTCGACCGCCGCCACGAACGGCGATCCGATGAACTGGGCGAATCCCAGTACCTTCGGCTCCAGTTCGGTGTAGCCGGCGATGGCCTTCTGCGGGTCGTACCCGTGGTCGCGCACGGTCAGCTCGATCTTGCGCTCGCAGATGCCGCCCGCGGCGTTGGTCTGCTTGACCCACAGCTGCTGGGCCTGGGTGACGCTCTTGCCGAGCGAGGCGTAGACGCCGGTCATGTCGGTGAGCGCGCCCAGCGAGATCACCGAGTCGGTGACGCCCTCGCCGGTCTTCACACCGGCCTTGTCCTGGGTGCCCTCGTCGGAGGACTTGGCCTTCTCGCTGCATCCCACGAGAGTGAGGGTGAGGGCCGCGCACACGGCCCCGAGCACACGCAGTTTCATTTCTTCTCCCCTGAATTCTTCATCAGACGTGTCAGGCCGCCGGGCAGGAACAGAACAGCCGCGACCACCGCGGCGCCGTACAGGTAGCGCGATGCCTCGCCCGGAGCCAGACCGCCCGTACCGGGGGCGGAGACCAGGGGCAGGGAATCGCTGTAGTGGGTGAGCAGTTGCGGCAGCAGCGAGACGAACGCGGCCCCGACGACCGCTCCCGCCACGGTGCCGAGCCCGCCGATGACGATCATGGCGAGGTATTCGAGGGACAGGACCATCCCGAAGTACTCGGGCACGGTCCGCTGGAAGACCAGCGCGAGCAGTACGCCCGCCAGTCCGGCGTACATCGAGGACAGGACGAAGACGCCCGCCCGGTAGCGGGCCACCGGAACGCCCATCACACCTGCCGCGATGCGGTGGTCCCGAATGGCGTTGAGCGCCCTGCCCGGCCGGCCGCGCAGCACTCCCCGGGCGAACAGACCGCTCAGGAGCAGGGCGAGCAGGGCCGCGTACCAGAGCTTCTCGGAGGACTGGAACGGCACCCCGGCCACCACGACCTCGGTGTCGTCGAAGCCGAAGCCGAAGAGCGAAAGTGGCGGTACGGCACGGCCGTTGAAGCCCCCGGTGAGGGATCCGGCGTTGAACAGGACGTGCTGGCCTATGAAGATCAGCGCCAGGGTCGCGATGCCCAGGTAAGCGCCGCGCAGCCGGCTCGCGATGGGGCTGAACAGTCCCCCGGCGGCTCCCGCGAGGAGCACCGCGAGCACGGCGGCGAGCCAGCTGGGCAGGCCGAGTCCGGAGAGCTCGTGCCCGTTCTCCGTACTGCTCTCCCCGGCCAGGACGCAGTAGCCGTACGCGCCCACGGCCAGGAAGAAGGCGTGCCCCATGGAGAGCTGGCCGGTGGCGCCGGTGAGGAGGTTCAGCCCGATGGCGCCGATGGCGGCGGCCATCGCGAAGAGTCCGGCCTGCAGCCAGAAGCGGTCCAGGTAGAACGGGAAGGCGAGCAGCAGTACCGAGCCGATGGCCCAGAGGTAGGTACGCGGGTGGCGCAGCCGGGCGGCGAGGACGGTACCCGGGGTGGTGAGCCGGGCTCCCGCGGCGGTCTCGGTGGTCGTGGTCTCAGACACGGGCGAGCTCCTTCGTACCGAAGAGTCCCGCGGGCCGCAGGAGCAGCACGAGCACCATCACCAGGTAGGGGGCGAGGTCGCCGATCCCGCGGCCCAGGAAGGACAGGTCGCTCTGGTAGCCGGTGGCGAGCGATTCGGTGACGCCGACGATCAGTCCCCCGGCGAGGGCCCCGGTCGTCGAGTCGAGTCCGCCGAGAATCGCGGCGGGGAAGGCCTTGAGTGCGGCCAGTGAGGTGGCCCGTTCCAGGCCGGGGGTGGGGAAGACGGTGAGGAAGAGCGCGGCCACCGCGGCCAGTGCTCCGGCCACCGCCCAGGCGGCGAGCGAGACCCGGCCGAGTTTGATCCCCATCAGGGCCGCTGTCTGCGGATTCTCGGCGGCGGCCCGCATCGACACACCCCAGGAGGTGTAGCGGAAGGCGAGCAGGAACACCGTGATGAGGAGGCCGGCGGCGAGGAACGCGGCGATCCGGGTCTCGGCGAGGGTGACACCGCCGATGGTGACGACGCCGTTGCCCCACGGGTCGCCGAGGGCGAGCACGTCCGTGCCCATGCGCCGGGTGAGTTCGGTGGTGAGGAGGATGTCGACGCCGATGGTGACGATGGCCAGGACGCTGTGGTCGCTGCCCCGGTAGCGGCGCATCACCAGGAACTCGACGGCCGCTCCGACCACGGCCGCGCCCGCGATTCCGACGGCGAGCGCGGGCCAGAACCCGATGTCGTCATGGAGGACGGCGGTCACGTAGCCGCCTGCGAGCAGCAGGGAGGCGTGGGCGAAGTTGACGACCTCGGTGGCCTTGAAGATGACGACGAAGCCGAGCGCGATCAGTGCGTAGACCGAACCGATGGAGAGGCCGCCGAGGAGGAGTTCGATGAAGGTGGTCATTCCTGTGCCCCCAAGTAGGCCTGGACGACGGCCGGATCGTTCTGGACCTCGGCGGGGGTGCCGCCGGAGATCCTGCGTCCGAAGTCGAGTACGGTCACGGCGTCCGCGAGCCGCATCACCACTCCCATGTCGTGTTCGACGAGCACGATGGAGATGCCGAGGCTGTCGCGCACCCCGGCCACGACCGCTGCGGTGCGCCGCCGTTCGTCGGCGGTCATCCCGGCTACCGGCTCGTCCAGGAGAAGGACCTGCGGCTCCATGCACAGCGCGCGGCCGAGCTCGACGAGCTTCTGCTGCCCGTACGGGAGCGCCCCGGCGGGCCGGTCCAGCACCTGGTCCAGGCCGATGAACTCGGCGATCTCGCGGACCCGGTCCAGATGCCGCCGGGCCTCGCGGGCGGCGGACGGCAGGCGCAGTCCGCTGGCGAGGAAGCCCGCACGGGTGAGCCGGTGCCTGCCGAGCAGGAGGCTGTCGGTGACCGTGGCGTGCGGGGGGAGCGCGAGGTTCTGGAAGGTGCGGGCGATGCCGAGCTGGGCGACCTTGTGCGGTGCGAGTCCGGTGAGTTCCGTCGTTCCGAGGTGGACGGTGCCGGATGTCGCCCGGTAGACCCCGGACAGCACGTTGAAGGTGGTCGACTTCCCTGCCCCGTTGGGGCCGATGACCGCGTGTACGCTGCCCGGCTCCACGGTGAAGGAGACGCCGTCGAGTGCGGTGAGTCCGGCGAAGCGGACGGTGACGTCACGGACGGCGAGTGCGGCCGGGGCGGTTGCGGCCTGAGCTGTCTCCTGGACAGTGGTCATGCGGACCACCTGCTCAGGCTGCGGACGGACCCGGAGGCCCGGTCCGCGTCCTCGGCTGCCGCCTCGTCGACGACGCCCAGGTAGCGGCGGCGCACCTCGTCGGAGGCGGCGAGCTCATCGGCCGGCCCCTGAAGGGTGACCTCGCCGACCTCCAGGACGTAGGCCGTGGAGGCGAGCCGCAGGGCGATCGCCGCGTTCTGCTCGACGAGCAGGACGGAGGTGCCCGACGCGTTGATCTCCTGCACCGTCTCCGCGATGCGCTGCGCCATCAACGGGGCCAGCCCGAGCGAGGGTTCGTCGAGCAGCAGCAGCCGCGGCCGGGCCATCAGGGCCCGCCCCATGGCCAGCATCTGCTGCTCGCCGCCCGACAGCAGCCCGGCGCGCTGGTGCGCCCGCTGGGCCAGTACCGGAAAGAGTTCGTGTACGCGGGTCAGCGCGCCCGCCGACGCCTTGCGGCCGCCGGGGGCCCCGAGGGCACCCGCCCGCAGGTTGTCGGCCACCGTCATGCGGGCGAACACCTGTCGTCCTTCGGGCACCTGGACCACTCCGGCAGCCACCACCTGGGCGGGCCGCAGCCCGTCCAGGGGGCGGCCGTCGAAGCGGACGGTGCCCGTACCCGTCCCGCGGTGGAAGCCGAGGGTCCGCGAGATGGCCCGCAGCAGCGTGGTCTTCCCGGCCCCATTGCCGCCGAGTACGGCGGTGATCGCGCCGGCCGGCACATCGAGGGAGACGTCGCGCAGGGACCGTACCGGGCCGTAGCCCACGGACAGTGCGCGGATCTCGAGCGTTGCCATGCGTCCTCCTCCTTCCGCCTTGTCTTGGAATCGACGCGTCGATTCGTGGTGCGCAGGGGTCCCGGTCCGGTCGTGCCCGGCGGTGTCGCCTGTGCCTGCCTGTGCCCTGCCTGTGTTGCTGTGGGGCCACAGACCAGCAGCGGGCGGGCCGCGCGTCCACGGTCACCGGCCGAAACGCTGCGGGTGACCAGTGCGGAAGGCCACCGGTTGTGCACGCGCACAGAGCCGGGGTGTGTGCTGTCGCCCCCGGCCCGTACGGGTGCCATCCTCACGACGGCGGTCCGGCGGACGGGCCGGTGGCCTGAGCACAGGGGCAGCCCTCGAGGGCGTGCGGAGATCGGAGCGGGCATGCGGCAGCGCGGGGACGAGCGGGGGTGGGCGCTGCTCGACGCGCTGCTGGACGACGAGACCGGGCAGGACCTCGCGGCACTCGCCGGGGCGGTCCTGGGGCTGCCGGAGCGGGGCCGGTACGCGGTGGCGGTGGTCGGGTTGCGGGGAGGCGTCCGGAAGCGTCCGGCCGACGCCGACGGGATGCGCCTTCTGTGGCGGTCGCGGCCGGACCGGGAGATCGCGGTGGTGGCGCTGGGCGAGGCGGATACGGCGGCCGTCGCCGCGCTGTTGTCCGGCGGAGGTCCGGGGCCCGGTGGGGTCAGCCCGGTGGTGGACGGTCTGTCGGCTCTGGGCACGGCCCGCCGGCTGGCCGATGCGGCGCTGCTGACGTGCGGCCCGGGCGGGGAGGGGGTCGTCTGCCTGGACGGCAGGGTGCCCGCGGCGCTGGTGGCGGGGCAGCCGGCCGTCGCGGCCCACCTGGCCACGGACGTCTTCGGCGCGCTCCTGGCCCGCGACCCGGCGGACCGCGCCCTGCTGGTCTCGACACTGGACGCGTGGGTGGAGTGCGGGGGGTCGGCGGGGCGGACGGCGGTACGGCTGTGCTGCCACCGGAACACGGTGCTGAACCGTCTGCGGCGGCTGGAGGAGCTGACGTCACGGTCGTTGTCCCGGCCGCGCGAGCTGGTGGAGCTGATGCTGGCGCTGGACGCGGTGCGGCTGGGCTTCCACCCGGCCCGCGAGTGAGGGACGGCGAGGGTCCGAGCCCTCGCCGTCCCTCGACTCAGCGCAGGAAGTCCTGTGCGATGGACTCCGCCACCCGCTCCAGCAGCGGTCCCGCCTCGGCCATGCAGACCGCGGGGTCCGGCTCCAGCTCCGTGAGCGCGTACGCCCGGCGGATGCCCGCGGCCTCCAGGGCCTCCGGTGCGAGTGCCAGGCGTCCGCAGACCGCGACGACCTCGATACCGGCCGCGCGGGCCGCCGCGGCGACACCGGCCGGGGCCTTGCCGTGCAGGGTCTGCTCGTCGAGTGAGCCCTCGCCGGTGATGACCAGCGTCGCCCGGGCCAGCGCGGGCGCGAAACCGAGCACGTCGAGCATCACCTCGATCCCGGGCCGGAACCGCGCGCCGAGCGCGACGAGTGCCCCGTACCCGATCCCTCCGGCCGCGCCCGCACCCGGCAGCTGTGCCTGTTCCGGCCCCAGCACGGAGGCGTAGTGGGCGAGCGCGGCGTCGAGCACCACGACGTCGTCCTCGGTCGCGCCCTTCTGGCGGCCGTACACCTCAGGCGCGCCCTTGGGCCCGGTGAGCGGATTGTCGACGTCGCTCGCGAGGATCAGGTCGACCTCGGCGAGCCTCGGGTCGAGTCCGGAGAGGTCGGCCGTGGCGAGGTCGGCGAGGCCGCCGCCGCCGGGGCCGACGGGCTTGCCGTCCGCGTCCAGGAACCGTGCGCCGAGCGCGGCCAGCATGCCCGCGCCGCCGTCCGTGGTAGCGCTGCCCCCGACACCGAACACGATGGTCCGCGCGCCCGCTCCGAGGGCGGCGAGGAGCAGCTCACCGGAGCCGTACGTGGTGGCCGTGAGCGGGGCGAACACGCCTGCGGGCAGGTGCTGGAGGCCGGAGGCCTCGGCCATCTCTACCACCGCTGTGGTGTCGCGCACCGCGTACGCGGCGGTCACGGAATCCCCCAGCGGCCCGGTCACCCGCGCTTCGCGGCGCTCGAATCCGGCGGCCACCGCGGCCGCCACCGTGCCGTCCCCACCGTCGGCCACGGGCAGGGTCTCGACCCGTGCCCCGGGAGCCACGCGCCGCAGCCCGGCCGTCACCCGCTCCGCGACCTGCACGGCCGTGAGCGAGCCCTTGAACTTGTCCGCCGCGACGAGCACGCGTGCGGTCACTGCTCCGTCCGTCACCTTGATTCCCTTTGCTTTCGAACAGGCAGTCGCGCCGCCCCGACCCTATCCGCAGCACCCCCTCCCTGCCCATGGGTGTCCGTGCCCTGGACCCGGCCACTACGCTGCCGTCGTGACCACGACTGATTACGCCACGTACATCGCCGGTCTCCCGAAGGTCCTGGCCGGTGCGGCCTGCGTCTTCCGTGACGGGCAGGGACGGGTGCTGCTCGTCGAGCCGAACTACCGCGAGGGCTGGACACTGCCCGGCGGCACGATCGAGTCGGCGGACGGCGAGACCCCGAGGCAGGGGGCCCGGCGCGAGTCGGCCGAGGAGATCGGACTCGACCTGGAGCCGGGCCGACTGCTCGCGGTGGACTGGACGCGCGGCACCGGGCGACCCCCGATCGTGGCGTACGTGTACGACGGCGGGGTGCTGGACGAGGCGCAGCTCAAGGCCATCCGGCTCCAGGAGGAGGAGCTCCTGTCGTGGAAGCTCGTGGAGCCCTCGGAGATCGACCAGTACCTGTCCGGTGCACGCGGCCGGCGCCTGCACGCGGCTCTGGACGCGTTGGAAACCGGGGCGGGGGCCGTGGAACTGGAGGACGGCAGCCCCGTCCGCTGACGGAGCGGCTCCGCCGACCGGTCAGCCCTGCTGCTCCTGCGGCCCGGCCGAACCGATCGGAACCGCACTCCCCGCCCTGCTCAAGCGGCTGACGGAGGAGGCCGGTCCCACCTCCGGGGCGTGATCCCCGGGGAGACCCCGTGCCGCTCCGGCCCCCTACTGCGGGGCGGCCGGCCCCTCCCCCTTGTGGCGCCGGTAGTAGCGGGCCACCCGCGCGCGGTTGCCGCAGCGCGCGGCCGAGCACCAGCGGCGTCGCGGGTGCGCGGGCACGAACAGCATCGTGCAGTCCTCGGCCTCGCACTCGCGGATGCTCGCGAGCGCCGGGTCTGCCAGCAGCTCGGCCGCTTCCGCGGCCAGTGCGGCGGCCACCCGCACCCCGAGCGGGCCGGAACGGCGGGCCGTCACCACGACGGCCTCACCGTTCCACTGCGCGAAGCGGACAGCGGGGGCGGCGAGCTGGGCCGCGTTGAGTCCGTCCAGAGCCGTTTCCGGCGGGCGCTCACCGCGTCGGGCCACCGCGACGGCGAGCGCCGCGTGCGCCCGGACCGCTTGCACCGCCGCCAGGTCGTCGCGGGACACCTCCCGCGCCCCCGCTCCCTCGGGCAGCCGCTCCTCCTCCAGGGCCAGCCAGGCCCGCAGACCAGCCGGGTCGGCCAGATGATCGACCGGAGGCCCCTGCGCCGCGTACGGAAGCGTGTTGAGCAGGTCCAGGGCGAGCAGCTCACCGGTCATGGGCTCGAGACCATTCATGACACTAACGCTAACTCATCTGCTTGACGCATTAGATCTGTCGGGCGTAGAACTAATGCATTGACCCGCCAAGGAGGCATGTGAACATGGGGATCCAGGCTGTTCCGCACATCCGTCACCGCTCCATCGAGGTCGACGGCGTCCGTGTCTTCTACCGCGAGTCACTCCCCGCCGGTGCGGCGGACGACGCCCCCGTGATGCTGCTTCTGCACGGCTTCCCGTCGGCCTCGCACCAGTTCCGCCGGCTGATGGACGCGCTCGGCGCGCACTACCGCCTCATCGCTCCGGACTACCCGGGCTTCGGCCACAGCGACGCTCCGGCCTCCTCGACCACCGGCGGCCCGTTCACCTACACCTTCGACCGGCTCGCCGACATCACCGAGGGCTTCGTGCGACAGCTCGGGCTGTCCCGCTTCGTGATGTACCTGTTCGACTTCGGCGCTCCCGTCGGGTTCCGGCTCGCCGCCCGCCACCCGGAGTGGATCGCCGGCCTGGTCGTGCAGAACGGCAACGCGTACGAGGAAGGGCTGTCGCAACAGGCCCGCGACTTCATCGCGCTGCGCCCGGAGGTCCCCGGCGCCGCCGGCACCGTACGGTCGCTGCTGACCCTGCCGGCGACCCGTGGCCAGTACGAGGGCGGCACGGCCGACCCCGAGCTGGTGGCGCCGGACGGCTGGACCCTGGACCAGCACTTCCTGGACCTGCCGGGCCGCACCCAGCCGCAGCTGGACCTGGCCTTCGACTACCACTCCAACGTGGCGCTCTATCCGCGGTGGCAGGAATGGCTGCGCACGTACACCCCTGCGGCGCTCGTCGTCTGGGGCACGGGGGACATGTTCTTCACGGAGCCCGGCGCCCGCGCCTACCTGCGCGACCTCCCGGACGCCGAACTGCACCTCTTCGAGACCGGGCACTTCGCCCTGGAGGACCACCTCCCGCAGATCGCACCGCTGATCGCGGACTTCCTGGACCGCACGTGGGCAGCGGCGCCCCGGTCATGACCGGCGCCCCGGGGGCATGCGGTAATGTTGACGGCTGCGAAGGGGAGTAGCCCTGCAAACCGGTCGTCGACACACTGGAACCTCCGGGTTCCCGGTGGCCGGGCTCGTGGATCATTGCGGGCGGGCGAGACCTTCGGTCAGGTGTGACACGCCCACGCCCCGTGGGCGGTGCCGTCATGCCGGGCCGAGTGGTCCTCCGAACAGCCCGAGCGGCACTTCGCGGAAGATCCGGGGCCCGGCTCCAAAAGAAAGCCACCCGGAATGCATCTCGACCCCCTGGCGATCATCACCGCTTTCGGGCTGATCTTCCTCGCGGAACTTCCCGACAAAACGATGTTCGCATCGCTGGCCATGGGCACGCGCATGCGCCCGCTCTACGTCTGGTTCGGCACGTCGTCCGCGTTCATCGTCCACGTCGCCATCGCGGTCGGGGCGGGGGGACTGCTCGGCCTCCTGCCCGAATGGATCGTCAAACTCGTCTCGGCCTCCCTGTTCGCCTTCGGCGCGTTCATGCTGCTGCGGGCCGACGCGGGCGATGACGACGAGGAGGGCGGGCCGAAGACGGTGAGCGGCTTCTGGCCGGTGTACTCCACCGCCTTCATGGCGGTGTTCATCAGCGAGTGGGGTGACCTCACCCAGATCACCACGGCCAACCTGGCCGCGAGCAACGGCGCCTGGTCCACCGCCATCGGATCCGCTGCCGCCCTGATGTCCGTATCGGCGCTGGCGCTGCTCGCCGGACGCTTCATCGCCAAGCGGGTACCGCTCAAGACCGTGCAGCGCATCGGCGGGGTCTGCATGCTGGGGCTGGCGATCTGGACGTTCGTGGAGATCTTCACCGGCTGACCGGGTGCCGGTACGGCGAGGGGCCCCGCGCACCCCCCCCCGGGGCCCCCCCCCCCAGCCCGCCCAGCAACTAATATATTCAAATATCCCACCTCTAACACCACAAA
>NZ_JBEXXX010000050.1:0-58404 GCF_040630635.1 Streptomyces sp. NPDC005761 | reverse complement strand
GGGCGGACGCCCGCACCGCACGCCGCGGGCACGGATCGAGCGATCGGTCCGAATGCCTCCGCCGCACATGTGGATCACCGCCGTCAGACGGGTAGGGTCCGTGGCATACGGTGCTTCAACTGCAATTCGGCCGTAGGCAAGTTGGGAGATGATCCTGACACCTTGCGCAGGGCCATCGCTTACCTGGAGGGAAACGCGTGGAAGCCAACACTCGTAGCACCGGGCGTCTACCAGCTGCCTTCCTGACGCCCGGGTCCTCTTCCTTCATGGACTTCCTGTCCGATCAGTCGCCCGGGATGCTCCCGGGCAACCGGCAGCTGCCGCCCATGAAGGGGGCCATCGAGGCCCCGCACGGCACCACGATCGTCGCGGCGACCTTCCCCGGAGGCGTCGTCCTGGCCGGTGACCGGCGGGCGACCATGGGCAACATGATCGCGCAGCGCGACATCGAGAAGGTCTTCCCGGCCGACGAGTACTCGGCGGTGGGCATCGCCGGCACGGCAGGTCTGGCCGTGGAGATGGTCAAGCTCTTCCAGCTGGAGCTGGAACACTTCGAGAAGGTCGAGGGGGCCCAGCTCTCCCTCGAGGGCAAGGCGAACCGGCTCTCCACGATGATCCGGAGCAATCTGGCGATGGCCATGCAGGGGCTCGCCGTGGTGCCGCTCTTCGCCGGCTACGACGTCGACCGCGAGCGGGGCCGAATCTTCAGTTACGACGTCACCGGCGGCCGTTCCGAGGAGCACGGGTACGCGTCCACCGGCTCCGGCTCGATCTTCGCCCGGGGCTCGATGAAGAAGCTCTACCGCGAGGACCTGACGGAGGAGCAGACGCTCACGCTGGTCGTACAGGCGCTGTACGACGCGGCGGACGACGATTCGGCGACCGGCGGCCCCGACGTGGCCCGTCGCATCTACCCGATCGTCACCGTCATCACCGACGAGGGCTTCCGGAAGCTGACCGAGACGGAATCCTCCGAGATCGCGCGCTCGATTCTGGAACGCCGGATGGAACAGCCCGACGGCCCGCGCGCCGAGCTGCTCTGACCGGCCGTACCGAGGCTTCTTCGATGCTCCTGCCACTGACAGAAAGGGACGGATAGCCGGTGTCGACGCCGTTCTATGTCTCACCTCAGCAGGCCATGGCCGACCGGGCGGAATACGCCCGGAAGGGCATTGCCCGTGGTCGCAGCCTGGTTGTGCTGCAGTACGCCGACGGCATTGTGTTCGTCGGCGAGAACCCGTCCCGTGCGCTGCACAAGTTCAGCGAGATCTATGACCGGATCGGTTTCGCCGCCGCCGGGAAGTACAACGAGTACGAGAATCTCCGCATCGGCGGAGTGCGCTACGCCGATCTGCGCGGATACACCTATGACCGCGACGATGTGACGGCGCGTGGACTGGCGAACGTCTACGCGCAGACCCTCGGCACCATCTTCTCCAGTGCGGCCGAGAAGCCCTACGAGGTGGAGCTCGTGGTCGCCGAGGTCGGTGCCGGGCCGGAGGGCGACCAGATCTACCGGCTGCCGCACGACGGCTCGATCGTGGACGAGCACGGCTCGGTCGCGGTCGGCGGCAACGCCGAACAGATCAGCACCTTCCTGGACCAGCGCCACCGCGACGGGATGTCGCTCGCCGAGGCGCTGAAGCTGGCGGTGCAGGCGCTGTCCCGCGATCCCAACGGCAGCGAGCGGGAGATCCCCGCGGAGCGGCTGGAGGTCGCGGTCCTCGACCGTACGAGGCCGCAGCAGCGCAAGTTCAAGCGGATCGTCGGCCGGCAGCTGGCGCGGCTGCTGGAAGCGGACGGCGCCGGTGCGACACCGACGGACGCTCCTTCGGACGCGGAGGACGGCGACGACGCGGTCACGACCGGGACGACGACGGACAACGGCAAGGCGGTCAAGAAGAAGGCCGCTCCCGAACCCGGTGATTCGACCGACTCGGGCGGCGACGTGGAGTAGCCGGTCCTGCCGGTCTCCGTGCCCCGGTCCGCCTTCCGGCGGGCCGGGGCACTGTCATGCGCGCCCCCGGCCGGCCGGGGGCGCGGATGAGCCACGGACCACCAGTTGCACCGGGAGGCTGCCGGACTCGGCCTGCCTGCCCTCCAGCACGGCCAGCAGGGCGCTCATGCCACGCTCGCCGACCTGTTCGGCGGGCAGTCGCACGGTGGTCAGCTCCGGCTCGACCGCCGTGGCCAGGGCCAGGTCGTCGAAGCCGGTGACCGAGAGGTCGTCCGGTACGCGCATCCCGAGCCGGCGGGCGGCCTTGCAGGCGCCCGCGGCCAGGATGTCGTCGTCGCAGACGACGGCGGTGGGGCGGGGCCCGGGGAGGGCCAGCGCGCGCTCCGTGGCCTCGCGGCCGGCTCGTACGTCCAGCGCGGCCGGAACGGTCCGCACTTCGGTGCCGGGGACCCCGCGCAGGGTCTCGTGGAGGGCGTGGGCGCGGACCTCGAAGGTCCAGGAGTCGACCGCCGAGGAGAGATGGACGAAGCGGCGGTGGCCGAGGGCGAGCAGGTGCCCGGCGACCTGGCGCATCCCGTCCGCGATGTCGAGGTTGACCCTGGCCGCGGGCCCCGGGGCCGCGGGGTCGCTGTCGAGCATGACCAGGGGTAGTCCCGCGCCGCGCAGGGCCCCCAGGGCGTCGGCGGCCATGGAGGAGGCGATCACCCCGTCCAGGGCGGCGCGTGCGGAGGCGAAGGGGTCCCTGGCCGGGCCCGTACCGTCGGGGGAGGGGTAGAGGACGACGCCGAAGCCGTGCTCCGCGGCGACCGCTGCGGCGCCGGTGTAGACCCGGGCGAAGAACTCGTTCGTCAGCGCGGGGACCACGAGGAGGGCGGTCCTGGTGCGGCCGAGCCGCAGATTGCGGGCGGCGAGGTTGGGCCGGTAGCCGAGGTCGCGGGCGGCCTCACGCACCCTCCCGGCGGTGGCCTCGGAGACCCGGCCGGGCCACTTCTCGCCGAGGACCAGGGAGACGGTGGCCTGCGAGACGCCTGCGGCCCGCGCGACGTCGCGGCTGGTGGGCCGGGGCGGGCCGGGCGTTGCTGGGCTGGACACGCGGGCCTCCGGGCCGGTCGGGGCAGGCGCGATGAGGTGGACCTGCGGACAGGGCTCATGGTACGTATGAACCTGGAAGTTATACGTAAAACCTCGGGTGGCCGGAAGGGCGCTCCAAGGAGAGGGGCGGGACATGGCCGCGGGATATCTGGACATCCTCCGGGCGCGGCATGCCGCGCGGCTGCTGACAGGCACCCTGGTGGGACGGCTGCCGAACGGCACCGCGCACATCGCGATCGTCCTGTTCACCCGCGCGGAGGGCGGCAGTTACACCCTCGCGGGTGCGCTCGCCGCGGTGTACGGGCTGGCCACGGCGGTCGGGCAGCCGCTGCTGGGCCGCGCCGTCGACCTCTACGGCCAGCCCCGGGTCCAGCTCCCCGCCTCCGTCCTCTCCGCCCTCGGAATGGCTCTGCTCGCCGTGGCGGGTCTCGGATCGCTTCCGCTCGCCTACGCGGCGGTGGCCTTGGCCGGAGTGTTCACGCCGCCTCTGGAAGGCGGACTGCGGGCCCTGTGGCCCAGCGTGCTCGGCAGCGAGGACCGGGTGCACCGCGCGTACGCGATGGACGCGGTCGCCCAGGAGATCATGTTCACGGTCGGACCGCTGCTGGTGACCCTGCTGGTGTCCCTCTGGTCACCGGCCGCCGCACTGCTCGTCATCAACACGATCGGCGTCCTGGGGGCGCTGTCCGTCATCCTGTCCGAGCCCTCCAGGTCCTGGCGCTCCGCCCCGCGCGAGGCGCACTGGCTGGGCGCGCTGCGCTCGCGCGGGCTGCTGGCCCTGCTCGGTTCGTTCTTCTTCGTCGGGATGGCGCTGGGCTCCATCACCGTGGCCGGCGTGGCGTACGCCGACGACCACGGGCGGGAGTCCGTCTACGGCTGGCTGATGGCGGCCCTGGGCCTGGGCGCGCTGATCGGGGGAGCGGTGTACGGGGCCCGGCAGTGGTCCGGGCCTCCCGAGCGCAGGCTCCGGGTGATCGTGGCGCTGCTGGCCCTGGGCTATCTGCCGCTCATGCTGACGCCGGGTGTGGTGGCGATGACCGTGCTGGCCGCCGTCGCCGGGGTGTTCCTGGCCCCGGCCATCGCCTGCTCTTTCATCGTCGTCGACCGGCACGCACCCCGGGGCACGGTGACGGAGGCGTTCTCCTGGCTGGTGACGACGTTCGGCGTGGGCGCGGCGGCGGGGACGGCCGTGGCGGGCCCGGCCGTGGAGCTGGGCGGGACGTCGTGGAGCTTCGCCGTCGCGGGGGCGGGCGGAGTGGCCGCTCTGCTCGTCCTGCTCGCCACCGGCGGGATCCTCGCGGCCCCCGGGCACAGTGCTGTCGCGCTGCGTGGCCCGGAAGGCGACCGGAGCGGTGCCGCCGAGCCCGGACTGAGCCCGGGCCACCAGGCGTGACGGGGCGTCGCCCGGGCGTCCGGGTACGCCTGGACGCGGCGCCGCGACATGGCCGTCACGGGGGCCGGTGGAGTGGTGGCGCGGCTCGTTCCGCGGGCCACCGGAAAGGTCCTCGCAGCTCCCGGGCGTAGCGCTGTCGTGGTGAGGATCGGAAAATGATCGAAACGGTGCCGTCGAACCCGGTTTCAGCTCGGGCCATCAGGCGTAATGTTCAGTCATGGACCGCCGCATTTTCGGGCTGGAGAACGAGTACGGCGTCACGTGCACGTTCAGGGGACAGCGCCGACTGTCTCCTGATGAAGTGGCGCGCTACCTCTTCCGCCGTGTTGTGTCATGGGGCCGCAGCAGCAATGTCTTTCTGCGGAACGGCGCCCGCCTCTACCTCGACGTGGGATCGCATCCGGAATATGCAACCCCCGAATGCGACAACCTGACCGAACTGGTCACCCACGACAAGGCCGGCGAGCGCATTCTCGAAGGCCTGCTTGTCGACGCCGAACGCCGCCTGCACGAGGAGGGAATCGCAGGCGACGTCTATCTCTTCAAGAACAACACCGACTCGGCGGGAAACTCCTACGGATGCCATGAGAACTACCTCGTGGCCCGGCACGGAGAATTCTCGCGGCTCGCGGACATCCTCATTCCCTTCCTCGTCACGAGGCAGCTGATCTGCGGTGCCGGCAAGGTGCTGCAGACCCCGCGGGGTGCCGTCTACTGCGTCAGCCAGCGTGCTGAGCACATCTGGGAGGGCGTCAGCTCCGCGACGACGCGTTCCCGTCCCATCATCAACACCCGCGACGAACCGCACGCGGACGCGGAGCGCTACCGCCGCCTCCACGTCATCGTCGGTGACTCCAACATGTCCGAGACGACCATGCTCCTCAAGGTCGGTGCCACCGACCTGGTGCTCCGCATGATCGAGGCGGGCACGGTGATGCGGGACCTGACCCTGGAGAACCCGATCCGGGCGATCCGCGAGGTCAGCCACGACATCACGGGGCAGCGCAAGGTCCGCCTCGCCAGCGGCCGTGAGGCCTCCGCCATAGAGGTGCAGCGCGAGTACTACGAGAAGGCCGTGGACTTCGTGGACCGCCGCGGCATCCGCACGGGCAACGTCGAGAAGGTCCTCGAACTGTGGGGCCGCACGCTCGACGCGATCGAGGCCGAGGACCTCGACCGGATCGGCACCGAGATCGACTGGGTCATGAAGTACAAGCTCATCGAGCGGTACCGGGCCAAGCACAACATGACCATGTCGAATCCGCGGGTCGCCCAGATAGACCTCGCCTACCACGACATCCACCGCCGCCGAGGCCTGTACTACCTGCTGGAACGCAAGGGTCAGGCCGCCCGCATCTGCAACGACCTGAAGATCTTCGAGGGCAAGTCGGTGCCTCCGCAGACCACCAGGGCGCGGCTGCGGGGCGACTTCATCCGGAGGGCCCAGGAGCAGCGGCGGGACTTCACCGTCGACTGGGTCCACCTCAAGCTCAACGACCAGGCGCAGCGCACCGTGTTGTGCAAGGACCCGTTCCGATCCGTCGACGACCGAGTGGAGAAGCTGATCGCGGGTATGTGAGCCGCCGCAGGACGCGCCTCGGCTCCCGTGCGACTCGGGCCCCGTACGTTCCTCGTACGGGGCCCTGTGCACGCCCTAGAGTGTCGGAGGCCCCCAGGGCCGTGTCCCACCAAACGTGTCGTCTGAGATCTGAGGAACCTGTGCGCCGAATTGCCGGCCTTCTCGTCGTCCCCCTGCTGCTGGTGTCAGCGGCCTGCGGCAGCGACGACAAGGGCTCCGACTCCGCTTCCGCCTCCGCGTCCGCCCCCACGAAGGGCGGGTTCCCCGCCATCACCGCGGGCGCGAAGTTCGGTGAGAAGCCCACCCTGGCCAAGGGCACGGGAACGCCGCCCAAAGAGCTGAAGACCAAGGTCATCAGTGAGGGTGACGGCGCGACGCTCAAGAACGGCGACGCGATCCAGGTCAACTACCTGGGGCAGGCCTGGGACTCCGACAAGCCGTTCGACAACAGCTTCGACCGCAAGCAGCCGTTCGATCTCACGCTCGGCGCAGGCATGGTCATCCAGGGCTGGGACAAGGGTCTCGTCGGCCAGAAGGTCGGCAGCAGGGTCGAGCTCGTCATCCCGCCGGACCTCGGGTACGGCGCGCAGGGCCAGGGCGACATCAAGCCGAACGCCACCCTCGTCTTCGTCGTGGACGTCCTGAAGGCGAAGCAGATCCCGGCGTCGGCCAAGGGCACCCCGGTCGCCCAGGACAACGTCGACCTGCCGAAGGTGGGCACGAACACCGACGGCAAGGCGCCGACCCTGACGATCCCCAGCAAGGTCGCCCCGCCCAAGAAGCTCGTCTCCAACTACGTGCTGGAGTCCAAGGGCGAGGTCGTCAAGGAGACCGACACGGTCGTCGTGAACTACGTGGCCAAGCTGTGGAAGGACGGCAAGGAGTTCGACAACACGTACACCACGGGCAAGACCGCCTCCTTCCCGCTGGCCCAGGTCACCCTCAAGGGCCTCAAGAACGGCCTGATCGGCAAGAAGATCGGCAGCCGCGTGCTGCTCGTCATCCCGCCGGACCAGGGCCTCGGTGACAAGGCGCAGCAGTCCGTGCCGGCGAACTCCACGCTCGTCTTCGCCGTGGACATCCTGGCAAAGATGTAAGACTGTCCCGGTTGCCCAGTTCATCATTCAGAGGAGCAAGTCAGTGAGCATCGAGAAGCCCGAGATCGACTTCCCGGGTGGCGAGCCGCCGGCCGACCTGGAGATCAAGGAGATCTGGGAAGGCGAAGGCGCCGAGGCCAAGGCCGGCCAGACCGTCTCCGTGCACTACGTGGGCGTGGCCTTCTCCACCGGTGAGGAATTCGACTCCTCCTGGAACCGCGGCACGCCGCTCCAGTTCCAGCTCGGTGCCGGTCGGGTCATCAAGGGCTGGGACCAGGGCCTGGAGGGCATGAAGGTCGGCGGCCGCCGCCAGCTGACCATCCCCGCGCACCTCGCGTACGGTGACCGCGGCGCCGGCGGCGCGATCGCCCCGGGCGAGACGCTGATCTTCGTCTGCGACCTGATGGCCGTCTGACCGAGCACCCCCACGCTCCGAGGGCCCGTGCCGCAAGGCACGGGCCCTCGCTTTTGTCCGGACACCCCGGGGCGGTACGGTCGACGGTCGTAGAGCAAAACAGAGAGGGCGTCGATGGCGATTGCCAAGGCCGAGCGGCTGATGAACCTGGCACTGTGTCTGCTGGGGACCCGGCGCCCGCTCAGCAAGCGCGAACTGCGCGGTTCCATCGAGGCGTACCTCGAGGCGGGATCCGACGACGCCTTCAACCGGATGTTCGAGCGCGACAAGGACGATCTGCGCGAGCTCGGTCTGGTCATCGAGACCGTGGAGAACCTGGACGGCGACACCGGCTACCTCGCCCGCCGTGACAGCAACCGGCTGCCCCCCATCACGCTGGACGCCGAGGAGGCCGCCGCGCTGGGGCTGGCAGCCAAGGTCTGGCAGCAGGCCCGGCTGGCGGGCGCCGCCAGCGGCGCCCTGCAGAAGCTGCGGGCCGCGGGCATGCCCGAGGCGGAGGACGCCTACGAGGTGCACAGCGCCCTCGAACCCCGTATCCCCGTGCACGAAGCCGCGTTCGAGCCGCTGATGCTGGCCTGCCGCGACCGCCGGCCGGTGACCTTCGACTATCGCAAGGCCAACGCCGCCCGCCCTGAGCAGCGTCAGGTCGAGCCGTGGACGCTGGAGTGCTGGCGCGGGCACTGGTACCTGGCCGGCTGGGACCGTGGGCGGGGGGCCGAGCGGGTCTTCCGGCTCTCCCGGATCTCCGGCAAGGTCCGTTCGCGGGCCGGTGCCTTCACCGCCGAGGTCCCCGACGTGGTCACCGTCCGCGAGACCGTCGAGAGCTGGGCGGGGGAGACGGCGACGCGCACGGCACTGATCAGGCTGCGGGCCGATTCCGGCTACCCGCTCCGGGCGAGGGCGATATCGGTTCGGGAACTCGGGGACGGGTGGGAGGAGTTGGAGATCCCGTACGGACACGGTCTGGACGCCTGGCTCGTCGAGTTCGGCCCGGACGTCGTCGTACAGGAACCTGCGGATCTGCGGGCCGACGTGGTGGACCGGCTGCGCGCCGTGGCCAAGGACTGAGGGGACCGTATTCATGGCCACGAACGCCATCGACCAGACCCGCCGGATGCTCTCCCTGGTGACGTATCTGCGTGAGCGCCCCGGCGCCCACGTCCAGGACGTCGCCCGGGCCTTCGGGATCACCGAGGACGAGCTGATCTCGGACCTCGACGTCCTGCCCATGTGCGGCACCAGCTTCCGCGGCGGCGATCTGCTGGACATCGACACCGACGGCGACCGCATCTGGTGGCACAACCCGGACGACGTCGCGGAGCCGCTCCGCCTCGCGGCCGACGAGGCGACGGCTCTGCTGGTCGCGGCGCGCGCCGTCGCGACGCTGCCCGGACTGCGCGAGAGCGACCGCCAGGCACTGCTGCGGGCCACTGCCAAGCTGGAGGCCGCCGCCGGTGAGGTGGGGGCCGCGAGCTCCCGGCTCTCGGTCACCTTCGAGTCCGAGGGGGGCGTCTTCGCCGACGTGGACCGGGCGATCTCCGAGCGCCGCCGGCTCTGGCTGCGCTACTACTCACCCGCGCGTGACGAACTCACCGAGCGCGAGGTGGACCCGATCAGGCTGTTCGCCGTCGGACACACCTACATGGAGGCCTGGTGCCGGTCCTCCGAGGACCGGCGTACCTTCCGCCTCGACCGGGTCGCCGAGATCAGGCTGCTCGACGAGCCGGCCGCGCCGCCGGAGCTGGAGCTCCGGGATCTGTCGGAAGGGCTGGTCCAGCCCGCTGCGGAGGACCCCGAGGTCGTGGTCGAGGTCGGGCCCGGCGGACGCTGGGTCGCCGAGTACTACCCGCACGACAGTGCGGACGAACTGCCCGACGGCGGCCTGCGGATCACGCTGCGCACCCCCGACCCGGCATCGCTGCGCAGGCTGGCGCTCCGGCTCGGCCGGGAGGGACGCATCGTCTCGCCGCCGGAGCTGGCAGGGAGCGCACGGACCGCGGCCCGTGCGGCGCTCGCCGCGTACGACGGACTGGCCTGAGGGGAGACCTGAGGAGATATGGGCAATATGTCTGTGGTGTCCGGAGTTTCCGATGTGCCGACCGTGGTCGTCCCCGAGTCCGTACGGTTCAAGGCCGCCTGCCCGGAATGCCGCGCGCGGTTCGAACTGGCGGCGGCGGAGTTCCGTCTCGCGATCGGCGCGAGCAGCCGGACCACGTTCTACTCCTTCACCTGCCCCGTGTGCGACGTGTCCGTCCGCCGGCCCGCGGGGGAGCGGATAGTGGAACTCCTCACCGGCGGCGGCGTGCGGACGCTGCGCCTGCACTCCGGCGCCTGAGACATCACTCCGGCCCTTCGGACACTAGACACATCGAGGCACTGCGCATGTTCTGGCCCATGCTCGCCATCGCCCTGGGATTCCTCGGGATCGCCGTCCTGGGCGTGCTGGCCGTCAAGGTCTTCGTCGAGGCCCAGCGCCTCGGTCACCAGGTGACAAGCACCACTGAACGCATCAACCGGGCGGCCGAGGACCTGGAACGGGCGGCCGTGAACCTCGCGGCCACAGGCGAAACCCTGCGCTGACGGGGCCTGTTTGATCCGGCCGGGCGCGGCCTCCTCTTTCATAGTCGCGGGGGGTACGCTGCTGGTGACGGCCCTGGCAGGAGGCGCGGGCCGCAGCGAAAGTATGCATAGGCATTGCCTCGCGTTTACTCCCGCGGGTTACGATCGCTCCCAGCGAAATGGTCGGACGTGTGTCCGATCCAAGGGCAGCGAGCCCACCTCCAGCCGCCTCAGCGAGAAGGAAGCACATCATGGGCAATCTGAAGCCTCTCGAGATCGTTCTGATCATCGCTGTCATCCTGCTGTTGTTCGGTGCCAAGAAGCTTCCTGACATGGCCCGTTCCCTCGGCAAGTCGGCCCGCATCCTCAAGAGCGAGGCCAAGGCGATGAAGAAGGACGACGAGCCGGTGGCCACGACGGACACGGTCGCCGACCAGGGTGCTCAGCAGCCCGCCGCCGCGCGCACGATCCAGGCCGCTCCCGGCGATGTGACGAGCTCCCGCCCGGTGAACGAAGCGAAGCCCACCACCCAGAGCTGATAGCTGACGGATCCATCCGGCAGCTGCCGCACGAGACGAGGGAAGTGGGTTGCTCAAGTCTGCCCGCAAGCAGGAGAAGGACGGCGAGGGGCGGATGCCTCTCGCTGATCACCTGCGTGAGTTGCGTAACCGACTGCTGATCGCGGTGGTGGCGGTCGTCGTCATCACGGCGGTCACGGCTTTCTTCTACCAGGATCTGATCGACTTCCTGATCCGCCCGATCCTGGAGTCGGTCGGATGCACCGACGGACAGAAGAAGCAGGCGAACGGTCGCCCCTGCGCCGAGATGACGGTGAACGGGCTGGTCGCGCCGTTCTCCATCGCTCTCAAGGTCTCCCTCATGGCGGGCGTGGTGTTCTCCACTCCCGTCTGGCTCTACCAGCTCTGGGCGTTCCTGGCTCCGGGGCTGCACAGGAACGAGAAGAAGTACGCGCTGAGCTTCGTCGGCGCCGGCGTGCCGCTGTTCTGTGTCGGGGCCGCTCTCGCCTACATCCTGATGCCGCAGACGGCGGCGGTGCTGCTCGACTTCACACCGGACAACACGACGAACCTGTTGCCCGTCGACGACTACCTCGACATCGTCACGCGCATGGTCATCGTGTTCGGGCTGGCCTTCGAGCTGCCGCTCCTGCTCGTCCTGCTCAACTTCACCGGAGTCCTCACGGCCAAGCGGCTCGCGTCCTGGTGGCGCGCCATGGTCATGGGCATCACGGTCTTCGCCGCAGTGGCCACCCCGACCGGTGACCCGCTCACGATGATCTCGCTGGCCGCGCCGATCGTGCTGCTCTACTTCATGGCGCTCGGCATCTGCATCGTCAACGACCGGCGGAGGCGTCGCAGCAACCCCGACGCCGATCTCGACGACGACGAGGCCTCGGAGCTGGATCTCACCCCCGAGGACATCGGCGAGATGGAGAACGTGTCGGCTTCGCTGCCCGCACAGGCCGATGGGGCACAGGACGGCGGACGTTCGACCCGGCGAGACGGTTACGACGACATCACCTGACCTTGTAAGGTCCCCCGGGTGACCAGCGAGATCACCCTTTTCGTCAATCCCACCGCAGGACGCGGCCGGGGCGCGCACGCCGCGCAGCCGGCCGCTTCCGCGTTGCGGGACGCCGGTTTCTCCGTCCGTACGGTGCTCGGTGAGGACGCCGACGACGCGTTGCGGCGGGCGCGCGAGGCCGTGGCCGGGGGGACGGGCGCGCTCATAGCCGTCGGCGGCGACGGGATGATGTCCCTCGCCCTCCAGGCGGTCGCCGGCACGCTGACGCCGTTGGGTGTCGTCGCCGTCGGTACGGGCAACGACTTCGCCCGCGCCCTCGGCATGCCGATACGGGACCCGGCGGCGGCGGGGCGGCTGGCCGCCGAGGCGCTGAAGTGCGGTGCCGTCCGCGAGATCGACCTCGGGCGGGCCGGTGAGCGCTGGTTCGGTTCGGTGCTCGCCTCCGGCTTCGACTCCCGCGTCAACGACCGCGGCAACCGGATGCGCTGGGTCGGCGGCCGGTTCAAGTACGACCTGGCGATCCTCGCCGAACTCGCCGCCTTCAAGCCGATCACGTACCGCGTGAGTACGGACGGCGGACCGTCCCGGGAAATCGAGGCGACGCTCATCGCGGTCGGGAACGGCTCGACCTACGGCGGCGGCATGCGGATCTGCGCCGACGCCGTCATGGACGACGGCCTCTTCGACGTGACCGTCGTCGGCGACTGCAGCCGCACCACCCTTCTCAAGGTGTTCCCCAAGGTCTACAAGGGGACGCACCTCGGCCACCCCGCCGTCACCGTGCACCGGGTCTCCTCCATCACGCTCGAAGCGGCCGGTGTCACCGCGTACGCGGACGGTGAACCGCTCGGTGCGCTTCCGCTGACCGCCACGTGCGTACCGGGTGCGGTCCGGGTGCTCGGAGCGGGTTCTGCGACGGGGAATTAAAGATCGCTTCACTGTCATAGGTGACGGGTAGGCTCGTGGACAAGATGACAGAGGACCTCTCACCAGCTGAGCGATACCAGGCTTCCCGGATCCGAGCCGTCGAGCAGGCGACCGCGCTCGGACCGTTCCGCGAGATGTACGAGTTCGATCTGGACCCCTACCAGATCGAGGCCTGCAAGGCGCTGGAGGCCGGCAAGGGCGTGCTCGTCGCCGCCCCGACGGGTTCGGGCAAGACGATCGTCGGCGAGTTCGCCGTGCACCTCGCCCTGGCCCAGGGCCGCAAGTGCTTCTACACCACGCCGATCAAGGCCCTGTCCAACCAGAAGTTCGCCGACCTGGTCAAACGCTACGGCGCGGACAAGGTCGGCCTGCTCACCGGGGACAACAGCGTCAACGCCGACGCACCGGTGGTCGTCATGACCACCGAGGTGCTCAGGAACATGCTGTACGCGGGCTCCCAGGCGCTGACCGGTCTCGGTCACGTGGTCATGGACGAGGTGCACTACCTCTCCGACCGCTTCCGGGGTGCCGTCTGGGAGGAAGTGATCATCCACCTCCCCGAGTCCGTCACGCTGGTGTCGCTGTCGGCGACCGTGTCCAACGCCGAGGAGTTCGGGGACTGGCTGGACACCGTCCGCGGGGACACCGAGGTGATCGTCTCCGAGCACCGGCCGGTGCCGCTCTGGCAGCACGTGCTTGCGGGCCGACGGATGTACGACCTCTTCGAGGAGGAGAGCGACCACGGCGGCCGCGGCGTCGGACGCCGGGAAGTCAACCCCGACCTGGTCCGGCTCGCCCGCATGGAGAACCAGCGCGGGTACAACCCGCGCGAACGCCGCCGCGGGAAGATGGTGCGCGAGGCGGACCGCGAGCGCGAGCGGCGCCAGCGCAGCCGGATCTGGACACCGTCGCGGGCCGAGGTCATCGACCGGCTCGACGCCGAGGGGCTGCTGCCCGCCATCACGTTCATTTTCAGCCGGGCCGGCTGCGAGGCCGCGGTACAGCAGTGTCTGCACGCCGGACTGCGGCTCAACGACGAGGACAAGCGCCGGCTGGTCCGGGAGATCGTCGAGCAGCGCACGGCGTCCATCCCCACCGAGGACCTGCACGTCCTCGGGTACTACGAGTGGCTCGAAGGCTTGGAGCGGGGCATCGCCGCGCACCACGCCGGGATGCTGCCGACCTTCAAGGAGGTCGTCGAGGAGCTCTTCGTGCGCGGGCTCGTCAAGGCGGTCTTCGCGACGGAGACCCTCGCGCTCGGCATCAACATGCCCGCGCGCTCGGTGGTCCTGGAGAAGCTCGTCAAGTGGAACGGCGAACAGCACGCCGACATCACCCCCGGCGAGTACACCCAGCTGACCGGGCGGGCAGGCCGGCGCGGCATCGATGTCGAGGGCCACGCCGTGGTGCTCTGGCAGCGCGGCATGGACCCGGGTGCGCTGGCCGGACTCGCGGGCACGCGTACGTATCCGCTGCGTTCCAGCTTCCGGCCGTCGTACAACATGGCCGTCAACCTGGTGCAGCAGTTCGGGCGGCACCGCTCGCGCGAGCTGCTGGAGACCTCCTTCGCCCAGTTCCAGGCGGACCGCTCGGTCGTCGGGATCTCCCGCCAGGTCCAGAAGAACGAGGAGGGCCTGGAGGGCTACCGCGAGGGCATGACCTGCCACCTCGGTGACTTCGAGGAGTACGCGCGACTGCGCCGCGACCTCAAGGACCGGGAGACGGAGCTCGCCAAGCAGGGCGCCTCGCAGCGGCGGGCCGCGGCGGCGGCGTCCCTGGAGAAGCTCAAGCCCGGCGACGTCATCCACGTGCCCACCGGCAAGTTCGCCGGTCTGGCGCTCGTCCTCGATCCGGGGCTGCCGGCCGGGCGGACCAACGGGCACGGGCACCGGGGGCTCGAATACCACGACGGGCCGCGGCCCCTGGTGCTGACCGCGGAGCGCCAGGTCAAGCGGCTGGCCTCGATCGACTTCCCGGTGCCCGTCGAGGCGCTGGAGCGGATGCGTGTCCCGAAGTCGTTCAACCCGCGCTCGCCCCAGTCGCGCCGCGACCTGGCGTCCGCTCTGCGCACCAAGGCCGGGCACATCGTGCCGGACCGGCACCACCGGGGGCGGTCCGTCGCCGCGGACGACCGCGAGATCGCGCGTTACCGGGCCGAGCTGCGCGCCCACCCCTGTCACGGGTGCGACGAGCGCGAGGACCACGCGCGGTGGGCCGAGCGGTATCACCGGCTGCAGAGGGACACGCATCAGTTGGAGCGGCGGATCGAGGGCCGGACGAACACGATCGCCCGCACCTTCGACCGGATCGTGGCGCTTCTCACCGAGCTGGACTATCTGCGGGGCAGTGAAGTCACCGAGCACGGGCGGCGGCTGGCCAGGCTGTACGGCGAGCTGGACCTGCTGGCGAGCGAATGCCTGCGGGCAGGCGTGTGGGAGGGCCTCAACCCCGCCGAACTCGCCGCGTGCGTCTCGGCGTTGGTGTACGAGGCGCGACAGGCGGACGATGCGGTGGCTCCGAAGCTGCCGTCCGGTCCGGCAAAGACCGCCATGGGGGAGATGGTCCGTATCTGGGGCCGCCTCGACGCCCTGGAGGAGGACTTCAAGATCAATCAGGCGGAGGGGGTCGGCCAGCGCGAGCCCGATCTCGGGTTTGCCTGGGCGGTGTACATGTGGGCGTCCGGCCGGACCCTGGACGAGGTGCTGCGCGAGGCGGAGATGCCGGCGGGCGACTTCGTGCGGTGGTGCAAGCAGGTGATCGACGTGCTGGGGCAGGTGGCTGCCGCGGCGCCGCGCGAGGGCAGTTCGGTGGCGCGGAACGCACGGAAGGCTGTGGACGAGGTGCTGCGCGGAGTGGTGGCCTACAGCTCTGTGGGCTGACGTGGGCACCGGGGCGGGGCACCCCGGGCGTGCCTTGTCCCCTGCCGGCCCCTTCCTGTCACGGGGCCCCGGGCCCGTACTCCACTGCTCCTCAGGCGTCGGAGTGCGGGAAGGGGACATCGGCCGGTTCCGCGTTCAGCGGGGCCGGCCGACGGCGTGCTTCCTCCTCGGGTACAGCCCTGGGGCTGTCGTCACACTCCCGCCTGCCGCGTGACGCCTGCCACGCACACTCGCGGCGTTGCCGAGATGCCCTGGTAGCTCCGCTACGAGACCATTCCGGGGCGCTGCGACTGCACGCACCGGACGCCGCGCGGCCGCCCTCCGGGCGACGGCGGGACGACAGGCCCTAGGCGCGGCCCTTGGTGCCGCTCTTCATCGAGGCGCCCGCGCAGACCAGCCCCAGCAGGACGGTCAGACCGCCGATGATGACGTTGTTGAGCACGACGCCCATGTCCGGGCTGCTGCCCACCACCCAGGGCGAAATGATCATCCAGGCGCCCATGGCGCAGATGGCCCAGCTCAAGCCGTACATCCGCTGCGGCATCACGGTGAATCCCAGACCCAGCACGGCGATCGCGATGCCCATGATCAGGTTGTGCGTCACGAGGGGAGCCTGGGAGGTGGTGAAGTGCAGCACCCAGGGCGAGACGGCGCAGTACAGACCGACCAGGAACACCGGTCCGTCCACGAGTGCCACATCGCGGCCACCCAGCATCCGGTCGTAGCGGTCACGCATTTCGGTGACATCGGGATGTCCGGCCATGTCGTGGCCGGTGTGCGAGACGTTCGACATGAGTTCGTCTCCTTCGATCCTGCAGGCCGGGCTGCCGGTCGGTGCGTTGTGTGGCCTGCCATCCCATTCTGCTCTTATATGCCGCTTATGTGTAGATTCAAAGCGGCTGAATGTCCGCAGGATTCGCATCGGTTCACCGGCGGTCCAGCCGGCCGGCCAGCGCGACCAGATCCGGGGTGCGCAGGACACGGTCCCCGAACCCGGGCATCGGGACGTGCAGGGGCCCGGTCCAGCGCGTCGGGATGGCGCCGAACCCGTACACCGCACCGGCCAGTGCCCCGGTCACCGCGGCCACCGTGTCGGTGTCGCCGCCCACGTCGATCGCCGTAGCCAGTGCCTCCTCGTACGACGGCGTCGAGCGCAGCGCCCACAGGGCCGTGCCCAGGCAGGGCCATACCGCGCCGTTGAACTCCGTGGCCCGGTCCGGATCCCAGTCGGGTGCGAGGACGCGGGCCCAGCGCTCGCGGTGATCCGGGTGGACGGAAGCCAGCGCGCTCGGGACGGCGGCGAGCGGGTCGGCCCCCGCCAGTGCCACCCTGATCAGTTCGTGCAGGAGAGCCGTTCCCTCCCAGGCGGCCCGGTCACCGTGGGTCAACGCGGCGATCCGTCGGGCCGCGTCCATCGTGGCGGAACGTGCGTCCGCGTCGGACCGCCCTGCTCCGGCGAAGTACACGGCGGAGCAGGCGGCCCGCATCAGTGAACCGTTGCCCGCCGCCCGCCCGGTGAGCTGGAAGTGCAGTGCCGCCGCGATGTCCCACGGGTCGCCGCTGGTCAGGACGGCCTCCGTCTGGAGGCCGATGTCCTTCGGATCGCCGGCCGCCCACTGCCGGAAGCGGCGGAACAGGTCGGGCAGGTCGAGGCTGCCGCGCTCCAGCAGGGACTCCGCGACGAGGACGGACATCTGTGTGTCGTCCGTCGCCTCGCCGGGGTCCCAGCCACCGCCCCCGCACATCATGCCGACCCGGTCCGGGAAGCGGGCCGTGTAGACGCCCGCCGGACCGAACTCGAAGGGCGCGCCCAGCGCGTCGCCCACCGCCGATCCGACCACGGCGCCCGCCGCCCGGTCCTGTCTGCTCGAGGAGACCATCGGGACAGCGTACGGAGGCGGTTCGCGGCGGGCGGGCGCGGGAGGGCCGTTACTCGGCGGGCATCAGCACCGTGTCGACGATGTAGACCGTCGCGTTGGCGGTCCGGACGTTGCCGCAGACGACCTTCGAGGAGTCGTTCACGGTGTACTCCATGCCTGAACCGGACGTGGTGAGCTCGCTCTTCTGCAGGGTGTCGAAGGACCCCTTCTCCAACTGCTTCGGCGTCAGCTCCTGGCCCACCACGTGGTAGGTGAGGACCTTGGTGAGCGCGGCCTTGTCGGCGAGCAGCTTGTCCAGGTCGGCCTTCGGGACCTTGGCGAAGGCGTCATTGGTCGGGGCGAACACCGTGATGCCCTGGGCGTTGTTGAGGGTATCGACCAATCCGGCCTTCTTGACGGCGGTGACGAGTGTCGAGAGTGCCGGATTGTTCGAGGCGGCCGTGGCGACCGGGGCCTTCGCCATGCCGTCGAAGGAGCCCGCGCCGTCCTTCGGCACCGACGAACAGGCCGGCCCGAAGGGCTCGTTCATCGGCATCGTGTCGCCGGCGGGTGCCGAGGACGTGTCCGATGCCTTCGCGGAGCTCGCGGTGGAGCCGGACGCGCTGTCCTTGGAGTCGCTGGAGCAGGCCGTCAGAGCCAGTGGCAGGACGACCGCAGCCGAGAGGGCGACGGCGGCGCGACGGGCGTGGATGACCTTCATGATGTTCTCCTGGTGTGAATCGGTGACCGGATGGTCACTTGCTGTGTGCGGTGCAGGGTGTGGTGGGGAACCCGACGCGTACGCGCGCGTGGGCGGGTCCGCTCAGGACACGTCGACCACCACGGAGTGCCAGCCGGTCGCACCGTTGGGAACGGTGCCGACGCGCCGGCCGGTCTGGGTGGCGCCGGTGCGGTCCGTCGCGCGGACCTCGAGGGTGTGGTTGCCGGAGGTGGCGGGCCATTCCCACACCCACTGGCGCCAGGTGTCCCGGTTGTCCTCGGCCGCAAGCCGCGCGGTGTTCCACGGGCCGCCGTCCACCCGGACCTCGACCCGCCGGATGCCGCGGTGCTGGGCCCAGGCGACCCCGGCGACCGGGACCACGCCGGCCTTCGGGGAGGCGAAGGGGCGGGGGGTGTCGATACGGGACTCGGTCTTGACGGGTGCCTGCTGGGACCAGGACCGCTTGACCCAGTAGGCGTCGTAGTCGTCGAACGTGGTGAGCTCGATGTCCTTGATCCATTTGCAGGCCGACACGTATCCGTACAGTCCGGGAACGACCATCCGGACCGGGAAGCCGTGCTCGAACGGCAGGGGTTCACCGTTCATGCCGAGGGCGAGCAGCGCGTCGCGTCCGTCCATGACGTCCTCGACCGGCGTGCCGATCGTCATGCCGTCCACCGAACGCGCCACGAGCTGGTCGGCGCGTCCGCCACGGGACGGAGGTCTCACCCCGGCCTCTCGCAGTAGATCGGCCAGTCGCACGCCGATCCAGCGGGCGTTGCCGATGTACGGTCCGCCCACCTCGTTGGAGACGCAGGCCAGAGTGATGTCGCGCTCGATGATCTCCCGGCGCAGCAGATCCTGGAAACTGAGCGTCAAGGGCTGCTCCACGCCCCTGCCGTGAACCCTCAGCCGCCACTCGGCGGCATCGAGGCGCGGTACGACCAGTGCCGTGTCCACCCGGTAGAAGCTCTTGTTCGGGGTGACGAACGAGCCCAGTCCGGGGATGCGGAGACCGGCGCCGGCGGGCACGGCCGGTGCCGCCGAGTCGGGTACGGGAAGCACCAGATCGCGCCGTGAGGCCGCCGCCCCCGCCTGGACCGAGGCGGTCAGCCGCCTCCCCAGGAGGCCGGCGCCGGCCGAGGCCGCCGCCGCGGCGCTCGCCGCGATGACGAACCCACGCCGGTCGAAGGTGCCGCGGTCCGGCTCCCCGCCCCTCCCGCCAGCCGCGGGGGAGGGACCGGAGGCCGGTGCCAGCCGTCCGATCAGGAAATACAGCACGCCTGAGGCCAGCACCCCGCCCACCGCCGAGGGCAGCGCGTCGGCCGGCCGGCCCTCCGGCCGCCCGACCGCCGCGACTGCCCCGACCACTCCGAAGACCAGCACGGCCGCGGATCCCGCCAGCCGGTGCCGCAGCGCCAGCAATCCGACCGCCACGGCGAAGAGCGTCAGCAGCGTCAGGATGCCGAGCTCCAGCACCAGCTTGTCGTTCGTCCCGAAGTGCCGTACGGCGAAGTCCTTGAGCGCCGGGGGAGTACGGTCGATCACCGCACCGCCCACCGCCGTGACGGGACCCGCCTCGGGACGCACGACCGCCGCGACGAGCTCGGCGACGGCCAGGGCGCAGAATCCGGCGATCACGCCGCTGAGCGCGGCGCAGACCGCGCGTGCCCGGCCGGCCCGCCGGGGCCCACGGGTCTCGGTCCGCGTGTCGTTCCGATCTTCACTCACGACCAGGATTCGTTCCCCGATGCGCGGCGGATTGGTCGGTCATCCGAATGAATGTGAAGCGGTCCCGGCCGAACGGCCGTACCGGGCCGCCCAGGGGCCGCTCAGGCCGTCGGCAGGTTCATCAGCGCCAGCGGCTCGGACGTCGGCTGCGCCGAGCCGCCCGCGGGTTCGACGGTGAGGCCCATGCCCGTGGCGTCGTCCAGCGGTCCGTCGAGCAGGGTCGCGTACGTCGCCGGGGCCTCGCCCGACGCCCGCATCAGGCCCGCGGAACGCATCGTGCCGCCGTCGTCGAACCACAGCTGGTAGACCTTGCCGCTCGGTGCCTCGGGCAGCCCCGACGCCAGGAACACGGCGCGGTCACGGCTTTCGGAGACCACCACGGTGCCCGTTGCGCCGTCCTTCAGCGTGGCGGAACGTGACTGGGCGTCAGGAGCTGCGAGAACCCGGGCGAGCTGCTCGCTCCGCTCCTGCGTGGCGCGCGCCTCCTGCCGGGCGTCCTGCGCCTCCTGGTGCTGCCACACCGCGACGCCGCCGAAGCCCGCGGCCGCGGCCAGGCTCGCGGCCAGCGCGAACGCCGGCCACCGCCGGGTCCGGTCCGCCGCGGTGCGGCCGGGGGCCCCGGAGCGGGCGCGGCGGCCGGCGGACGGCGGCTCCTGGCGTACGGTCGCGATCTCCCGCAGCACCCTCTCGCGCAGCTCCCGCGGCGGCGCGGCGGCGACGGCGAGCCCCAGCCGGGTGGCGGTCTCCGAGAGCTCGCGCACCTCGACCGAGCAGGCCTCGCAGTCGCCCAGGTGCTTCTCGAACTCCCTGCGTTCGGACTCCGGAAGTGCGTGCAGGGCGTAGGCCCCGGTCAGTGTGTGCAGTCGGGCGTCACTCATGCGCTCACCCCGAGGCAGTCGCGCAGCCGGATCAGCCCGTCGCGCAGTCGAGTCTTGATCGTTCCGAGCGGTACGGCGAGCAGCTCCGCCACCTCGCGATAGGTCAGGCCGCGGTAGTAGGCCAGGGTGACGGACTCCCGCTGCAGCTCGGACAGCGTCCGCATGCAGCGGCGTACCTGTTCCCGCTCGAGCCGGGTCTCGACCTGTTCGGTGACGTCGTCGAAGGCGGGGGTGCGGTCGAGCAGTGCGGCCTTGTGCTCCCTGGCCGTCGATGCCTCCACCGAACGCACCCGGTCCACGGCACGGTGATGGGCGAGCGTCAGGACCCAGTTCATGGCGCTCCCGCGGGTGGCCTGGAAGCGCGGCGCTGTGCGCCACACCTCGACCAGTACCTCCTGTGCGACCTCCTCCGACTGGGCGGGGTCGCGCAGAACGCTGCGCACCAGTCCCAGCACGGGCCCGCAGACCGCCTCGTACACCTGGGAGAAGGCGTCCTGGTCGCCCCGGGCGACCATCCCCAGGAGCTTCTGCAGATCGGGCCCCACCGGGGCCGGTCCGCTGATGTAAACAGCTTCCTTCACGCGGGCTTCCTCCCAGGGTGCTCATCGGTCTCGCGAGGTGATTCGGAGCCGCGGGCAACGCGGATTGGTCAGAGGGCGAGATACTTCCACGCCTACGCAGATTCGCGATACATCGCGGTTGACGGCGTAAGTGGCTCGCGATATGTTCGGCTACGAGTATTCGACGACGGAGTGAGGGGCGGCGAGGGCGGTGGCCAAGCGGCGCAAACTCGGCAATCCACTGGCGCTCACGGTGATGGTGCTGCTCGCGGAGCGGCCCATGCATCCGTACGAGATCGCCCAGACGCTGCGTCGGCGCGGCAAGGAACACAGCGTAAAGATCAACTTCGGCTCGCTCTACACCGTCGTCCAGAACCTGGAGAAGCACGGTTACGTAGAGGTGACGGGCGTGCAGCGGCAGGGCAACCGCCCGGAGCGCACGCTGTACGGCATCACCGAGTCCGGGCGTGTCGAGATGCTGGACTGGCTGTCCGACCTGATCGCGGTGCCGGCCGCCGAGTTCCCCGTCTTCGACACCGCCCTGTCCCTGCTTCCGGTGCTGCCGCCGGAGGAGGTGGCGGAGCTCCTCACGGACCGGGAGCAGGCGCAGACCGTCCGGGCCGCGGCGCTCCGGGGGGTGCTCACCCAGCTCGGGGACCTGCTGCCCCGGGTCTTCGTCGTGGAGAGCGAGTACCAGCTCCACATGATCGAGGCGCAGTTGGAGTGGATCAGAGGTTTCCGTAAGGAGCTCACCGACGCCACCATCAGCGGCATCGAGGAATGGAAGTCGTTCCACGAGACCGGTGAGGTGCCCCAGGACTGGCAGGACCTGGACGAGCAGGACATCGTCCTCGACCCCGACCACACGGTGTGACGGGAGGTAAGGGACCAAGAGAAAAGACCCCGGCGGGAGCTGTTGGAGCAGCGCCCGCCAGGGTCTCGAACCCCGGACCGGACAAGCCGTGAAGGCACGCCAGGCGATCGAGGTGCGGCACACCCAGGATAGCCCGGCACCCCACGCGCGGACCGGCTCGGCCCACCGGGCCCTCGGACACCCGAGCGCCCCGCCGACCACAGGAGAGCTCCGCCATGAGCACCCGTGCGCCCGCCGTTCAGGCGCGGCAGCTGATCAAGACCTATCCCGGGGACGTCACCGCGCTAAGCGGGATGGACCTCACCGTCACCCCCGGCACCGTCTTCGGGCTCCTCGGGCCCAACGGCGCGGGGAAGTCCACCACCGTCAAGATCCTCACCACCCTCGCCCGCCCGGACTCCGGCACCGCGACGGTCGCCGGGCACGACGTCCTGCGCCACCCCGACCGGGTCCGCCGGGCCATCGGCGTCGTCGCCCAGAAGTCCGGTGCCGACCCGGTCGCCACGGGGCGCGAGAACCTGGTGCTCCAGGGGCGGCTGTACGGAATGCGAGGCGCCGCCGTCCGGCGCCGCGCCGATGAGCTGCTGGACCGCTTCGACCTCGCGGACGCCGGGGGACGGCAGGTCAAGGGGTACTCCGGCGGTATGCAGCGCCGGCTCGACGTGGCGCTGGGCCTGGTGCACCGCCCCGAGGTGCTCTTCCTCGACGAACCGACGACGGGTCTCGACCCGGAGGCCCGCACGGCCATGTGGGAGGAGATCTCCCGGCTGGCGGGCGAGGAGGGGCTGACCATCGTGCTCACCACCCACTACCTGGAAGAGGCCGACCGGCTCGCCGAACGCATCGCGATCGTCGACCGCGGCCGTATCGTCGTCGAGGGCACCCCCGACGACCTCAAGGGCGAACTGCGGGGCGACGCCGTCCACATGGAGCTGCGCGCCGACGGCGTTCGCGACGCCGTCACCGCCGCGCTCGCCGGCCTGCCCGGAGTTCACGAGGTGCTCGTGGACGGTCGCCGGGTCAGCGTCCGCGCCGAGGACGGGGCCGCCGCCGTCCCGGTGCTGCTCGCCGCCCTGGAGCGGGCCGGTGCGGCAGTGGCCGCAGCCACCGTCGCCCGGCCCTCCCTGGACGACGTCTACCTCCGTTACGCCGGCCGCCGCTTCTTCGAAGCCGAAGCCGAAGCCGAGGCCGAGGCCGCAGGCCCGCACCACGCCCCCGCACCGGCGGCCGCCGGAGGTACCCGATGAGCAGTCAGGCATTGGCCCAGACCTGGTACATGACCCAGCGCCAGCTGACGGCGATCCTCAGGCAGCCGGTCTTCCTGGTGATCTCGCTGATCCAGCCGGTGATCTGGCTGTTCCTGTTCGGCAACCTCTTCAGGAAGGTCGTCGAACTCGGCGGCTTCGGCACCACGTCCTACCTGGACTACCTGGTCCCCGGCATCGTCGTGATGAGCGCACTCGGATCGAGCATGTGGGCCGGAATGGGCACGCTGGAGGAGATCGAGCGGGGCACGCTCAACCGCTTCCTGACGACGCCGGTCAGCCGCAACGCGCTGATGAACGCCAACGTCGTGCAGAACGGCATCAGTACGGCGGTGCAGTCCGTGATCATCGTCCTGCTCGGCCGGGCCGCGGGCGCCACCTACCCGGGCGGAGCGGGCGGGCTGCTCACCTTGGTCGTGGCCTCGATCCTGCTCGGTACGGTCTTCGGCGCGCTCTCCAACGCCCTCGGCATGCTGGTCCGCCAGCGGGAGTCGATCATCGGCATCAACACCTTCCTCCTCCTGCCGCTGACCTTCCTCTCCACCTCCTTCATGGCCCCGAGCCAGATGCCGTCCTGGATGCGTCACATCGCCGACTTCAACCCGGTCAACTGGGCGATGGTGGCGGGCCGGTCGGCGCTGACGGCGGATCCCGACCTCGGCCTGGTCCTCAGCCGCGCAGGTGCCCTGCTGGCGCTGGCCGTGGTCGCGGTGTGGCTGTCGACCCTTACCTTCCGCGCGTACCAGAAGTCCGTCTGACGGGCGGTCCGTCAACGGTCCGCCGTCACCCTCTCCGCCCGGCCCGGGAGCCCCCTCCCGGGCCGGGTTCCGCGTAGCCGGGCCGCGCGCAGCACCAGGAAGAGCAGCAGTCCGAACGGCGAGAGCAGAATGGTCAGCACCAGCAGCGGGCCCACCACGTACGGGGAGATGCCCAGCCGGCGGCTCTCCAGGAACATCCACTGGCCCAGCAGCAGGTCCCAGGCGATGACCTGCGCCCAGACCGCTCCTGCCCCGTTCGACAGCGCCGTCAGATCGCGGAAGGTGTCGATGTCCGGGCTGCTCACGGCAGTCCAGAGCTCGGGAAGGACCGGAAGGGCCATGACCAGGTAGACGGCGAGCACCGGCAGGACGGTCAGCGGCGACGCGGCGACACGCGCCGTGAACGCCCGGTTCGGCAGGAAGATCATGAGCAGCCAGAACGGGGCTGCCAGTACGAACGCGGTCTCGAAGAGTGCACCGGTCATGACACGAGCTCCTTCTCGGCGGAGGGGGAGGTGTGCGCCCCGGAACCAGTCCGCAGGGCGCCGTACGTACCGGCGGCGGTGGCGGCCAGGGTGAGCGCGGCGGCGGTGAGGGTCGCTCCGTCCGGGTGGATCAGCGGCCGGCCGCGCAGCGCCTGCCAGGTGACCAGGGCGGTGACCGCCGCATAGGCGCCGGAGGCGACCTGCACCAGGCGCAGCCGCACCCGGGGATCGCGCAGCCGGACGAAGCGCGGCGCCAGCGCGGTCACCGCGAGCAGGAACAGGGGGAGCAGTTGGAGCGCGTGCATCCCCACGAAGTGCGGGATGCGCAGATCGCCGCCGGTCGTCGACCAGCCGGTGAGCGGCATCGAAGGCCCGCCGTCGGGTACGCCCACGGCGTGCGCGCCGATCACATCGGCCGTGTCGAGATTCCCGGCCGCCCGCTGCTCCTTCGTGGGCTGCGTCATCAGAAAGCCGAAGCCGGCGCCCACCAGGGCCAAGGACACGCCCGAGCGGATGGCCCAGGCGGAGGCGCGGTCCGCGATCCGGGCACGCAGCAGCAGGATCGCGATGAGCAGGGTGCCCGCCCACAGGACGACGACGGTCACGGCCATCGCGTTGAACAGGGACTCGTCGAAGGGTGTGGCGTGGTTGAAGTGGCTGCGCTTCCCGCGGACGACCTGCGCGGTGATGATCGCCATCTCCGCGAAGCTGGAGAGCGCGACCACGGTACCGGCCCACCAGCCGGTGCGCCGGCCCCGGGTGACCAGCGTGAGCATCCAGGCGAGGGCGAGGGCGTACACCACGAACGAGACCGCGAACTTGAAGGGTTTGGACCAGATCGCCGCGCCCGTAAGGACTCGGTCGTCGACCAGCAGGCCCACGCCCGAGACGACCGTCATCACCGCCATGGCGGCGGCGAAGAGGACTAACGGGCGGTGCCAGGTGCGCCATTGGTGCATGGGATCCCCCTGAGATGATTATGGATAGCGGCACTTCCCGCTATCCGGTAGTGGAACTATCTAGGATGGGATGCGGGGTTGGCAAGCGGAAAGAGGGAGAACGCGCGGTGCGCATCGGCGAGTTGAGCCGCAGGTCCGGGGTCCCGGTGCCGACGATCAAGTTCTACGTACGGGAGGGGCTGCTGCCCGCCGGGCGGCTGACCAGCCCCAATCAGGCGAGCTATGACGACGGACACGAGCGCAGGCTGCGGCTGATCCGCGCGCTGCTGGACGTCGGCGGGCTCCCGCTGGCGGCCATCGGGGAGGTGCTCCGGGTGATGGAGGACCCCGAGCAGCCGTTGTTCGACGTGCTGGGCGCGGCGGCGAAGGGCATCGCGCTGTCCCGGGGCGCGGACTCCGGATCCGAACTCGAGGACGCCCGCGAGGATGTGGCGGAACTCCTCAGGCGCAAGGGCTGGCGGTGCGAGGCCGGCAGTCCCGGCGGTGAGTCCCTGGCCGAGGTGCTGGTGGCCCTGCGCCGGGCCGGCCACGGCAGTTTCGTGGAACTGCTCGACGACTACGCGGCCGCCGCCGAAGAGGTCGCGCGGGCGGACATCGACTACGTCGGGCGCCGCGTGGCACGGGAGGACCTGGTGGAGGGCGTGGTCGTCGGCACGGTGCTCGGGGAGGCGATGTTCGCCGCACTGCGGCGGCTCGCGCATGTCGATGCGTCGGCGAGGGCGTTCGGCGGGGACGCGCGCGACTGAGCCCGTGACGCCGTGCCGCGATCACGGCGACGGACATGACTGTGCCCCGGCCCATGGGCCGGGGCACAGCGAGGTCGGCTGCGGGGGAGGGCCGTTACGCGGCGCTCTCCTGCTCGCGCTCCACCTGCTCGTTCCACTCACGCTTGACCGAGCGCCAGGCGTCGTCGTTCTGGCCGAGCCGCCAGTAGCCGGAGATGGACAGCTGCGGCAGCGGGATCCCCCGGTCGAGCCGCAGGTGCCGACGGATCTCCTTGACGAAGCCGGCCTCGCCGTGGACGAACGCCTGGACGTCGCCCGCGGGGAACTCCAGATCCTTCACCGCTGCGGTGAGTGCCTCGCCCACCGGCCGCTCGCCGCGGTGCAACCAGGTGACCTCGACGCCGTCGGGCGAGGCGATCTTCTGCTCCTCTGAGGCATCCGAGACCTCGATGAACGCGTGCACCACCGCACCCGCGGGCATCTGCTCCAGCGTCGCGGCCACCGCCGGCAGCGCGCTCTCGTCGCCCACCAGCAGGTGCCAGTCGGCCGAGGCGTCGGGGGCGTAGCCGCCGCCGGGGCCCAGGAAGGTCACCTGGTCACCCGTCGCCGCGCGTGCCGCCCACGGGCCCGCGAGGCCCTCGTCGCCGTGCACCACGAAGTCGATCGCGAGCTCCCGGGTGCCCGGGTCCCAGGAGCGCACCGTGTACGTACGTGTCGTGGGCCAGAGCTCGCGCGGGAACTCCTCGCGGATGCGGGCCATGTCGAAGGGGTGTGCGTAATCGGCGCCCTCGGGCGCGAAGCACAGCTTGACGTAGTGGTCGGTGAAGCCGGACAGCGCGAAGTCGGCGAGACCGTCGCCGCCGAGCACCACCCGGATCATGTGCGGGGTGATCTGCTCGGTGCGCAGGACCTGCGCACCCTGCGCCTTGGGTGCCCGCCGCGCCGGTCGTTCTGCCACGAGGTTGTCTCCCTGCTCCGGATGCCGGACCGGTGCCCGATACATGCGAACGTCGGCCTTAGGGTCACCTAACCTAACACTTCAGGCGGCGAGTGTGGAGAGCAGGCGCTGGAGCGCCCCACCCAGCCCCCACTGCTCCGCAAGCGCTTCGAGCGTCGCGGGATCGCGCGGCTCGGAGGGCAGCGCGGGGTCGAATTCCGGCAGCGGCACGTCACCGGCGACCCGTACCACGGTCGGCGCCACGGCCACGTAGTCGCGGGCCTCGTCGAGCCGCTTGCGCTGCGAGGGCGTCAGCTTGGCGGCCGGATCGTCGACCGCGGCCATGATCCCGGCCAGATCGCCGAACGCGTCCAGCAGCTTCGCCGCCGTCTTCTCGCCGATCCCGGGCACGCCCGGCAGCCCGTCGCTGGGGTCGCCGCGCAGCAGCGCCAGATCGACGTAGCCGGGGCCGTCCACCGCGTACTTCTCGCGGAGCCAGGCCTCGTCCGTCACCTGGAGGGTGCCGACGCCCTTCAGCGGGTAGAGCACCCGCACTCCGCGGGCATCGTCCACCAGCTGGTAGAGGTCGCGGTCCCCGGTGACGATGTCGACCGGGCCGGCCGCGCGGCCGGCCAGCGTTCCGATCACGTCGTCGGCCTCGTATCCCGCGGCGCCGACCCGGGCGATGCCCAGGGCGTCGAGGACGTCCGCGATGACCGGCACCTGCGGGGCCAGTGTGTCGGGCGTCTCTTCCTCGTCGGGCAGCCCCGCGCCCGTCTCCACGGCGACGCGGTGCGCCTTGTACGAGGGAATCAGGTCCACCCGCCACTGCGGCCGCCAGTCCGCGTCCCAGCAGGCGACCAGATCGTCCGGCCGGTGGTCCTGCACGAGCCGGCCGATGAAGTCCAGCAGCCCGCGCACGGCGTTGACCGGGGTCCCGTCCGGTGCGCGCACCGAGTCGGGCACTCCGAAGTAGGCGCGGAAGTAGAGGGAGGCGGTGTCGAGGAGCATCAGGCGTCGCGTCACACCCCGATGATGCCGCACCCCACCGACAGTGGCCGCCGCGGACGCGGTTCCCGAAGCCGGGCCGGGCTTCTGTGAGCTGAGTCACTCCTGCGTTTGCTCCGTGTAAGCGGGGGCAGGCGCGGCATCGGAGCGGACCACGTCGCATTTTCAACTGGTGTACGTGCCATGCGGACCGAATCCGCACCGCTCCACGGTCTGCCGGAGGGGGTGGCAGACCGTTTTTCGGTTCAACGCGTGAGGTGTATGTGTCAAGGCTGCAAGCCGAACACTTGTACAAAGTGTTCGGCAGACGACCCGATCAAGCCGTGCAGAAGCTCGAGAGCGGCACGAACCGTGACGCGCTGCGCGCCGACGGAACGACCGCCGCGGTGATCGACGCATCATTCACCGTGGAACCGGGCCAGATCTTCGTCGTGATGGGTCTGTCCGGGTCCGGCAAGTCCACGTTGCTGCGCATGCTCAACGGGCTGCTGGAGCCCACTGCCGGCAAGGTGCTCTTCGACGGTCAGGACCTGACCGCCCTGAGCCCCGCCCAGCTGCGCCATGTCCGCTCCACCAAGATCAGCATGGTGTTCCAGCACTTCGCGCTCTTCCCCCACCGGAGCGTCCTGGAGAACGCCGCGTACGGCCTCGAGGTGCAGGGTGTGCCGCGTGCCGAGCGCAACCGCCGCGCCACCGAGGCGCTGGAGCTGACCGGTCTCGCCGGCTGGGAGAAGTCCTGGCCCGACGAGCTCTCCGGCGGTATGCAGCAGCGCGTCGGCCTGGCCCGCGCGCTCGCCACCGACGCCGACCTGCTCCTGATGGACGAGTCCTTCAGCGCGCTCGACCCGCTGATCCGCCGCGACATGCAGGACCAGCTCCTGGAGCTGCAGAAGCGGCTGAAGAAGACCATCGTCTTCATCACCCACGACCTCAACGAGGCCATGCGCCTCGGCGACAGCATCGCGGTGATGCGCGACGGCGAGATAGTCCAGCTCGGCACGGCGGAGGACATTCTCGTCACGCCGGCCAACGACTACGTCGCCTCCTTCACCCAGGACGTCGACCGCTCCCGGGTGCTGACCGCGGGCGCCATCATGGCCGAGCCGCACACGGTGATGGGCATGAAGACCGACGACGGCAGGGAACTGCGTACGCCCGCCGACGTCCTTCGGGAGGCTCCGGCCACCGTCGTCGAGTCCACCCCGATCATCGAGCTGTTCACCCCCTGCTCTCAGAGCGGGGTCGCGGTCGCCGTGACCGATGACAAGGGCAAGCTCGTCGGCGTCGTGCCGAGGGCCCGGCTGCTCGCCGTGCTCGGTGAGCCGATGACCCCCACCGAGGCTCCCCAGGACGCCGCGGCCTCGCTGAAGAAGGTGGCCAGTGTTTAGGCTTCACCTCGGCGACTGGGTCGACTCCGCCGTCGACTGGCTCCAGACCCACCTCGCCTGGCTCTTCGACGCCATCAGCTCCGTCGTGAGCGGCATGTTCGACGGCATCGCCGCCGTTCTCTCCGCCCCCGCCCCCCTGCTCTTCGCGGGCATCGTCGCCGTCATCGCCTGGTGGCTGCGCGGTCTGCTCGCCGGTGTGCTCGCGTTCGTCGGCTTCGCCCTCATCGACTCGATCGAGTTGTGGGACGAAGCGATGGACACCCTCACCCTGGTGCTCGTCGCGACCATCGTGACGCTGGTCCTGGCCGTCCCCCTCGGTATCTGGGCGTCCCGCTCCAAGACCGTGAGCGCGGTGACCCGGCCGGTCCTCGACTTCATGCAGACGATGCCCGCCATGGTCTACCTGATCCCCGGCGTCATCTTCTTCGGCGTGGGCGTGGTCCCCGGCATCATCGCCACGATCATCTTCGCGCTGCCTCCGGGTGTCCGGATGACCGAACTCGGCATCCGCCAGGTCGACCCCGAACTCGTCGAGGCTGCCGAGGCCTTCGGCACCACGTCGCGCAACACCCTGCTGCGGGTGCAGCTGCCGCTCGCGCTGCCCACGATCATGGCGGGCATCAACCAGGTGATCATGCTGGGCCTGTCCATGGTGGTCATCGCCGGCATGGTCGGCGGCGGCGGCCTCGGCGGCTCCGTCTACCGCGCCATCGGCAACGTCGATGTCGGCCTCGGCTTCGAGGCGGGCGTCTCCATCGTCATCCTCGCGATGTACCTGGACCGCATGACGAGCGCCCTGGGCCGCGAGGTCTCCCCGCTCGCCCGCCGCGCGCTCGCCAAGGCGCAGTCGGTGACCGGTGGACTCAAGGTGTGGAACCACCGCCCCCAGCCCGTCGTCGCCGTGGCCGGCATCGTCGTCCTCGCGCTCGTGGCCGGCAGCATGAGCCTGTTCGGCTCCTCGGACGCGGACAGCACCGCGAGCTCCGACCCGAAGAACATCGGGGCCGGCAAGAAGATCAGCATGGGATACATCCCGTGGGACGAAGGCATCGCCTCCACGTTCCTGTGGAAGGAGATGCTGGAGCAGCGCGGCTTCGAGGTCGACGTCAAGCAGTACGAGGCCGGCGCGCTGTACACCGGTATGGCGGGCGGCCAGATCGACTTCGAGACCGACTCCTGGCTGCCGGTCACCCACGCCGCGTACTGGAAGAAGTACAAGGACCGCCTGGAGGACATGGGCTCCTGGTACGGCCCGACCTCCCTGGAGCTCGCCGTTCCCTCGTACGTGAAGGGCGTCGACTCGCTCGACGACCTCAAGGGCAAGGCGTCCGACTTCAAGGGCCGGGTCGTCGGCATCGAGCCGAGTGCCGGTGAGACGGGCCTGCTCAAGGACAAGATCCTGCCCGGCTACGGCCTGGACAAGGAGTACAAGGTCGTCGACGGCTCCACGCCGTCCATGCTGGCCGAGCTCAAGCGCGCGTACGCCAAGAAGGAACCGATCGTCGTTCCCCTCTGGTCGCCGCACTGGGCCTACAACCAGTACGAGCTCACCAAGCTCAAGGACCCCAAGAACCTCTGGGGCAAGGGCGACGGCATCCACACGCTGACCCGCAAGGGCTTCGCGGCCGACAACCCCGAGGTCGGCAACTGGCTCAAGAACTTCAAGATGACCGAGGATCAGCTCACCAGTCTCGAGGCGCAGATCCAGAAGAGCGGCTCCGGCAAGGAGCAGGAGGCCGTCCGCACCTGGCTGAAGGCCAATCCGGGCGTCGCCGACAAGTGGACCCCGGTCAAGAAGGCCGCCTCGTCCAAGGGCGCGGACGGCAAGGACGAGCGCGACCGCACCGTGGAGATGGCCTGGTTCCCCTGGGAGGAGGACATCGCCGCCACGTACCTGTGGAAGGCCGTCCTGGAGGAGCGCGGCTACAAGATCAACCTCAAGCAGTTCGAGGTCGGCCCGATGTACGCCGCGATGTCCCGCGGCCAGCTCGACGTGCAGTTCGACGGCTGGCTGCCGTACACCCAGAAGAACTACTGGGACAAGTACGGCTCCCGGCTGACGGACCTCGGCTCGTGGTACGGCCCGACCTCGCTCGAGATCGCGGTGCCCGACTACGTCAAGGACGTGAAGTCCCTCGCGGACCTGAAGGGCAAGGGTGCGCAGTTCAAGAACCGGATCGTCGGTATCGAACCGGGCACCGCCACGATGGAGAACCTCAAGAAGAACGTGCTGCCGGGCTACGGCCTGGACAAGGAGTACAAGGTCGTCGACTCCTCGACGCCCGGCATGCTCGCCGAGCTGAAGCGTGCCTACGCCAAGAAGGAGCCCATCGCCGTCATGCTGTGGACCCCGCACTGGGCGTACAGCGAGTACGGGATGACCAAGCTCCAGGACCCCAAGAAGGCCTTCGGTGACGGCGACCGGCTGCACACCGTCGCCTCCAAGGAGTTCCCGGAGAACTACCCGCAGCTGACGAAGTGGTTCAAGGACTTCAAGCTGAGCGAGGACCAGCTCGCCGGCCTGGAGAACCAGATCCAGAAGCGCGGTGCGGGCCACGAGGAGGAAGCCGTGAAGGCCTGGATGGAGAAGAATCCGGGCATCGCGGACAAGATCGCTCCTCAGCAGTAGCAGGAGCTGCGGCAGCGCGCCCACCAGCGCCGCTGCACGGAAGGGGTGGGGACCGCCGGCGGCGGTCCCCACCCCTTCCGGCTGTCCGGACGGCTCTTTTCCTGCCGACCTCGCCCAACGGTGTGCGTAAGGTGCTCGCAACCGCAAGGATGGCGAGTCGGGAGGGAGCCGGACAATGGACGACAAGGAAACACTCCGGGTGGGCGCCGCGGTCCGCCGGCAGCGCAGATCCCTGGGACTCACCCTGGCCGCGGTCGCCGGGCGCAGCGGGCTGTCCGTACCGTTCCTGAGCCAGATCGAGAACGAGCGGGCCAGGCCCAGTGCCCGTTCCCTGGACCGGGTCGCCGAAGCCCTGGAGACCACCACCGCACGGCTGCGCGCGGCCGCGGACTCGGCTCGCGCGGTCGATGTCGTGCGGGGCGGCCAGGAGGACGGGGTACGCAGGGTGGTGCGCGGCCGTCATCAGCTCAGCGCCATCGAATTCACCGGGGAGCTGGACCTCGGGCGCGAGTTCCAGCACCGCAACGACGAGGTGATGTACGTCGTGGAGGGCGCCGCCGAGGTCGAGGCCGAGGGGCAGGCCTACCGGCTGGAGCGCGGCGACACCCTGTTCCTCTCGGGCGGGGTGCGGCACCGCTGGCGGGCCACCGTACCCGGCACCCGGCTGCTGTTCGTCGCCGTGGCCGAGCACGTCGACGCCACCTTCGACCCGCGGCGCTGAGACACCCCCGGCGAGGCGTACGTCACACGGCCCGGGCCGTCACCGGCGCGGGCGCCTGCGGCGCCGCGAGCAGCGCCCCGCTGAGCAGCCCGCGCGCCGTGCGCGCCCCGGCCACCGCCCAGGCCGCCACCAGCAGCACGTACAGGGCCACGGCCAGCCAGGTGAACGCGGCCAGACCGGTGTGCCGGGCGAGGCCGGCAGCGCCCGTCACACACGTGCCGACGGGGAAGGTGAAGCCCCACCACGTCATGGCGAACCTCATCCCGCCCCGCACCGCCCGCACCACCAGGGCGACGGACAGCGCCAGCCACAGCAGTGCGAAGCCCATGACCGGCACCCCGTACAGCACCGCGAACGCACCGAGCGCGGAGGCGTACGGTGCCTGGATCGCAACCGGTGCCACATCGGCCAGCGCGTTGACCGCGGTCGTCGACTGGCCGAGCGGGCCGAGCACCAGGAACAGGGTGGGCGTCAGCACGAGCGGCAGCGGGCCCCGGTGCACCAGCCGGGCGAAGATCAGCGGCAGCATCACGAGCGTCGCGAGCAGGCTCAGCCCGAACATCGCGTAGCAGGCGAGCAGCAGCGCCTGACGCCACTGCCCTTCGGGCAGCTCCGGCACCAGCAGCGGTCCGAGCGCGGCCGACACCATGGGCGCCACCACCGGCAGCAGCCACACCGGAGAGGCGGTGCCCGGCTCCGGGCGGTGGCGCACGATCATCAGATACGGAATCGCCACTGCGGCGGCCAGCCCGGTCAGCGTGCCAGCGGTGAACAGCACCACGTCCAGCGCCAGGGCCGCCTGATGGCCGATCACGTCCCTGCCCACCACCATCCCGGAGCCCCCGACGGCGAGCAGCGCCATCGAGAGGCACCCGTAGAACGGAGCGACCGCCGGATCCATGAGGTGGGCGCGGGCCTGGTCGCGGTGCGCGGCCCAATGCCCGGCGCGGGCGGTCAGCACCGCGGCGAGCAGCACCGCGGAGAGCACCCACACCAGCGTGCAGGCCGTCCGCAGCCCCGGGACGTGCACGGGCAGGGCGACGCCGGCACTCGCCACGATCGCCGTGCCCATGACGGTCGCGTACCAGTTGGGGCCGAAGTGCCGCAGGGCCGGCCGCCGGGCGGGGGAGTACGGGGGAGCGGTGCGGGTCTGCGGAAAGATGGCCATGCCACGATTCTCGGCGCCCCGACCCTCCCCCACCAGGGAGTCCCGCCCTATGAGGTCATAAGGTGGGCTTATGTCCAGCGAATCGCCCGCCCTCCTGTCCCACCGGGTACCCGATCTCGGCGCCCTGGAGCTGCTGCTCGCCGTCGCCCGGCACGGCAGCCTCGGACGGGCCGCCCGGGACGTCGGCATCACCCAGCCCGCCGCCAGCAGCCGCATCCGCTCGATGGAGCAGCAACTCGGCCTCACCCTCCTCGACCGCTCGCCCCGTGGCTCCCGCCTCACCGACGCGGGAGCACTCGTCACCGACTGGGCGCGCCGGATCGTCGAGGCCGCCGAGGCGTTCGACGCGGGCGCCCAGGCACTGCGGGACCGCCGGGACTCCCGGCTGCGGGTCGCCGCATCCATGACCATCGCCGAATACCTGCTGCCGGGCTGGCTGATAGCCCTGCGCGGCGAACGGCCGGACACGGCGGTGTCGCTCCTCGCCGGCAACTCGGCCGTGGTCGCACAGCGCCTGCTGACCGGTGAGGCGGATCTCGGCTTCGTCGAGGGACTGTCCGTTCCGGAGGGACTCGACGGCACCGTCATCGCGCACGACCGGCTCGTCGTGGTGGTCGCCCCCTCGCACGCCTGGGCCCGCCGCCGGACCCCGCTCACCCCGCAGGAGCTGGCCGGTACGCCGCTGATCCTGCGGGAGCACGGCTCCGGCACCCGCCAGGTCCTGGACGCCGCCCTCGCCGTGCACGGCGGGCTGGCCCAGCCGCTCCTGGAGCTCTCCTCCACCACGGCGGTGAAGGGGGCGGCGGAGAGCGGTGCCGGACCCTGCGTCCTGAGCGAACTGGCCCTCGGTGAGGAACTCTCGGCCCGGCGCCTGGTCAAGGTCCCGATCGCCGGCGTCCGTCTGCGCCGCCAGCTCCGCGCCGTCTGGCCCGCGGGCCACCGCCCCACGGGCCCGGCCCGTGACCTGCTCTCCCTGACGCGGTCGAGCCCCTCCGGCGACTGAGCCGCGCGCCTACGCAGCGGCCCGGAAATCCGCTGGCCCGCCCGTCTGCCGCGCGGGAAGGATGGGCGCATGACCGTGACCGCACCGCCTGCCACCGGCGTCCGCCACCACTGGGCCGACCTGCCCCACGCCGTACGCCACGCCGTCCAGGACATCCTCGGCGCGCCGGTCGTCGAGGCCCGCAGCCAGAACGGCGGCTTCTCGCCCGGGGTCGCCGCCCGCGTCCGGCTCGCGGACGGAAGCCGCGCCTTCGTGAAGGCCGTGAGTGCCGAGGTCAACGCCGACAGCCCGGACCAGCACCGTGCCGAGGCCCGGAACACCGCGGCGCTCCCGCCGCAGGCCCCCGTACCGAAGCTGCTCGGGTCGTACGACGACGGCATCTGTGTCGCCCTGGTCCTGGAGGACATCGAGGGGCGTCAGCCCCGCGTCCCCTGGGATCCGGCCGAGCTGGCACGCGTCCTGGCGGCCGTCGGCGACCTGACGCGGTCCCTCACGCCGGCCCCGGTCGACGCACCCTCCGCCGCCACGGGCAAAACCACGATGTTCACCGGCTGGCGAACCCTGTACGCGGCCGGTGACACGACCCGGCTGGACCCCTGGGCGGCTCGCCGGCTCGGCGCACTCGCGGAACTGGAGTCCGGCTGGGCCGGTCACGCCACCGGCGACAGCCTCGCCCACGGCGACCTGCGCGCCGACAACATCCTGCTCACCGAGGACCGGGTCGTCTTCGTCGACTGGCCCCACGCGATGCGGGCCGCACCCTGGTTCGACCTGCTGACGATGCTGCCGTGCGTGGCGGCCCAGGGCGGCCCCGACCCGGAGACCACCTTCACCGCCCACCCGCTGGGACGGGACGCCGACCCCGCCGGGGTCACCGCCGTACTCGGCGCGCTGGCCGGCTACTTCGTCGCGCACTCGCTGCTCCCGGATCCGCCGGGCCTGCCGACCCTCCGGGCGTTCCAGGCGGCGCAGGGCGCGGCCGCGGTGGACTGGCTTCGGCGCCGGACCGGGCACGGGCCCGACAGCTGACCGCGCGGACAGTCCTCAGCGCCGCGCCACGTAGTACACGTTCAGGATGTCGCCCTCGACCCGCTGGGTGTCGACCCGGCCGAACCCGGCCTCACCGAGCATCCTGCGGGCCGTCTGCTCACCCCAGACGGTGCCCAGCCCCTCACCGCCCTCGCCCAGCGAGACGCTCATGCAGTAGAAGACGGAGAACGTGTACAGCGTGGGGCCCAGCGGGTGGTCGATGTTCTCCTCCAGACGGCTCGACGCCGCGATGTCCCCCATCAGGAACACGCCGTTCTCGGCCAGTGCGGCGGCGATGGCGGCCAGTGCGCGCGACGGCCGGGCCAGGTCGTGGATGACGTCGAACGCCGTGATCAGGTCGTACGAGCCGGAGATCTCCGCGCAGTCGCCGATGTCGAAGGCGGTGTTGGACAGCCCCAGCGCCGCCGCCTCGGCACGAGCCGCGGTGATGCCCTCCTCGGACATGTCGAGCCCCTGGAAGCGGCTCGCGGGGAAGGCCCTGGCCAGGACGTTGACCGCGTGGCCGTGGCCGGTCCCGATGTCCAGCACCTCGATGCCCGCGCGCAGGCGCTCCGTGAGGCCGGGCACGAGCGGCACGATCCCGTTCACCAGAGCCAGGTCGAAGACCTCGCCGGACTCCTCCGCCTGAAGGCTCTGGAACCGCGGATACGCCGAGTACGGCAGCCCGCCCCCGGTCCGGAACGCCTCCAGCACCTGCTGCTCGACCTCGCCCATCATGCCGAAGTCCTGCGCGATCCTGGCCAGGTTGTCGGGCCCGGCCGCCCGCGTCAGCGAGGCGGCATGCTCGGGAGGCAGCGCGTACGTGCCCGGCCCGGCGTCGTAGTCGACGATGCCGCCGACGACCATCGCGCCCAGCCACTCCCGGACGTAACGCTCGTTCAGACCGGCGGCCTGCGCGATCTCCGCACTCGTGGCCGGCGCCAGCCCCGCCATCGTGTCGAACAGGCCGCTCTGGTGACCCAGGCCCGCCATGAGGCCCAGGCAGGTGTCGTTCACCACCTGAACCATGCGGCCCGCGAACGCTTCCTGCTTCAACGCATCCGGTGCTGTGACGGACATCGTTCCTCCTCTCACCATCGGGCCACGAGAGGGAGGCGGGACAGGCGGCCGGCCGCGCTCACGGCGGGCGGCCCGACGAGACGGCGACGGATACTCCTGCTGGCCACGCTACGCCGAGGGCGGGATGACGGCCGCCCGGCGAAGCGGCCGATTCCGTGGGACCACCCCGGGTGCCCGGCGGTTCCCACGCGTACCGGGCGCCCCGCATCAGCCGCCCGCTGACGCCGCCACCACCGCCGCCATCACCCGCACGTCCTCACCCCACTCCGGGTGCCACTGCACCCCGAGCACCCACCCCGGCCCCGGCAGCTCGACCGCCTCCACCGTGCCGTCCGCCGCGTGCGCCGAGGCCACCAGACCCGCGCCGAGCCGGTCCACGGCCTGGTGATGGTAGGTGGGTACGTCGCAGGCGCCCGGCACCACGGAGGCGTAGCGCGTACCGGGCACCGGTGTCACCGTGTGCGTGCCGAACACCCCCGTCGCCCCGGCGGGCCCCGCGTGCCCGTCCAGATGCTGCGTCAGCGTGCCGCCCAGCACCACGTTCAGCAACTGCATCCCGCGGCAGATCCCGAGCAGCGGAGTGCCGGTCTCCAGCGCCGCCCCGATCAGCGCCGCCTCCCAGCCGTCCCGCTCCGGCGCGGGCGGCCCGGTGCGCGGGCCGCGCTCCGCCCCGTACCGCGCAGGATCCACGTCCGGCCCGCCCGCCACCACCACCGCGTCCAGCCGGTCCACCAACGACGCCGCGAGGCCGGGCGCGTCCGGCGGCAGCAGCACGGCCACGCCGCCCGCCTCCCGCACCAGCCGGGCGTAACCGGCGGGCAGCAGCGTGGCCGGCAGGTCCCAGACGCCCCAGCGCGCCGAGGCCTCCAGGTACGTACTGATCCCGATCAGCGGACGGTTCATCGGACGCCTCACTTCACTCGCACGGCACGCGGAACGAACCGGCACCGTATCCAAATCCCTTGCCCCGCCCGTAGATTTGGATCATCTGTCGGCCCGCGAGGAGAGGATCCACCCGTGTCCGACCGAACAGCCCCGCTCGCCGTCGAGGAACTCCGCCTCCTCGTCGACAGCGGTGAGATCGACACCGTGGTCCTGGCCTTCCCCGACATGCAGGGGCGCCTCCAGGGAAAACGCTTCGCCGCCGCCTTCTTCCTCGACGAGGTCGTGGGGCACGGCACCGAGGGCTGCAACTACCTCCTCGCCGTCGACACCGACATGAACACCGTCGACGGCTACGCCATGTCCTCCTGGGACCGGGGTTACGGCGACTTCGCCATGCACCCCGACCTCAGCACCCTGCGCCGGGTGCCCTGGCACGAGGCCACAGCCATGGTCACCGCCGACCTCACCTGGGCCGACGGATCCCCCGTCACCGCCGCACCCCGCCAGATCCTGCGCCACCAGCTGGAGCGCCTCGCGGAGCACGGCTACACCGCCCACGTCGGCACCGAGCTCGAGTTCATCGTCTTCAAGGACACCTACGAACAGGCCTGGGACCGGGGCTACCGCGACCTGACCCCGGTCAACCAGTACAACGTCGACTACTCCGTCCTCGGCACCGGCCGAGTCGAGCCCCTGCTGCGCCGCATCCGCAACGACATGGCGGGCGCGGGCCTCACCGTCGAGTCGGCCAAGGGCGAGTGCAACCCCGGACAGCACGAGATCGTGTTCCGGTACGACGAGGCCCTGGTCACCTGCGACCAGCACGCCGTCTACAAGACGGGCGCCAAGGAGATCGCCGCGCAGGAGGGCGTCGCGCTCACCTTCATGGCCAAGTTCAACGAGCGCGAGGGCAACTCCTGCCACATCCACCTCTCGCTCCGGTCCACCGGCGATCCCGGCCGCAGCGTCATGGCGGACACCGACGGCTCCATGGCCCCGGTGATGCGCCACTTCCTGGCCGGCCAGCTCGCCGCGCTGCGCGACTTCTCCCTCCTGTACGCGCCGAACATCAACTCCTACAAACGCTTCCAGCCGGGCTCCTTCGCCCCGACCGCGGTCGCCTGGGGCCACGACAACCGCACCTGCGCCCTGCGCGTCGTCGGCCACGGCCAGTCCCTGCGCCTGGAGAACCGCCTCCCGGGCGGCGACGTCAACCCGTACCTCGCCGTCGCCGCACTCGTCGCCGCGGGCCTGTACGGCATCGAGCACGCGCTGGAACTCCCCGAGCCGTGCGAGGGCAACGCCTACGCCGCCGCGTACGACCACGTCCCCACCACCCTGCGCGAGGCGGCCGGCCTCTGGGAGGAGAGCGAGATCGCGCGCGAGGCCTTCGGTGACGAAGTCGTCGCGCACTACCGCAACATGGCGCGCGTCGAACTCGACGCCTTCGACGCAGCGGTCACCGACTGGGAGCTCCGACGCTCCTTCGAACGCCTGTGAGGACCCTCTTGAGCCATGAGCACCAGGTACTGAACCCGGCGACGGAGGAACTGCTCGCCACCGTCCCCGCCACCACGGCGGCAGAGGTGCACGAAGCCGTCGGCCGCGCCGCCGCGGCCCAGCGGGTCTGGGCCGCGCTCGCACCCGCCGACCGTGCCCGGCTGCTGCGCCGCTTCGCCGTTCGTGTCGACTCCCACATCGAGGAGCTGGCCCGCCTGGAGGTCCGGGAGGCCGGGCACACGATCGGCAACGCGCGCTGGGAGGCGGGCAACGTCCGCGATCTGCTCGACTTCTCCGCCGGGGGAGTGGAGCGGCTGAGCGGCCGGCAGATCCCCGTCCCCGGCGGCATCGACATCACCCTGCTCGAACCCCTCGGCGTCGTCGGGGTGATCGCCCCGTGGAACTTCCCCATGCCGATCGCCGCCTGGGGAACCGCCCCCGCCCTCGCGGCGGGCAACGCCGTCGTACTGAAACCGGCCGAGACCACTCCTCTGACCGCACTGCGCCTCGCGGAACTCGCCCTGGAGGCGGGCCTTCCCGAGCACCTCTTCCAGGTGCTGCCGGGCGCGGGCGACGAGGCGGGCAACGCCCTCGTCGAGCACCCGGGAGTCGCCAAGATCGTCTTCACGGGGTCCACCCGGGTCGGCAAGCAGATCATGGCCAGGTGCGCCGAACGCGTGAAGCGCGTCACCCTCGAACTCGGCGGCAAGAGCCCCAACATCGTCTTCGCCGACGCCGACCTCGAAACCGCCGCGGCCGCCGCCCCCATGTCCTTCCTGGACAACGCGGGCCAGGACTGCTGCGCCCGCACCCGGATCCTCGTCCAGCACTCCGTGTACGACCGCTTCCTGGAACTCCTCGCCCCGGCCCTCGCCGCCGTCGTCGTCGGCGACCCGGCCGACGAGAAGACGCAGATGGGCCCGCTCATCTCGCGGACGCAACTGGACCGGGTGCGCGGCTACGTCCCCGAAGGCGCCCCCGCGATCCGTGGCAGTGCGCCCGAGGGGCCCGGCTTCTGGTTCCCGCCGACCGTCCTCACCGACGTGCCACCGGACGCGCCCGTCGCCACCGAGGAGGTCTTCGGACCGGTCGCCGTCGTCCTGCCCTTCGAGGACGAGGCCGACGCGGTCCGGCTCGCCAACGCCACCGAGTACGGCCTCGCCGGATCGCTCTGGACGCGAGACGTGGGGCGCGCGCTGCGCGTCGCGCAGGCCGTCCGGGCGGGCAACCTCTCCGTCAACTCCCACTCCGCAGTGCGCTACTGGACCCCGTTCGGCGGGTTCGGACAGTCGGGCCTCGGCCGGGAACTGGGTCCTGACGCCCTCGACGCCTTCACCGAAACCAAGAACGTCTTCCTCAGTACGGAGGTCTGAACCGGTATGACCACGGACAACGGGAACATCTGCCGCCGCCTCGTCGGCCGAACGGCAGTCATCACCGGCGCGGGCAGCGGCATCGGGATGGCCACCGCCCACCGTCTTGCCTCCGAGGGGGCGCACGTCGTCTGCGGCGACATCGACGAGACCGCCGGCAAGGCAACAGCCGAAGCGGTCGGCGGCACCTTCGTACGGGTCGACGTCACCGACCCCGAACAGGTCGAGGCCCTGTTCAAGGCGGCGTACGACACCTACGGCTCCGTCGACGTCGCCTTCAACAACGCGGGCATCTCACCGCCCGACGACGACTCCATCCTCACCACCGGGCTGGAGGCGTGGAAGCGTGTCCAGGACGTCAACCTCACCTCCGTCTACCTGTGCTGCAAAGCGGCCCTGCCCTACATGCGGCGCCAGGGCCGGGGCTCGATCATCAACACCGCTTCCTTCGTCGCCAGGATGGGGGCGGCGACCTCCCAGATCTCGTACACCGCTTCCAAGGGCGGCGTGCTGGCGATGTCACGCGAACTGGGCGTCCAGTTCGCCCGCGAGGGCATCCGGGTCAACGCCCTGTGTCCCGGGCCGGTGAACACCCCGTTGCTCCGGGAGCTCTTCGCCAAGGACCCGGAGCGCGCGGCCCGCCGGCTCGTCCACATTCCGCTCGGGCGGTTCGCCGAGGCGACCGAGATCGCGGCCGCCGTGGCGTTCCTGGCGAGCGACGACTCCTCGTTCGTCAACGCCACCGACTTCCTCGTCGACGGCGGGATCTCCGGCGCGTACGTCACACCCCTGTAGGGGAAGGGCCCGGACCCCGAGGCGGTGCCATGAGCAACCCGACACCGCCCGGCTGGTACCCCGACGTGGCAGCCCCTCGTCTTCCCCTCCGCCGCCGGCAGCGAGTCGCCCGTCATCGTCCGCTTCGCCTTCGACGCGGGCCCCCACGGTCCGCCGCTCGCCCTCATGGACACCGTCATCAAGGGCATCCGGCCCCTCGGTGACGGCGACACCGAGGGGGGCGTCGGCAGCTCCATCGCCCCCCTGAAGGGGCGGCGGGCGGCTCAGAGGAAGGTGCGCCCCTCGCCCCGGTACGTCGGCACGGTCGCCGTCACCCGGTCGCCCTCGATCAACTGGAGCTCGTCGAACCGCTCGCACAGCTCACCGGCCTTCGCATGCCGGAACCACACCTTGTCGCCGATCAGCAGATCATCGGCCGGGGCGCCGAGCAGCGGTGTCTGCACCTCACCGGGGCCCTCCTGCGGGTCGTAGCGCAGCCCCTCCGGCAGATACGGGACCGGCAGCCGGTCCGCGCCCGCGGCCCCGGACGCCGGGTAGCCACCTCCCAGCACCGTCACCACGCCCACCCCGGGCCGGCGCACCACCGGCTGGGCGAACAGGGCGGCCGGGCGCGCCGTGAACGAGGTGTAGTTGTCGAAGAGCCGCGGCACGTAGAGGCCGGAACCGGCCGCGATCTCGGTGACCGCCGGTTCCGCCGCGGTGTGCTGCACGCTGCCCGTGCCGCCGCCGTTCACGAACTCCAGGTCCGGCGCCACGGCCCGCACGGCCCGCACCACCTCGGCCCGCCGGGCCGCCAGCTCCCTGCGGCCCGTGGCCTGCATCAGCCGGATCGCCCGTGAGCGCAGCGGCCGCCCCGCGAGCGAGTCACCCACTCCCGCGATGTGCCCCTCGTACGCCATCAGCCCCACCAGCCGGAAACCGGGCCGGCGGGCGATGGATCTGGCCAGCTCCGCCAGCTGGGCGGGGGACCGCAGCGGCGAACGCAGGGCCCCGATCCTGACCCGGCCGCCCAGCATCCGCAGGGAGGTGTCCAGCTCCAGGCAGACCCGGATCTCCTCCGTGCCCCCCGCCCGTGCCGCGTCGATCAGCTCCAGCTGCGCGTGGTCGTCCACCATCACGGTCACGGCGGCGGCCAGTTTCGGGTCGGCGGCCAGCTCCGCGAAGGCCGAGCGGTCGGCGGACGGATAGGCGAGCAGGACGTCCTCGAACCCGGCACGCGCCAGCCACAGCGACTCCGCGAGCGTGAACGACATGATCCCGGCGAACCCGGGGCGGGCCAGTACCCGTTCCAGCAGCGCCCGGCAGCGCACCGACTTGCTCGCCACCCGGATCGGCTTCCCGGCCGCACGCCGTACGAGATCGTCGGCATTGGCGTCGAACGCCTCCAGATCGACTACGGCGATCGGGGCGTCGAGATGGGCGGTGGCCCGGTTGTAGCGGGTCCGGTCAGCGGCGCGGGCAGTCATGGCCGCAGCTTGCCAGACGGCTGTACCGCTGGGTAGGGGGACGATCTGCGCAGATCGGCCGCGAGCGCGGCCGCCCGCTCCCACCACGGCCTCCTCAGCCCGTAGAGTGACGGACACGCGGCGGGCAACGAACCTGCCGGTGCAGCCGATCCGCGTACGGTACGGAACGGACCAGGGGGGCGGATGAGTACCGAGGCGCAGCGCGCTCCCGTCCCGCCACGCCCAACCACCCCACCGCCGCACCCCGCGGAACCCCCTGCCGGGGCCACCGACACCACCGCCCGGCCCCAGGTCGACCGTGCGTCCGAGCCCGCGGCGAGCGGCCCGGCGCCGACCCCGCCGGCCGGGACTCCGGCCCCGCCACGGCCGCCCTCCCAGGCTCCGGCCGTGCCTCCGCACGTGGAGACCACCGCCCGACTGCGCCCCGTCCCCCCGGCCCGGCCCGCCGGGGCGCCCGGGTCCTCCGGAGCCCCGGCCTTCCCGCCGAGGCCGCCGGGGACGCCCCCCGCGCCGACCCGACGGCGGCCCGTGGGCGCCGTGGAACTCGGCGGCCCGCCGGCCCCGCCCGGGGCAGCGGCGCCGTACGTCCACCGGCACCCGCACACGCAGCCCCCGGCCGAGACACCGGCCGAGACCACCACCCGGCTCCGGCCCGTGCGGACCCGGCATCCCTTCAGGACCGCGGCCGCCGCGGTCTGTGCCGTGCTCGGACTCGGGCTGATCGGCGGTGCCGCCACCGGAAGTTGGCTCATCAGCGACTCCTCGGCCGATCCCGCGGCCCACAGCGCCTACACCGTCGGCCGCGACGCCTGGCACAGCATCCCGGTCGACACGCTCTTTCCCCGGACGCTCAAGGGCGACGGCGCGGGACCCGGCGGCGCCGACCGGGTCTGGACCCGGATCGCCGTGGCCCCCGACAGCGGCTGCACGGGCGCACTCGACCCGCTGCTGCTCAAGACCCTCCGGCCGGTCGGCTGCGCCCGCCTGCTCCGCGCCACGTACACCGACGCGACGAGCAGCAGCGTCACCACCGTCGGACTGGTCTTCACCGAGGCCGACACCGAGGCGATGCGGGCGCTCGGTTCCCGGTACGCAGATGAGCGACTCGACGCGCGCGCCGACCTGATGCCCCGTGCGTACGGGGTGAAGAACAGCCCCGCCGCCGGATTCGGCGACCGCCAGCGGGCCAGCTGGACCGTGCATGTGCTGACCGAGATACCCGTCGTGGTGTTCGCCGTCTCCGGTTTCGCCGACGGGCGGGGGGTCACCGACCCGCAGCCGGCCGAGAAGGCGATGGAGCCGAACGCGAAGACCGCGGCCGCACAGGCCGGACTCGGGCACGAGGCCAAGGGCGTGGCCGACCGGGTGGAGCGGGGACTGCGCAGAACCGTCGCCGACCTCACGGAGAAGCCCGAATGACCCGCCCCCTCCGCCGCGGACTCCTCGGCGCCCTGTGCGCCGCCACCGCGTTCGCGCTGCTGCCCGCGTCCCCGGCCGCGGCGGACACCATCCGGGCCCAGCAGTGGGGTCTGGACGCCCTCCACACCGACCGGGCCTGGCAGACCACCCGCGGCAGGGGGATCACCGTCGCCGTCGTCGACACCGGGGTCGACGGCAGCCTGCCCGACCTGACGGGCCAGGTTCTCGCGGGCCGGGACATGATCGGTTTCGGCGCCGGACGCGGTGACCGGGCATGGGCCAGGCACGGCACCGCGATGGCGGGGATCATCGCCGGCCGGGGCCACGGCAGCGGAGGGGACGAGGGCGTCATCGGCATCGCGCCCGAGGCGAAGATCCTCCCCGTCCGGGTCATCCTCGAAGCGAGCGACCCGGCCCGCGCCAAGGCCCGCAAGACCCGCGGGACCGCCCTCGCCGACGGCATCCGCTGGGCCGCCGACCACGGCGCCGACGTCATCAACCTCTCCCTCGGCGACGACAGCGAGTCCGCACACCCCGAGCCGGGCGAGGACGCCGCCATCCAGTACGCGCTGAAGAAGGGCGCGGTCGTCGTCGCCTCGTCCGGCAACGGGGGCGAGAAGGGCGACCACATCTCGTACCCCGCCGCCTACCCGGGCGTGATCGCGGTCGCCGCGGTCGACCGGTACGGCACGCACGCATCGTTCTCCACCCGCCGCTGGTACGCCACCGTGAGCGCGCCCGGGGTCGACATCGTCGTCCCCGCGCCCGACCGGAAGTACTACGTGGAGTGGGGCACCTCCGCGGCGTCCGCGTTCGTCTCGGGCGCGGTCGCGCTGGTGCGTGCCGCGTATCCGGGCCTCTCGCCCGCCCAGATCAAGAAGCTCCTCACGGACACCGCCCGCAGCTCCCCGTCCGCGGGCCGCGACGACGCCCGGGGCTACGGCATCGTCGACCCGGCAGCGGCCATCAAGGCCGGCCGCTCACTGAGCCCCGCCGGGCTGCGCACCGACTCCGCCGCGGCCGGCTACCGCAAGCAGTACTTCGGCTCCGGCCCCACCCCGCCCCGCGAGGACGACGGCCCCGCCGGCTGGTTCGCCGCGGCGGCGGGCGGCCTCGGCGCGGTCCTGCTGGCCCTGGCCGTCATCCTGTGGCGTGGCCGCGGCAGCTACTCCTCCGCGCCCCGCCGCTGAACGTCCTCACCCGGCCCCGGCGCGCACCGCCCGCACAGCCGCCTTCGCCACCGCCTCGACGAGCGCGACGCCCGCCTCCTTGGTCGACTGACCGCCGGAGAGCACCGCCACCAGGTAGGTCCGCCCGCCGGCCGTCACCTCCCCGATGCTGTTGATGTTCCACAGCCCGGTGGCGCTACGCGGCATCCAGCCGTTCTTGAGCGCCCAGTCGCTGCCCGCCGCCGACACCCCCCACTGCTGGTCGGCCTCGATCCGCGTCATCAGCCCTCTCAGATACGTCCGTGAGTCCTCGCTGAGCTTTCCGTCCGCATCCTTGCCGAACACCGCCTCCAGCAGCGTCAGCTGATCGGCGGCCGTGGTCCGGGTCAGCCCCCAGGCCTTCGCGGCGGTCGTCGCGGTGAGACCGAGCCGCTCGTTGGCGGCGTCGAGACCGGCCGCCCCGCCGACGTCCGCCAGCAGGGCGGTGGCGGATTCGTTGTCGCTCCGCCCGATCATCGCCACCGCGTGAGCGCGCTCACCGGCGGTCAGCACACGGTCCTCGTCCTGAGCCCGGAGCAGCAGCGCCGCGAGAATGTCGACCTTGACGATGCTCGCCGTCTCGTACGAGGGCTCCGTACCCCCGTACACCGCACGCGCGCCGCTGCCGACGTCCAGCACCGCCACCGACACCGCACCCGTGTCCGCACCCGTCAGCAGCGGCTCGACGGCCGCGGCCAGTTCCGTATCGAGCTCCACCACGGGCTCCTCGCTCGCCGCCGCGGCCGGAGCGGTCGCAGCCGGTGGGACGGACGATACGGAAGCTACGGCGGCGGGTGCGTGATCCGGCGATCCGCCGGTGAGGTACGCGCCCCCGGCGAGCACGACCGTGGCCGCCACGGACGCGGAGAGCGCGCATCTGCGGATTCTGTGTCGGGACATGACCCGGACGTCAGGAACCGCAGCCGGGAGGGGGCTGGGTCCGACCTGTCGGCGGGACGAGAATGCCCAGGCACTACGCTCGCCCTGTGGCGCAGAAGAACATTCCGGACCCCGGATACTCCGACGACGACGGCACGGCCGACCCTTCCCTGACAGCGGCACTCGCCGCCTGGGCCGAGGACCGCAAGGCTGTCGGCCCGGTACTCGAGGCGCTCAGGGGGGCCCGCCTCCTCGTCCCCGTGGTGGCTGTCCTCGGCGAGGTCGAGGAGGACGAGAACGGGCTGCGCCGTGAGAAGACGAGCGACATGGCGGTCCCCACCCTCCAGGCCGGCGACCGCCGCGCCCTGCCCGCCTTCACCTCCACGGCCTCGCTGGCCCGCTGGGACCCGCAGGCCCGCCCCGTCGCCGTGCCCCTGCACCAGGCCCTCCAGGCCGCCGCGCACGAGAAGGCGGACACGGTGGTGCTCGACCTCGCCGGGCCGGTGGCCTTCGAGCTGACCGGCTCCGCCCTGCTCGCCCTCGCCGAGGGCCGCACCAGCGCCGACCCGCTGGACGACCCCGCCGTCACGACGGCGGTGCGCGACACCGTCGCCGGGGAGCCCGCGGTGCTCCGAGCCCATCTCGGACCGGGCCGCGCCGACGGCACCCTCGCGCTGGTACTGGCGGCGGACGCCGACCCCGCGGAGACGGCCGGCCGGGTCGCGCGGTCGCTGGCGGCCAACGAGGTGCTGCGCGCCCGGCTGGTCCGCGGCCTGGACCTCGCCCTGCTCCCGGCCGACGCCCACACCCCCGGTGAGCCCCTGTTCACGCGCTGATCACCCGTACGTCCCGGGAGCGCGGAGCAGCCGCGCACGTGGCGGCTCACCCTCATCCCCGGGAAGCAGCCCGATCCGTCCCCGGACGCCGTGAGCCCCCTGCCGGCTCGGCAGGGGGCTCACGGGTGCGAAGGAACGGAAGGGGCGGGCGGGATCAGCCGAAGACCGGGCCGGTGTACTTCTCGCCCGGGCCCTGGCCGGGCTCGTCCGGTACGAGCGAGGCCTCGCGGAACGCGAGCTGCAGGGACTTCAGGCCGTCACGCAGCGGAGCCGCGTGGAAGGAGCTGATCTCCGTGGTGCTCGCGTCCAGCAGGCCGGCCAGCGCGTGGACCAGTTTGCGGGCCTCGTCGAGGTCCTTGTGCTCGTCGCCGTCCTCGGTCAGCCCGAGTTTCACAGCGGCGGCGCTCATCAGATTGACCGCGACCGTCACGATCACCTCGACCGCGGGCACCTCCGCGATGTCGCGGGCCATCTCGTCGAAGCCGGGGGAATCACTGGTGGGGGTCGCGTCACTCATGCGCCATACGATAGGCCCACGGTGAACCTGCTCCGCCTGCGGGAGTGCCATGCGAGCACTGGTTAGCGCCCGCCCGGGGGAGCTGCTAACCTTGTGTAACGACCGGCTGGGCATCTATGTGCCCGGCCCACAAGTGGAGGCTCCGATCTCCCACCTGACCGTCCCCAGGACGGCGGGTCATCCGGTCAGGTGGCGCCCATCGTTCCGTACGGACGATGGAGCCGCCCGATGCGCCCCGCGGTTGACCGCGGCGGTGTTCCGGTTGTTCAGGAGCCCCGCCTGTGTCCCGGCGGGGCATTTTTCATGGTCCCGCACGGTTGGTCTGTCGAAACAGACGTTACGTGGCTGTCCGCCAGGCGGCCGCGTGGTGCTACCGAGGAGGATCCATCAGCGCCGAGCCCCGCATCAACGACCGGATTCGCGTACCCGAGGTGCGACTTGTCGGTCCCAGCGGCGAGCAGGTCGGGATTGTTCCGCTTGCCAAGGCCCTGGAACTCGCACAGGAGTACGACCTCGACCTGGTCGAGGTGGCGGCTACCGCCCGTCCGCCCGTGTGCAAGCTCATGGACTACGGGAAGTTCAAGTACGAGTCGGCCATGAAGGCCCGTGAGGCGCGCAAGAACCAGGCGCACACGGTCATCAAGGAGATGAAGCTCCGGCCGAAGATCGACCCGCACGACTATGACACCAAGAAGGGTCACGTCGTCCGGTTCCTCAAGCAGGGCGACAAGGTCAAGATCACGATCATGTTCCGTGGTCGTGAGCAGTCCCGCCCCGAGCTGGGCTTCCGACTGCTTCAGCGTCTGGCTTCGGACGTGGAGGAACTCGGCTTCATCGAGTCCAACCCGAAGCAGGACGGCCGGAACATGATCATGGTTCTGGGCCCGCACAAGAAGAAGACCGAAGCCATGGCCGAGGCCCGCGAGGCCCAGGCCGCCCGCAAGGCGGAGCGTCAGGGATACACCCCCGACGCCGAGGATGCGGATGAGGCTGCCGAGGCTCCGGCCGAGGCGACCTCCGAGGCTCCGGCCGAGACACCTTCCGAGGCGTGACCTCCGGGGGCTGCCATCCAGGCGCCCCCAGGGTCCCCCCGGAATCCCACCAAGATCTGACGCCCCTGCAGTCCGGTGCCCGCACCGAGAGGGGCGCCACTGACGAGGAGAGAACGGCGCGATGCCGAAGAACAAGACGCACAGCGGTGCCAGCAAGCGCTTCAAGATCACCGGCTCCGGCAAGGTGCTCCGCGAGAGGGCCGGCAAGCGCCACCTGCTCGAGCACAAGTCGTCCAAGAAGACCCGCTCGCTGACCGGCACGGTCGTCGTGGCTCCGGCCGACGCCAAGAAGATCAAGAAGCTTCTCGGCAAGTGAGGCCTCGTCCCCGGTGACACCGGGGACGCGCCCTCGATCCGACCGGGACCAATTCGTTTCCGGGCCGTGTGAGTACGACCACGGCCCCGCTACAAGGAGTTAACAAGTGGCACGCGTCAAGCGGGCAGTCAACGCCCACAAGAAGCGCCGGGCAATTCTCGAGGCCGCCAGCGGTTACCGCGGTCAGCGCTCGCGCCTGTACCGCAAGGCCAAGGAGCAGGTCACCCACTCCCTGGTCTACAACTACAACGACCGCAAGAAGCGCAAGGGCGACTTCCGTCAGCTGTGGATCCAGCGCATCAACGCCGCTGCCCGCCAGAACGGCATGACGTACAACCGCCTCATCCAGGGTCTGAAGGCCGCCAACATCGAGGTGGACCGCAAGATCCTGGCCGAGCTCGCGGTCAACGACGCCAACGCGTTCGCCGCCCTCGTCGAGGTTGCCCAGAAGGCCCTCCCGAGCGACGTCAACGCCCCGAAGGCCGCCTGATCCAGGCTGTACTTCTCGGTATTCGAGCCGGACCCGCAGGCGCACGCCGTCTGCGGGTCCGGTGCGTTGCAGACCCAGCACTTCGTACGCAGAGAGGCTCGCCGCCGACATGGGCACCCCTGAACTGATCTCCCCGCGATCGCCACGGGTGGCCGCCGCCCGGCGCCTGGCCAGGCGCAACTTCCGCGGCAAGGAGCGCAGGTTCATCGCCGAGGGCCCGCAGGCCGTGCGTGAGGCCGCGGACCACCGCGGCAGCGACGGCGAGCCGACCCTCGTCGAGCTGTTCGCCACCGTCGAGGCCGCCGAGCGGTACGAAGCCATCATCGACGCCGCCCACGCGGCGGGTGCCCGGGTCCACCTCGCCGACAGCGAGGTCCTGGCCGACGTGTCGCAGACCGTCACCCCGCAGGGCCTGATCGGCGTCTGCCGCTTCCTGGACACGCCCTTCGAGACGGTCGTCGCCGCGCGCCCGAAGCTGGTCGCCGTGCTCGCCAACGTCCGCGACCCCGGGAACGCCGGAACGGTGCTGCGCTGTGCCGACGCGGCGGGCGCCGACGCCGTCGTCCTCACCGACGCGTCCGTGGACCTGTACAACCCCAAGTCCGTGCGGGCGTCCGTCGGTTCGCTCTTCCACCTGCCGGTAGCCGTCGGCGTGCCCGTCGAGCAGGCCGTGCAGGGGCTGCGGGACGCGGGTGTACGGATCCTCGCAGCCGACGGCGCGGGCCAGGACGACCTCGACGACGAACTCGACGCCGGCACCATGGGCGGGCCCACCGCCTGGGTCTTCGGCAACGAGGCCTGGGGCCTGCCGGAGGAGACCAGGGCCCTGGCCGACGCCGTCGTGCGCGTACCGATCCACGGCAGGGCGGAGAGCCTCAACCTCGCCACCGCCGCCGCCGTCTGCCTCTACGCCTCCGCGCGCGCCCAGCGCCCCCGCCGAAGCGCCGGCTGAAGCCGGCCGCGCCGGCGCTCCCGGCCCAGGGCCCCCGCAGGGTGTCGCTCCGTCACCGGCGCCTAGTAGGGTGACGAACTCGGGGGCCCACTGCACCGGTTCGAGAGGTGGGGTACGGGATATGGCTGTCGGCATGAGCGGGCCGCGGGCGCGCGCGGAGGCCGTCGTGCACGCCGCCCAGGACCCGGACGGCGTCACGGTTGCGGGCATCGGACCCACCGGGCAGGCGCTCGATCCGGACGACCTTCCCGACGGACTCGTCGTCGCGGACGAGAGCGGCCGCGTGATCTGCTTCAACGCCGCCGCCGCACGGATCACCGCCGTGCCCAGGGCAGCCGCCCTCGGCCGTCCGCTGGAACACGCGCTGCCGCTGGAGGACCTCAAGGGCCGCCGCTGGTGGGAGCTGACCGACCCCTACGGCGGCCTCGCCACCCGCGTCGGCCAGCCCGAACGCAACCTTCTGCTGCCCGGCGGCCGCGAGGTACTCGTCTCCGCCCGCTACGTACGCGAGAGCCCGACCGGCCCGGTACGGCGGCTGGTGGTCAGCGTGCGCGGCACCGAGGCCCGCCGCCGCAACGAACGCAGCCACGCCGAGCTCATCGCGACCGTCGCCCATGAACTGCGCTCACCGCTGACGTCCGTGAAGGGTTTCACCGCGACGCTGCTGGCGAAGTGGGAGCGGTTCACCGACGACCAGAAGCGGCTGATGCTGGAGACCGTCGACGCCGACGCCAACCGGGTCACCCGCCTGATCACCGAGCTCCTGGACATCTCCCGGATCGACTCGGGGCGCCTCGAGCTGCGCCGCCAGCCCGTGGACCTCTCCGCCGCCGTCGAACGCCACGTCCAGGCGCTCACCGCCTCGGGGCAGGACCCCGGCCGGTTCCTGGTCCGCACCTGCCAGCCGCTGCCCGTCGTGTGGGCCGACCCGGACAAGGTCGACCAGGTGCTGGGCAACCTGCTGGAAAACGCGGTGCGCCACGGCGAGGGAACCGTCACCATCGAGGTGGCACCCGCACCGGCGAAGAGCGACGAGAAGGGAACGGCGGTCACCGTGAGCGACGAAGGCCCCGGCATCCCCGAGGAGTCGATGGCCCGTGTCTTCACCCGCTTCTGGCGGGGGAGCAAGCGCGGCGGCACCGGTCTGGGCCTCTACATCGTCAAGGGCATCGTCGAGGCGCACGGCGGCACGATCACGGTCGGCCGCGGCCCCGGCGGCGGTGCAGAGTTCCGATTTATCCTGCCCGTGAGCACGCCGGCCTACATGAAGTAGAGGGCCTGAGCGGCCCACGGGCGGCCCCTGCATCCTGTGGCCCTTAGACTCGACCTTTGGCACCTTTGCGTCCTCCGGTCGTCGAGCGGGGCCGCGCCACCAGCCAATCGGAAGTACGGGAAGAGATGTCGGCACCGAACAAGTCGTACGACCCAGTCGAGGTCGAGGCACTGAAACCGGAAGAGATCGAGCGCATCCGGGACGAGGCGTTCGCCGCCTTCGCCGCCGCGGGCGACCTCGACGCGCTCGCCCAGGCGAAGACCGCGCACACCGGTGGTACCTCGCCCCTGTCACTCGCCAACCGCGAGATCGGCGCGCTGCCGCCACAGGCGAAGGCCGAGGCCGGCAAGCGCGTGGGCCAGGCCCGCGCCGCCGTGGGCAGGGCCCTCGCGGCCCGCCAGACGGAGCTGGAGGCCGAGCGGGACGCCCGGGTCCTGGTCGAGGAGGCGGTGGACGTCACGCTGCCGTACGACCGCACCCCGGCCGGCGCCCGCCACCCGCTCACGACCATCATGGAGCGCGTCGCCGACGTCTTCGTGGCCATGGGCTACGAGATCGCCGAGGGCCCCGAGGCCGAGGCCGAGTGGTTCAACTTCGACGCCCTGAACTTCGTGCCCGACCACCCGGCCCGGCAGATGCAGGACACCTTCTTCGTCCAGGGCGCCGACGGCGCCAGGAACGACGAGTCCGGTGTCGTCCTGCGTACGCACACCTCGCCGGTCCAGGCCCGCACCCTGCTCGACCGCGAGCCCCCGGTCTATGTCGTCTGCCCCGGCCGGGTCTACCGCACCGACGAGCTCGACGCCACGCACACCCCGGTCTTCCACCAGATCGAGCTGCTCGCCGTCGACGAGGGCCTGACCATGGCCGACCTGAAGGGCACCCTCGACCACATGGTCCAGGCGCTCTTCGGCCCGGACATGAAGACCCGGCTGCGGCCGAACTTCTTCCCGTTCACCGAGCCGTCCGCCGAGATGGACATGGTCTGCTACGTCTGCCGCGGCGAGTCCGTGGGCAACGCCGACCGTCCCTGCCGCACCTGCGGCAGCGAGGGCTGGATCGAGCTCGGCGGCTGCGGCATGGTCAACCCCAAGGTGCTCATCGCCTGCGGCGTCGACCCCCAGAAGTACAGCGGATTCGCCTTCGGGTTCGGCATCGAGCGGATGCTGATGTTCCGCCACAACGTAGAAGACATGCGAGACATGGTCGAAGGCGACGTCCGGTTCACCCGGCCCTTCGGGATGGAGATCTGATGCGCGTCCCGCTTTCCTGGCTGCGGGAGTACGTCGACCTGCCGCCGACCGAGACCGGCCGTGACGTACAGGCCAAGCTCGTCGCCGTCGGCCTGGAGGTCGAGACGGTCGAGCAGATCGGCGCCGGCCTCAAGGGCCCGCTGGTCGTCGGCAAGGTGCTGACCATCGAGGAGCTGGAGGGCTTCAAGAAGCCCATCCGCTTCTGCACGGTGGACGTCGGCACCGCCAACGGCACCGGCGAGCCGCAGGAGATCGTCTGCGGCGCCCGTAACTTCGCCGTCGGCGACAAGGTCGTCGTGGTCCTGCCGGGCGCCGTGCTGCCCGGTGACTTCGCGATCGCCGCGCGCAAGACGTACGGCAGGACCTCGCACGGCATGATCTGCTCCACCGACGAGCTCGGCATGGGCGACGACGGCACGCACGGCATCATCGTGCTGCCGCCGGAGCACGAGGTCGGGACCGACGCGATCGAGCTGCTCCAGCTCGTCGACGAGGTTCTCGACATCGCCGTCACGCCCGACCGCGGCTACTGCCTCTCGATGCGCGGCGTCGCCCGTGAGACCGCCATCGCCTACGGCCTGCCGCTGCGTGACCCGGCGCTCCTCGACGTGCCCGTGCCCAACGCGTACGGCTACCCGGTCAAGGTCGCCGACCCGATCGGCTGCGATCGCTTCACCGCGCGCACCGTCGTCGGCCTGCAGCCCGAGGCCCGGTCGCCGATCTGGATGCAGCGTCGGCTCCAGAAGGCCGGCATGCGGCCGATCTCACTCGCCGTCGACGTCACCAACTACGTGATGCTCGAACTCGGCCAGCCGCTGCACGCCTACGACCGGACCCGCATCGACGGGCCGATCGGGGTGCGCCGCGCCGAGCAGGGCGAGAAGCTCACCACGCTCGACGGCACGGTCCGCGTCCTGGACGCCGCCGATCTCGTCATCACCGACAACCGCGGGCCGATCGGCCTGGCGGGCGTCATGGGCGGCGCCAACACCGAGATCGCCGACGCCTCCGAGGACGCGCACACCACCGAGGTCGTCATCGAGGCCGCGCACTTCGACGCGATCTCGATCGCCCGGACGGCGCGCCGCCACAAGCTGGCCTCCGAGGCCTCCAAGCGTTTCGAGCGCGGCGTCGACCCGCAGGCCGCGGCGGCAGCCGCGCAGCGCACCGTCGACCTGCTGGTGCTCCTCGCCGGCGGCACCGCCGAGGCGGGCGTCACCGAGGTGAGCGCCCCGTCCGGCCCCCGCACCATCACGATGGCCGCGGACCACCCGGACAAGGTGGCCGGTGTCGCGTACGGCCGCGAGACCGTCGTGCGCCGCCTCCAGGAGGTCGGCTGCGACGTCTACGGGCAGGACGAGCTCCTCGTCACCGCCCCGTCCTGGCGGCCCGACCTGAACGAGCCGAACGACCTCGCCGAAGAGGTCATCCGGCTGGAGGGCTACGAGAACCTCCCGTCCACGCTGCCCACCCCGCCGTCCGGCCGCGGCCTGACCGACCGTCAGCGGCTGCACCGCCGCGTCGGCCGGGCACTCGCCGGCGCCGGCTACGTCGAGGCGCTGAACTACCCGTTCACGGGCGAGGCGGTCCTGGACCAGCTGGGTCTGGAGGCGGACGACGCCCGCCGCCGGACGGTCAAGCTCGTCAACCCGCTCTCCGACGAGGAGCCGTCGCTGCGCACCACGCTGCTGCCGGGCCTCCTCGGCGCGCTGCGGCGCAACGACGGCCGGGGCAGCCACGACCTCGCGCTCTTCGAGACGGGTCTGGTCTTCCGGCCGACCGGTCAGGAGACGAAGCCGGTCCGGCTGCCCGTCGACCGGCGCCCCTCCGACGAGGAGATCGCCTCGCTGGATGCCGCGCTCCCGCGTCAGCCGCGCCGCGCCGCCGTCGTCCTCGCGGGCGCCCGCGAGCAGGCCGGCTGGTGGGGCAAGGCCCGCCCGGCCGGCTGGGCGGACTCCGTCGAGGCCGCCCGCACCATCGCCCGTGAGGCGGGTGTCGACCTCACGGTCCGCGCCGACCAGCACGCGCCGTGGCACCCGGGCCGCTGCGCCGCGCTGTACGTCACGGTCGACGGCGAGGAGACCCTCTTCGGGCACGCGGGCGAGCTGCACCCGCGCGTCATCAAGGAGCTCCACCTGCCGGAGCGCACCTGTGCCATGGAGGTCGAGCTCGACGTCCTGGAGCAGGCCGTGGACGGCGCCCTCCAGGCGCCGCGGATCTCCACCTTCCCGGTGGCGACCCAGGACGTCGCACTCGTCGTGGACCAGGACGTTCCCGCGGCCGACGTGGAGCGGGCGCTCCGCGACGGAGCAGGTGAACTCCTGGAGTCGCTGCGGCTGTTCGACGTGTTCACGGGTGAGCAGATCGGCGCGGGCCGCAAGTCCCTGGCGTACGCGCTGCGGTTCCGTGCCGCGGACCGCACGCTGACGGTGGACGAGGCGAGCGCCGCCCGTGACGCGGCGGTGGCCGTGGCCGCCGAGCGTACGGGAGCGGTGCTGCGCGGCGCCTAACGGCGCACCCGCACAGTGAGGAGGGGCGTATCCGGCCACCGGATACGCCCCTCCTGTGTGCTCGCCCAGAGGTGGTGGACCGCACGCGGGCTCCGGCCCGGCCCGGGGGAACCCGGTGTCCGGCCGGCCCCGCAACAACCCTCCGATCCGTGGGCAGTGGGTCGTGCGATCCGGCGCCGTCCGCCCTGCCACGGAGTGTCGGGCAGGTCGGCAGAGCGGACGGCGCGGGAGCGGGTCGTCGTGCTGTACGAGGGGGAGCAGACGACCCGGCCGCCTCTTGCGAGGGACTCATTCAAGCGATCCGCGGACCGGTGCGACAGCGTGCGCAGCGGGACGGTTCGGGCATTCCGTTCACACCCCGTGTGAATCGTGCTCCACTGGGGCGACACGTCCTGGCGTGCCGACCCATCGGAGGGGGCAATGGGGGCAATGGAGCCCAACACTTTGCTAGAGGCTCTGATCGACGAGGCGGGGGTCTCGCGAGCCGGGCTCGCCGCACACGTGAACCAGGCCGGCCGCACCCGGGGGCTCTGCCTCCGCTACGAACACACCGCCGTCGCGCGCTGGCTCAAGGGCCAGCGGCCGCGCGGCCAGGTGCCCGACCTGATCTGTGAGGTGCTGGGGGACCGGCTGCGCAGGGCCCTCTCACTCGACGACATCGGCATGGCGGGCCTCGGCGGCCACGCGCCCGCGCAGGGTTCCTCGCTCACCGGATTCGTGGAGCGTGCCACCGCCCTGTGGCGTTCCGACGAGCAGCAGCGCCCGCATGTCGTCGCCGCCCCGGCCGTCACCGGGACCACCGCGGTGATGCCCGTCTGGGAATGGGAGAACCCGCCGGAGGACACCGACGTGTCCCGGGCCGGGCCGCAACGCGTCGGCCCGGCCGACATAGCAACCCTGCGGGCCGCCCGTGCCCACTACGAACTGATGTATCGCAAGGCGGGTGGAATCGCGACGCGTTCGCGCATCGTCGGCTTCCTCAACGCCGAGACGGCCCCGCTGCTGCGCGGCGGCTACAGCGATGCGATGGGGCGGCAACTGCACCGCGCGACAGGCGGGCTGGTCGCCGTCGCGGGCATCTGCGCGTACGACTCCGACGCGCACGGGCTCGCCCAGCGCTACTTCCACCAGGCGCTGCGGCTGGCCAAGGCGAGCGGGGACCGCGGGCTCGGCGGTTACGTGATCGCCCTGATGGTGAACCAGTCGCTCTTCCTCGCCGACTTCCGGCAGTCGGTCGCCTTCGCCGAGGCGGCGCTGCGGGCCGCCGGACGCGACATCACCCCCGCGCTCGCGGCCGATCTCCACGCGATGCAGGCCAAGGCGTACGCGCACCTCGGTGACGGGCCGAGCGCCCTGCGGTGCATCCGGCGCGCCGAGTCCGAGGCGGAACGGATCCGGGCCGGTGCGGAGCCGGACGAGACGGGGTACGTCCAGCCCGGTCTGGTCGACGTCCAGGTGGCGGAGGCCCTGCTCCGCCTCGGGGACCTGCCGGCGGCGAGGGAGCACGCCGCCGCGGCGGTGCGGACCCCCGCACACGACCGGGGCCGGGTCCACCGGCTGGCGATGCTGACCACGATCGAGCTCCGGCAGGGTGACGCCGACAGGGCCGCCGTCACGGCCGCGGAGATGGCGGAGCGCGCCCGGGGCATGGAGTCGCAGCGACTGCGTGACCGGTTGCGGGCGGTACGCGGACACCTGGTCGCGAGCGGCAGCGCGGAGGCGGAACGGGCCGCGGATCTCGTCGACGGGGCGCTGCGTGTACCGCTGTGAGCCACGGTCTGCTGCGATATGGCCACCTACAAGTCAGAAGGTGGCAGAACTGTGCAGTGGACGAACCTGAACGAACAGACTGTGTACGAGAATCCGTGGTTCCGGGTCAATCTGGCGGATGTCGTACTCCCCGACGGTCACCACCTCGACCACTTCGTGATCCGGCTCCGCGCCGTCGCGGCGGCCACGGTCGTGAACGGTGCGAACGAGGTCCTGCTGCTCTGGCGGCACCGGTTCATCACCGACAGCTGGGGCTGGGAGCTCGCCGCGGGCGTGGTCGAGGACGGGGAGCAGCCCGCGGCCGCGGCCGCCCGGGAGATGGAGGAGGAGACCGGCTGGCGTCCCGGGCCCCTGCATCCGCTGCTGACCGTGGAGCCGTCGAACGGGCTGACCGACGCCCGGCACCATTTCTACTGGGGCGAGGAGGCGGGCTGGACCGGCGACCCGGTCGACGGCTTCGAGTCCTCACGCCGCGAGTGGATACCGCTGAAACTGGTGCCCGACATGATCGCCCGCGGTGAGGTCCCGGCCGCGGGGATGGCCGCCGGGCTGATGATGCTGCACCACTTACGGCTGGGCTGAAGCCGCCCCCCGCACGTGCGGGGGGGGCGCGGGCCCCCCCCCCGGGGGGGGTGTTGTTGATACCCTACCGTGTTAAACCCCCCCCCCGATTGTCCCCACCCCGCCCC
>NZ_JBEXXX010000049.1:0-58735 GCF_040630635.1 Streptomyces sp. NPDC005761 | reverse complement strand
AGCCTTGGCCCCGAAGCGCTTCGGGGCCAAGGCTGTTCCGCGCGGTGCGGGAAGGGAGTTCGATGAGCGTCCCGCCCCCGCCGGGTCTCCGTCGGCGCCGTCAGCGTCTGCGGGAGGGGCGGCCGGCTCCGATTCCCGCGACGTGCAGGGCAAGAAGTGTCAGGCCCAGGAGCATGACGTTCACGGAGGAGAAGACGTCGTTGGTCGTGATGTCTGCTGCGTTGATCAGGAACGCGATACCGAACAGGACGGCCGCGGCTATGCCGAGCATGGGGTGCTCCTCTCGAAGGGGTGAGGTACGTGTGCCCTGACATCCCGGGAACAGACCTCGCGCTGTGGTTTCACGGCGCTGCGGTCCGGGGGACGGGTCGCCGGGGTGTGCTTCGAAGGCGGGGGTAGGCGGGGGTGAGGAGATCCGAGTGAGGGAGGAGCGATGGTGAAGGACACGTCGTTGCGCGCGATGGGATGGGCGCAGTCGTTTCCGGTGTCGCAGGGAGTGCGGGCCGGCCGTCGGTGGACGCGGGAGCACCTGGCGTCCCTCGGCTGGACCAGGGACGCCCCCGAGACGGTGGACGCGATACTGCTCAGTGTCTCCGAGCTGATCACCAATGCGCACGTGCACGCCCACAGCGACGCCCAGCTGGTTCTGACCTGGGACAGCCACTGCCTGCACGTGAGCGTCCATGACTCCGACCCCCTGCCCCCCGCCAAGCAGTCGGAAGACCTCACGACGACCGGGGGACGCGGACTGGCCATCGTCGACGCCCTTGCCGACGCCTGGACCACACATCTGCAGGCGTCGGGCAAGACCGTCACCGCCTGCTTCGTTCCACCGGGTGAGCCGAAACCTCGACACGACGGGGTCGTCGGCTGAGGCTCGGCCGGAAGTGGCCCGAAGCGGGCGGAGGGCGGAGGAAGGCGACCCCACTCCGGCCGGGGCAGGGCGGCGTCCGGGCCCCTCTCTCGCGGGTCTCCTGTCGTGCCGCGCAGGGCGGAATGAGCACGGGGGAGATCTCGGGGGCCCGAAACCCGGGACGGGCCGGGACCACGGGAACGACTCCCGTGGTCCCGGCCCGGGACATGGGACGCCTCCGCGAGCGGCTCGACCACGACCGTCACATGGCAATCGCGCCCCGTCGCAGACGGCATCCCTACCGCTCGGCGGTGAATTCGCTCCGGATCGGCGCGGCAGGAACCCGGAATTCCGCGGCCGGGCGCCCCCGGCCGTGCGGGCCTTGACGGCCGGAATATGATCACGTCGATCGGCCAGGGGGGTCGGATCTTTTAGGCCTCTGGGGGCGACGCCATGGGTGTCATCGTGGGCGGGATCGTTGCGGTATCGGTGGTCGTGGTCGTGTGGTGGGTCGTCAGGACCTACAACCGCCTCGTCCGGCTGAGGAATCAGACGCAGGCTTCGTGGGCACAGATCGACGTGCAGTTGAAGCGGCGGCATGAGCTGATACCGAACCTCGTCGAGGGGGCGCGCGGCTACGCAGCTCACGAGCGCGGCACATTCGAAGCGGTCACCGCCGCGCGAGGGGAGGCCCTGAGCGGCGGCCTCGGCATCACGGAGCGGGCGGCCGCCGAGGACGCGCTCACCGCGACGCTGGGGAGGCTGTTCGCGCTCGGTGAGAACTATCCGGACCTCAAAGCGGATCAGCACTTCAGTACGGTGCAGGCCGAGTTGAGGTCGGCGGAGGACAAGATCGCGTACGCGCGGCAGTTCTACAACAGCGCCGTGCAGAGCTACCACACCGCTCTGGAGAGCTTCCCCGGGAACCTCGTGGCAGGGCTGGGCGGAGCGCACGGGCGGCGGGAGTACTTCGAGGCCGCCGGTGCGGCGCAGGACGCGGTCCAGGTGAGATTCGCGTGACACTCACCGAACAGCTCTACTGGGGCGGCGCCGGCCTGATCGTGCTCTGGCTCGTCGCCTTCGGGTGCGCACTGGTCGCCACCCGCAACGGCGTGGTCACGCCCGGGCCGGCGACCCAGGAACTCGGGGACGATCCTGAGCCGCCGGCCCTCGTCAGCCTCCTCGGCAACAACTGGCGCGGCGTGGAGCATGCTGCCGCGGCGACCCTGCTGGATCTCGCGGCCCGCGGTCTCGTCGAGCTGCGGCAGCCGGGCGACGACCCGGCCCGCAGCAGCGTTCACGTCACCGAGGCCGGCCGGACGGTGCCGGCGCTGATGCCGTACGAGCAACGGGTGCTGGACCGCGTCGCCGCCCGCGCGACCAACGGCGGCGCGCCCATCGGGGCCATCGCCTTCCGTGACGTCAAGCGCGCTGCCGCCTGGAACGCGGAGCTGCGCCGGGAGATCATCGCCGAGGCCCGGCTGCGCGGACTGTCCCGTTTCCGGTTCGCGCGCTGGCTCGGCAGCGCCCTGCTCATCGGTGCCTTCGTGCCCGGCGCGCTGTTCGCCGTGGCCGCGGTCGTGGGAGGGCACAACGTGCGCGGCGCGCTCGCCGCCGGTCTGGCCCCGGCGCTCGTGCTGATGTTCCTGCTCGGCAAGTCGCTGGGAGAGCGCGCCACACCGCAGGGCCTGGAACGCGCCGGGCACTGGGCCGGACTGCGAGCCTGGCTGACCGCGCACGAGGACTTCGCCCGCCTGCCGCCCGCAGCCGTGACGGTGTGGGACCGCTATCTCGCGTACGGGACCGCGCTCGGCGTCACCAGCCTGACCAGCCGGCTCCTCGGCTTCGACTCCGGCGACCGACGACGCGTCTGGTCCGCGTACGGAGGGGCCTGGCGCCCGGTACGGATCCGCTACCCGCGGCTGCGCCCCGGGTTCGGCGACTCGACGAGGCGGCTCCTGCATTTCGCGTCCGGCGCGGGCGTGGTCGCGGTGGGCCTCTGTGCCTTCGCGGTGCTGCGGCAGCCGGACTGGGCGGTCGCGGCCGACGCGCACGGCGACGGCTCGTTCCGCCAGGCCGGACTGGTGCTGAGCGCCGGCTGGGTGGGCAGCGTGCTGCTCGGGCTCGTGGTCGCCGGCAAGTTCAGCCGCTGGACGCTGCTCCTGGCGTTCCTTGCGATGATGCCCGGCAACTTCGCGCGGGACAGCGACGGCTGGTTCGTCGATGCGGCGGCCCATGACGGGCCCCTGCTCGTCGAATCGGCCGCGATCGTCATCTTCGGCGCGCTGGCGGCGTACTTCCTGGTACTCGCGTGTCTGGAGCGCCGGGAGCCCGACACGATCACCGGTGAAGTGCTGCGGATGGAGTCGCGCAAGGGCAAGGGGGCGGCCCGTTTCCTGGTCCTGGACGAGGGAAACACGGACCTGACCACCGCCTGGGCCCTGCCCGCGGCCTCCCAGGGCATCGCCACCGGCGCCCAGGTGCGGCTGAGGGTCTCGCGAGCCACGCGCACCATCCGCTCCGCGGAGCTGGTGAGGGCCGCGATGCCGGAGGGCGACCGGGCGAAGGCCGCCAAGCAGGAGGCCCCGTAAGGGAGAAGCAGCTTCGGCGCACCTCCGCGGCGAGGAGCGGAGGCAGCGCCGGGCTCCTTCTTCGTCACCCGCTTTGCTCCGCCGCACCGCCCTGCGACTAGTTTGTGTGCAGGACAGGTACGCCAACCCGTGGTGGCTGAAAAGCACGGGGGACAGGAGGACGGCAAGAGTGTCGCTGCGCGGAGGTGATCCAGCCGAGATCGGCGGCTATCCGCTCGAGGCCCGGCTCGGTTCGGGCGGCATGGGCACGGTCTTTCTGGCCCGTACGAGTTCGGGGCGGCCTGTTGCGATCAAGCTGATCCACCAGCAGTTCGCGGGGGACGAGGAGTTCCGCATCCGCTTCCGGCAGGAGGTGGCAGCGGCGAGGCGGGTGAGCGGCGCGTTCACCGCCGCCGTGGTCGACGCCGCCCCCGAGGCCGAGCAGCCGTGGATGGCCACGACCTACATCGAGGGTCACACGCTCGCCCAGCGCATCGCGGCGGACGGCCCGCTGAACGGAGGGGAGCTGAGGAGGCTCGCCATCGGGCTTGCGGAGGCGCTGCGCGACATCCACCGGGTGGGGGTCGTCCACCGCGATCTGAAGCCCTCGAACGTCGTGCTCTCGCCCGAGGGCCCACGCGTCATCGACTTCGGTATCTCGCGCGCCGTCGACCAGCAGACGCTGACGATGACAGGGCGGGTCATCGGTACGCCGCCCTTCATGTCGCCGGAACAGCTGCAGGCGCCGCGCGGGGTGGGACCGCGGTCCGACGTCTTCTCGCTGGGGACGCTGCTGGTGTACGCGGCGACGGGGCACGGACCCTTCGATGCGGACAGCCCGTACATGACCGCGTATCAGGTGGTGCACGAGGAACCGTCGCTGGACGCCGTCCCGGTGGGGCTGCGCGCCGTCGTCGAGCCGTGCCTGGACAAGGAACCCGAGGGGCGTCCCTCGGCGGACGAACTCCTCGTGCTGCTGCGGGACCTGCCGGCCGACCTCGGCGGGACCGGGACGGACGGGGCCGGCGCCCATCGCACCCGCGACATGGACACCCAGCACCACTTCGCGACGCGGCCCACCCCGGTGCCGACCTCCCCGGCCGGTTCCGGCGCGGGGAGCACCGGCACTCCGATCGGGCGACGTCTGCGCAACCGATGGCGGCCCGCGCTCGCGGCGGCGGTCGCCGTGGCAGCGATCGGCGGCGGAGCCGCCGCGCTGAAGGTGGGCGACTCCGAGGGAAACGGCGGTGGCGACAAGGGTGACAGCGTGGCGGCACCTGCCGCCGCGCTTCCGGACGGCTTCTCACCATGGCGCACGACCGTGCAGCCCGGTGGCGAGAACATTCCCGACGAGTTGCGCTGCGTCGCGCGCGGCGAAGCGCTGTTCTGCGGGGGCGGCGGTGTTGTCGCGACTCGCATCAGGCCCGCGGACGGCTCGCGGATGTGGACGGCGAAGAGCCCCGGGGTCCCCGTACAGGGCATGCACCTGGTCGGCGCCACGGACGACACGGTGCTCGGCTACCGATTCGCCGCCCAGGACGCCCCGCAGGACCCCTCCAGTGAGGTGGTGGCCGTCGACGCGGACACTGGCCGAGAGCTGTGGTCCGTCCCGTCGGGCGCCCAGTCGACGGCCGTCACGGGCCGGACCCAGGACGCCGTCGTGATCGGCTCCGCCGTCGTGACGGTCGACGCTTCCAACTCCCGCTTCGAGGCCCGGGACGCCCACGGCGGCGAGGCCACCTGGACGACGTCGTTCCCCGCGGGTACGCGGTGTGCTCCCGTGCCGGCGGGCCCGCAGCTCGTCGCGATGTGCGCGACGGACGCCGAGATCAATGCCTCCGAGGTGCGCCACCCCTCCCTGTACACGGTCGACCGCGCATCGGGGGCGCTGGGCAGCCCCATCGCGCTCGACGGCCCCGCCGTGCCGATGGGCGTCGCCGACGGGAGGCTCGTACTGCTCCAGGAGCACAGGGAGGCCACGGCGCTGACCGGCTACGACGGGGTGGTCCGGGTCGACCCGGCCTCGCGGAAAGTCACGTACTCCCGGCTGGCCGCGACATACGCGGGGACGCCCGGCATGGCGGACGGCACCGTCTACGTGAGCGGGCAGACCGGTCGCGTCACGGCGCTCGACCCCGCGACCGGCCGGAAGAAGTGGTCCCGGCAGACCGGCGTGGAAGGTGCGTCGGGCCCCGCGGCGGGAGCCGGCGCGGTGTACTTCAGCTCGGCCACCGGCCGGGTGGTCGCACTGTCGCCGAACGACGGAACGCCTCTGTGGACCACGGACCCCCGGGCCGAGGGTCTGACGGGCGAGCAGGGCGCGAGCCCGCGCGTCACCGTCGCGGGGCGTGCCGTGATCGTGGCCGCGGCCAGGAACACCCTCTTCGCCTTCGACGGGCAGAAGCCGCCGAAGGCGGGCTGACCCGGCGGCGCCGGGCCTTCATCGACCGATCCGGCGCGGTCCTCGGTACGGTGATGACCCGTCAGGGTCCCTCCGTGCCTCCCGCGCTGTCGTACAGGCCCCGGATGGCCTGCGCCGGCGAGCAGGAGGAGCCGGACCGATCTCACCCGAGCCCGCGATGGGCGGCCCACAACGCCGCGGCGCGGTCGGCAGCGTCGGCGATCAGGGCCGCCAGTTCGGGGTCGTCGGGCACGGGGAAGGACACGTATGCACCCCGTCCGCCGGCGACCGGCCGGCCGTACGCCTTCGCGGCCAGGCGGCCGTCCGGCAGGAGCCGGATGTTGAGTGTGGTCAGCGTGAACGCCTCACCGCGTCGAGTGTCCGTCCACCGGAGCGCCTGCGGGATCGCGACGTTGACGGCCAGAGCGGTTACTTCCAGGTCGCTGCTCATGGATGGATGATCGCACGCGGATTTCCGCGCGCGGCCGAGGGCGGTTCCTCGGCCCGCACGGCCGCTCCGGGCAATTTCCCGGCCTGGCCGGGCCCCCTCCCCCCCCACTTCTCCGCGTCCGAAGACGTGACGAGCCGGACAGCCCTTAGGCTTCGAGGGCCAGTTGGAGCCGTGCGCCGCGGATCGCCCCTTCGTTCGTCGCACCTGGCCGTGCCGCCCGCGGCTCTTCACCCGACCACTCTGGAGTGCTGACGAGATGACGAACCGCTGGGCCGGAGTGACGGTCGACTGCGTCGACGTGGAACGAGTGGCGAGCTTCTGGAGCGCGCTGCTGGACCGCCCGCAGGGGCCGTCCGAGCCGGGCTGGATCTACCTCGGCCACCGCGACGACCCGCAGCCCCGCCTCGTCTTCCAGCCGGTGGCCGAGCCGCAGCAGGGAAAGGTCCGCCTCCACCTCGATGTAGCGGTCGACGACATCGAGCAGGGCATGGCCCAAGCGGTAGGCCTCGGCGGCAGGTTCACCGGTGAACGGCACGAATACGACGAGGGAGTGGTCGTCGTCATGGCCGATCCCGAAGGGCACGAGTTCTGTATGGCTCAGTACTACTGACCCCTGCCGCCGCGCGGTCCGGTGGAGGCCGGCCGCACTCCGGTCCGATCGTCGGCCTCCGGCAATCATCGGGCGCGCGGGGGAGGGGCCGCAGGGGGCACACAGGCGGCCCCGGCGGATGAGGTCCGACAGCGCTCCGTCCGAGTCCGCGCCGGCTCCCTGGATGTCAGAGGCCGGTGACCTTGCCGCTCGCCGACAGCTCGTACACCAGCGTGACCGTCCGACGGCCGCCCGGCGGGAGGCTGACGTCCCAACGGGCGATGCCCTCGGCATCGACCACGTCCGGCGCAGGGGAGCACGCATCGTTGTGCAGGCGTACGTCCACCGCCGAGACCTCGGAGACGGGGATGCGTTCCCGGACGGCGACCACCCGGTCGCCGTGCTCGCCGGGGGCGGAGAACCGGGACAGGTGCAGCCGGACCGTGCGAGTGACCACGGTCCGCTGGGTGATCCCCGCGGTGTCACGGGACTCCTCCGCGGTCCTGAGCACCCTGTAGTCGTCGCAACTGCCGAAGGCCAGCTCGACGGGGGAGCCGGGGGCGGTGAAGTCCAGCGTGCCGCGGCCGCTGAATCCGCTCCCGAGGATGAGGTCCACGGGCCCGGCGAGCAGCGCGTGGCCGGACCGGTTGTCGAACCGTACGACCCGGGTGACCAGGGGCGACAACTCCGGCGAACACGCGTACTCGCTCGGTGCGGCCGCGGTGAAGGCCGACAGCCGTACCCGGTGGGCCGCGCCGTCACCTGGGACCGAGACCGGCACGGGTGATCTCAGCACCCGTGCCTCACCGCCGTCGTCCACCCCGGGGAGGCCGAGCACCGTCGCCGGTCCGAGGGTTTTGATCTCCTCCTCGCGCAGTTCGACCTCGACCGTGCGGCGCTCCGCGGCGGAGCGGTCCTTGAGCGTCAGCCGGTCCTCGTCCAGTCGAGGCGGATCGGTGGCGTGTGCCGAACGCGCCGTCGACAAGGTCAGCCGTACACCGGACCAGTCCTCACCGGTGCGCTGCCAGACCATCGCGTCGGTCTCCAGAGTCAGGTCGTCCCCGACGAGCACCGCCCGGTAGGCGGGGCGCCACAGTGCGCACGGGGTGAGGTGGCTCAGACGCAGCCCGACGGGCCCGGCGGCGGCGCTCCTCACGGTCAGCTCGATGTGGCCGACCAGTTCGGCCGGTTCGTCCTCCGACAGGTGCAACGCCCGCTGCACCTCCGAGAGTTCGGCAGCGAGGACGGCCAGCCGGGCCTGCACGGTCCGGAGTTGCTCGGCGTGTATGTCGCGCTCGGTATCCACCCGGTCCAGCTCCCGGGTCCAGCGGGCCCCTTCCGTCTCCCCGGACCCCGCGCCTTCGCCGATGTCCCGCAGCAGATCCGTCGCGAGGCGCCCGAGCAGGTCGAGGCGGGCCTTCAGCCGGTCCCGCCGCTGCCCCAGGGTCCGCTGCTCCTGTTCGAGGGTGTGCACGCGGTGGCGCAGCGCGGAGTCGTCGTCCGTGGGCGGCGAAGGCTCGCGCGGCGTCCAGCTGCGGACGATCCGCACGTCGAGCACGGTCGCGGAGTGATCGGACGTCAGCTCGGCATGGAGCGTTCGGTCGACGGCCAGCGCACTGACCGGCCCGAGACGCAGCCGCTGGACCCCGGCCTCGAGGTCGAGCACGACGGAGCGCTCGATGTGGGCGCGGTCCTCCAGACACGTGACGGCGGTGACGGGGAGGGCGATCGGCTTCGGGGCCGTGGACATGAGGTGTGTCAGCTCCTGCGGTTTCCGCCGGCCAGGGCCTTGACGGTCGGGATACGGATCTCGTAATCGCCGTCGAGAACGGCAGTGGCGCCTGCGGGCAGGTCCAGTCGCCAGACGCGGGTACCTGGCGCATGTGTGTCGGGCGCCCCGCCCTCCTCGGGTACCGTCCAGTCGGCCCGCTCCTCGATCCTGACATCCGGCTCGGAGGTGACCGGCACCCGCTCGCGGACCTCCACGGTGACCGGACGTGACAGCCGGTTGGCCAGCTCCACGTGGACGCGGTGGTCGAGCACGGTGGTGTTGCCGCGCAGGCCCGAGGTCGACTCGTGCAGATTCGTGCGGCGCGTCACCCGGATTCCCTCGGCCGGCCCGAGCCCCACCCGGCTCACACCACCGGGCGCCAGCGTGGGCAGAGCGGCGGTCAGCAGGAACTCGTCGTCGACGCACACCTCCACCGGGCCGGCCAGCAGTGCCTGCTCGGTGGAGTTGGAGAGCACCAGCGTGCCGTACACGGTCTGCTCCACGGACGGCACGCAGAGGTACTCGGTGCGCAGGCCGACCGGGATCTCGCCGACGGTGACGGTGTGCCAGGTGCCGTCCGACGGGACATCGGCACGTGCGGCGGCGTCGAAACGGTGGTCGAACGAACCCGCCGACTCGCGGGGGCGCACGGCCTGTCCGGGCAGCGGCAGGGCTGCCACCGCCTCGGCGCGGCGCCGGTACTCGGCGGCCACCGGGTCGAAGGGGGAGCCGGGGAAGAGCAGACCCCGGCGACCAGCCTGCTCCTCGGGACCGCACAGCGTGAGGGCGGCGTAGTCCAGCTCGGCGCCGCTCGGCTGGGGCGGACCCGCTGCCGGCAGCGGAGGCGGCGGCGCGGCCGTGCCGGGTGCCGGGGGCGCCATGGCTGCCGGGGCATCGGTGAAGGACCTGCCACCGGTACGTGCCCGGGTGCGCTGGGCCCCGGCCGGGGGCGCGGGTGCGGGCATCCCCGCGCCGTACGTCTCCGGGGGAGCGCCGCCCGGCGCCGGCGGACCACCGTAACTCTGCGGCGCCGGCGGCGGGGGCGGTGACGGCAGGGCGTCGGACGCGTAGTCGTCCACGGAGCCCAGCCACAGGCCGGCGGCGACGGGCCCGGTCGTCCTGACCGGCGCAGGGCCTGCCGCGTCGTATCCGGAGAACAGGCCGAGGAGCCCGGCCGGGGGTTCGCGCCAGCCGGAAGGTGCGGGGGCGGGCTGGCTGCGTCCGATCCGGACCGAGCGGAGCCTCGGCAGATCGGTACGGCGCCGCAGGTCGGCGGTGGCCAGCGCGATGCGTACGCCGGTCCAGTCCTCGCCGGTCCGCTGGGCGACCGAGGCCCGCAGCATCAGCTTCCCGCTGTCGTCTCCCTGACGGTGGGTGAGACGGTACGCAGGCACCCAGACAGCGCCCGGTACCCCGTACTCCAATTCCACCTCGGCCTCGCCCGCGTCGGTGGCGCCGTCGAGGGTCAGGACCGCGCAGACCGAGGTCTCCACGTGCGCTGACGGCGCGTCGGTGGACTCGCGCTCCAGCCTGTCCGTGGCGACCGTGAGGTCGTGCTCGACGCCGCGCAGCGCCTCCTCAAGCTCGACCAGGCGGTCGTGCAGACCCGTCAGCCGCTCGTCGACGAAGTCGGCGAGCTCCAGCCACGCGTCGGCGGGGGTGCGCCGGTGCGGGTCGTCGCGCTTGCGGGCGGGCGGAACCGGGTGGAGAGCCCTGACCTCCTCGATCACGCTCAGCTGCCGGTCCCGGCGCCCCCGCGCCGCGGCGCATGCGTCGCTCAGGCGCTCGTACTCGCGCCGCAGCGATTCCGGGGCGTCCGGGGCGAGCAGCTCGGCCTCGACCTCCACCCGGGCCTCGGTGACCCGTACCCCGGAGGCTCCCAGGACCCGGGCCCGCAGCGAGCCGGGGTCCAGGGAGCGGGGCAGCCCCGTCACCCGCACCCGGCCGTCGGGGGGCACCGAGCCCCGGGCCAGACGAGTGCAGAGCGCGCCCTGCGCGTACACCACCACGGAGTCGAGGGCCGACCCCCACCTCGGTACCGACTCAGCCGTCATGTGCTCCGCCCCCGCCGCGTTCATGGTGGGTGAAGCCTACGCCGGAGCGGTCGGCCGTACGCGTCGATCAGGCGGGTCCGCAGTCCGGGCACAGACCGCGGTAGGTCACCTCTGCCTCGGAGACGGTGAAGCCGAAGCGTTCGGACTCCGGCAGCTCGGCGAGCAGGTCGCCGGAGGGGTGGACGTCCCGGATGGCACCGCAGCCGGAGCAGACCAGGTGCTGGTGGGGGTGGTGGGCGTTCGGGTCGTACCGCTTGGCGCGGCCGTCGGTGGCCACCTCGATCACCTCGCCGAGCGAGACGAGTTCGCCGAGGGTGTTGTAGACGGTGGCGCGGGATATCTCCGGCAGCCGGGAAGTGGCGCGCGCGAGGACCTCGTCCGCGGTGAAGTGGACGTGATCGCCGGCGAGTACCTCGGCCACCACCCGGCGTTGAGCTGTCATCCGCCAGCCACGTGCGCGAAGCCGTTGCAGCAGGTCACTCATGCCCACCAGCCTAACTGTGCGTTGTCCGACGAATGGATCCGTACACGCCTGTCGTTCGTATTGACTTGGACTATGTCCATCGTAGGATCAGTTCCGGTCGACAGCCAAGGGACAGGACAGCAGTGCGGAAAAGTACGTGACTTCAGGAGAAGGGGCCGCTCGCCCCTGCATCCGGACCCGGCCTTCCCACTGTCCGAGTTCCTCAGCACCGTGATCCGCCCCGTCCGGAAGGATTTCCATGACTGAGAACCACGACGCGATCGTCACCGACCCGAAGGCAGAGGAAGCCGGCGGCTGCCCGGTCGCACACGGTCGCGCGCCGCACCCGACCCAGGGCGGCGGAAACCGCCAGTGGTGGCCGGAGCGGCTCAACCTGAAGATCCTCGCCAAGAACCCCGCCGTGGCCAATCCTCTCGGTGAGGACTTCGACTACGCCGAGGCGTTCAAGAGCCTCGACCTCCCGGCGGTGAAGCGCGACATCGCCGAGGTGCTGACGACGTCGCAGGACTGGTGGCCCGCCGACTTCGGCAACTACGGCCCGTTCATGGTCCGGATGGCCTGGCACAGTGCCGGCACGTACCGGATCAGCGACGGGCGCGGAGGTGCGGGAGCCGGGCAGCAGCGTTTCGCGCCGCTCAACAGCTGGCCGGACAACGCGAGCCTCGACAAGGCCCGCCGACTGCTGTGGCCGGTCAAGAAGAAGTACGGCAAGAACCTCTCCTGGGCCGACCTCATCGTCCTCACCGGCAACGTCGCCCTGGAGACGATGGGTCTGGAGACCTTCGGCTTCGGCGGCGGCCGCGCGGACGTGTGGGAGCCCGACGAGGACGTCTACTGGGGTCCCGAGACCACCTGGCTGGGCGACGAGCGCTACACCGGGGACCGGGAGCTCGAGAACCCTCTCGGCGCGGTGCAGATGGGCCTCATCTACGTCAACCCCGAAGGACCCAACGGCACTCCGGACCCGCTCGCCGCGGCCCGCGACATCCGTGAGACGTTCCGCCGCATGGCCATGAACGACGAGGAGACGGTGGCCCTGATCGCGGGCGGTCACACCTTCGGCAAGACCCACGGCGCGGGCCCGGCGGACAGCGTGGGCGACGACCCCGAGGCCGCGTCGATCGAGCAGCAGGGCCTCGGCTGGCGCAGCACGTACGGCACGGGCAAGGGCGCCGACACGATCACCAGCGGCCTGGAAGGCATCTGGACCGACACCCCGACCGCATGGGACAACAGCTTCTTCGACATCCTGTTCGGCTACGAGTGGGAGCTGTTCAAGAGCCCCGCGGGCGCCCACCAGTGGCGGCCGAAGGACGGCGCCGGCGCGGGTACGGTCCCCGACGCGCACGACCCGTCCAAGACCCACGCGCCGACGATGCTGACGACCGACCTCTCGCTCCGGCTGGACCCGGCCTACGAGGAGATCTCGCGCCGCTTCCACCAGAACCCCGACCAGTTCGCCGACGCGTTCGCCCGCGCGTGGTTCAAGCTGACCCACCGCGACATGGGCCCGGTCGTGCGCTACCTCGGCCCTGAGGTCCCGGCGGAGACCCTGGTGTGGCAGGACCCGCTGCCCGCCCGGACGCACGAGCTGGTCGACGCGGGAGACATCGCCTCCCTCAAGGAGCGGATCCTCGCCTCGGACCTGTCCGTCTCCGAACTCGTCTCCACGGCCTGGGCGTCCGCCTCGTCCTTCCGCGGCAGTGACAAGCGCGGCGGTGCCAACGGCGCGCGCATCCGCCTCGAACCGCAGAACGGCTGGGAGGTGAACGACCCGGACCGCCTCGCGACGGTGCTGCGCGCCCTCCAGGAGATCCAGGAGTCCTTCAACTCCGCCCAGTCCGGCGGGAAGCAGGTCTCGCTCGCCGACCTCATCGTGCTCGCCGGCGCCGCAGCCGTCGAGCGGGCCGCAGGGAACGCCGGCTTCGCCGTCGAGGTCCCCTTCACGCCGGGCCGCGTGGACGCGACGCAGGAGCAGACGGACGTGGAGTCGTTCGTGGAGCTGGAGCCGTCCGCCGACGGTTTCCGCAACTACCTCGGCAAGGGAAGCAGGCTGCCCGCCGAGTACCTGCTGCTCGACCGGGCGAACCTCCTGACCCTCAGCGCCCCCGAACTGACGGTCCTCGTCGGTGGTCTGCGGGTCCTGGGCGCCAACTACCGGCAGTCGCCGCTCGGTGTTCTCACCGATACCCCCGGGTCGCTGACCAACGACTTCTTCGTCAACCTGCTCGACATGGGCACGACGTGGAAGGCCACGTCGGACGACGCGAGCACGTTCGAGGGCCGCGACACCGCCACGGGCGAGGTCCGGTGGACGGGAAGCCGCGCCGACCTCGTATTCGGCTCGAACTCCGAACTGCGCGCGGTGGCCGAGGTCTACGCGAGCGACGACGCGAAGGAGAAGTTCGTGAAGGACTTCGTCGCCGCGTGGGACAAGGTCATGAACCTGGACCGGTTCGACCTCGTCTGAGCAGGACGTCCGGGCCGGCCCTCCGAGGGCCGGCCCGGGCTGAAGGACCGGTCCGGCCGACGGCCGACGGCCCCGCCCCCCGGCGGTGGTCCGCCGGATCGCACGGCACTCTCCGGGTGCTGCGGGCCGCGCCCTGCCCGGGCACCTGCGGGACAGCCCTTAGGCTGCCCATCGGTACCGGCCCCGATCCAGGAGAGCGCCTCATGTCCGACCCTGCCCGCACACACCCGTACCCGGACGCCCTCCGGCCGGACCGAGCGCCCGCGCCGCACCCGCTGCTGGAGCCGCTGCTCGGATTCCTGGGCAACTGGGCCGGCCGGGGCCGTGGCGGATATCCGACGCTCTCCGAAGAGTTCGTGTACGCGCAGGAGGTCACCTTCAGCCATGACGGGAGGCCGTTCCTCCACTACGAGGCGCGCGCCTGGCTGCTGGACGCCGACGGCGGACCGCTGCGGCCGGCAGCGCGGGAGAGCGGCTGGTGGCGGATGCAGCCGGACGGCCGGGTGGAGGCGCTGATCACCCAGCCCACCGGCATCGCGGAGATCCTTACCGGCCGGGCGGACGGCGGCGCGCTCGACCTCACCACCCACCAGGTCGCGGTCACCCCCACGGCCAAGGACGTCGAGGCCAGCCGCCGTCGGTACACGCTGGCGGACGATGACACACTCGACTTCGTGCACGACCTCGCGGCAGTCGGTCACCGGCTGCGGCACCACCTCACGGCGCAGCTCCGGCGTGAGCCCCGGAGCCAGGCGTAGGGCTGGGACCCGGAACCAGGTCCAGGGCTGCCCGCCCGTGCGGCGGACGGGCTCAGCGCAACGCCTCCGGGAGCTCCGCCCGGTGGATGATGCCGAGACGCTGCGTGGCCCGGGTGAGCGCCACGTACAGATCACTGGTCCCGAACAGGGCGGGCTCCACGACCAGCACATGGTCGAACTCCAGCCCCTTCGCCTGCCGCGGGTCGAGCAGCACCACCGGGTGGGTGAGGTCCGGCTCGGCGCCGGCCGTGACTCCGGCCAGGGGAGCACTGATCTCCTCGTGGAGCGCCCGCGGAGCGATCACCGCGAGGCGCCCCTCTCCGGGCGTCAGCTCCAGGACAGCCCGGGCCACCGCACCCGCCAGGTCGTCACCGGACTTCCGCAGCCACGGCGCCTCACCCGTCGACCGCACCGAGGCGGGCGGCTCGAACGAAGGGTCATGGGCGCGCAGCACCCTGGCCGCCAGCTCCATGATCTCGGCGGGCGTACGGTAGTTGACCTTCAGCACGACGTGTTCGAAGCGGTCACCGACGTAGGGTCCCAGGATCTTCTCCCACGAGCCGACGCCGGCCTCCTCCGAGGTCTGCGCGGGGTCGCCGACCAGCGTCATCGAGCGGGTCGGCGAGCGGCGCATCAGCAGCCTCCACGCCATCGGCGACAGCTCCTGCGCCTCGTCGACGATGATGTGCCCGAACGCCCAGGTGCGGTCGGCGGCGGCGCGCTCGGCCGCACTGCGGTGATCTGCTTCCTCCTGCCGCTCCGCCATCCGCTCCGCATCGATGATGTCGTGGGCGGCCAGCACCTCGGACTCCTCGTCCTCGAACTCGAAGGACTCCGACCCCTGCGACAGTTCCAGCACGCCCTGTGCGTAGGCGATCCGCTCCTGGCGCTCGGCTTCCTCGGCCGCCCGCGCGGCGCTGTCGTCCACCCCGAGAATCTCCGCCGCCTCGTCGAGCAGCGGAACGTCGGCAGGGGTCCACCGCGCACGGCCGGGCGCGCGCCGGATCGCCTCGGCCGCATCGGAGGGCAGGTGGACGGGGTCGGCCAGGTAGTCGGCGAGGAACCCCTCAGGGGTGAGCGGTGGCCACAGTTCGTCGATGGCGCTGTGCACCGCAGGGCTGACGGCGACCGCCTTGCCGAGCTGGGCGATGTCGTCGGGGCCCAGGAAGTTGGGCCCGCCGTACGGGTCGGCCCCGATGCGCTCCGTGAGCTGCTCGGTGAGGGCGTCGATGATCCGGAACGCGAAGTGCGGGCGGGCGAGGTTGTGGGGCAGCAGGGTGTCGCGGGCCGCCTGCCGGGCCTCGTAGGCGATCTCCCAGTCCAGGATCAGGTCCCCGTCGTCGTGCGCGATGACCAGGGCCGCACCGGGCTCGGGCAGCACCTGCCGGTCACGCACGGCCATGGCGAGTGCCTCAGCCATCGGCTCACCGCCCTTGACGGTGGCGGCACGGGGGGTGTCCGTGCCGTCGGCGTGCACACCGGGGAAGAGCTCGGCCTGGGTGGCGAGCAGTACTCCGGTCTCGCCGAGTGCGGGCAGCACCTCGGCGATGTAGCTCAGGAAGGCCGGGTTGGGGCCCACGATCAGGACGGCACGCTTGGCGAGCAGCTCACGGTGCTCGTACAGCAGGAACGCAGCGCGGTGCAGCGCCACCGCCGTCTTGCCGGTGCCGGGGCCGCCCTCGACGACGAGTACGCCTCGGTGCGGGGCACGGATGATGCGGTCCTGCTCCGCCTGGATGGTCTGCACGATGTCGCCCATGCGCCCGGTGCGCGCGGAGTTCACGGCGGCGAGCAGCACGGTGTCGCCGCTCGGGTCCTCGAACCCGGTGCGCTGCCGGTCCCCGACGTCGAGGATCTCGTCGTGCAGCTCGGTGACGGTGCGCCCCTCGGTGGTGATGTGCCTGCGCCGGCGCAACCCCATGGGTGTGTGACCGGTGGCGAGATAGAACGGGCGGGCGACCGGGGCCCGCCAGTCGATCAGCAAGGGGGTGTGCGCGGTGTCGTCCTCGCGGATTCCGATGCGGCCGATATGGTGCGCGGCCCCGTCGGAGAGATCGACCCGGCCGAAACACAGAGAGCCGTCCACCGCGTTCAGGGCGGCCAGCAGCCCCGAGCGTTCGGAGACGAGGACATCGCGCTCGAGACGGGCCTGAAGCCCGGTCCCGACCGGCGTCAGCGCCTCCTCGACGTGCTGAGCCGCGACTCCGCGCAGTGTGTCGACACGGTCGTAGAGCCGGTCGATGAATTCCTGCTCCTTCTGCAATTCGGCGCTTTCCCGAGTTGACAACATTGCTCCCTGGCGGATATGGTGTTTCTTAGTGGCCCCCCGTGTGGGGCCTTTTCTGTGAACGCACAGAAACACTCAATATACTCGGGAAAATCCCCGGTCCGCAATTGCGGACCGGGGATTTCTTGTACCAGCGGTCGCATGGGCCGGGCCGCGGTGCGAACCGGAGCGGGTGCGGGCCCGGCCGGCCGGCGCGGCCACGCCCCGAGCATGTCCGAAAGCCGTGCCACGTACGCGCGGGGGTGCGTCGCGTCCCTGCTGCGCCCGCCGGGAAGCACGCGCGGCTTCCCGGCCCGTCGGTGCGGCCCGTGCTCTGCAGGCACCTCACGCCCGAGTGGGTGGTGCCGCTCGAGGCCGTGAGGCCGACGTGCTGCGCACGGCGACGGCCGCCGGGTGGGAACGGGCCCGCACGTCGGTCGAAGTGCCGCCGTCGGAAGGGCGTTGCTCGACACCCGGGCGACGGCGCTCGTATGATCGCGGGGCGGACATCGCGTGCCGGTCACCGGCTGGGTGAGGCATGGAGGCGTCCGGGAGGTGCCTTCGGAGGCATTCCACCTTGTCTGTCGAGCTGAATCACACGATCATCCACGCCCGGTCCAACCGGGAATCCGCCGAGTTCCTGGCTCATCTTCTGGATCTCGAAACAGGCGCGGAGTGGGGCCCCTTCATCCCGGTCCCGCTCACCAACGGCGTGACGCTGGACTTCGCCACCGTTCCGGCCGCATCGATCACCCCGCAGCACTACGCCTTCCTTGTCGGCGACACCGAGTTCGACGTCGCGCTGGAGCGCATCCGGGAAGCCGGAATCACCTACTACGCCGATCCGCGCCTCGAGAAGCCGGGCGAGATCAATCACCATCACGGTGGCCGCGGGCTGTACTTCCTGGACCCCGCCGGGCACGGCATGGAAATCATCACGCGCCCGTACGGAAGCCACGAAGTGACACCTGCGGCGCAGTAGCCTCCTCCACCCTGTGTCCTCGCGCTGCCATGGCCCGGCCGCTCATCGAGCGGCCGGGCCATGGCACTATGTACTCAAAGAGTTGAGTAGTCATATCCTTGAGTACGATGCATCGTGGACCATGCCACCGGACGGACCGGTGAGGAGAGGAAGGGGCTGCCTCGATGGCCTTGCGACATGCCGTGCTTGCGGCGCTGCTGGACGGCGAGTACAGCGGCTATCAACTGGCGAAGGCGTTCGACGTCGGCGTCGCGAACTTCTGGCACGCCCTGCCCCAGCAGCTGTACACCGAGCTGGCCAGGCTGGAGAAGGAAGGGCTGATCGAGGGCCGTCAGGTCGTTCAGGAGACCCGGCCCAACAAACGCGTCTTCCAGGTCACCGACGCCGGCCGCGACGAACTGGAGAAGTTCGCCGCGACCCCCTCCAAACCGTCGTTCATCCGCGACGACCTGCTCGTCAAGGTGCAGTCCGCCGACCGTATCGGCACCGCACAGGTCATCGAACAGCTCGATGAGCGGGTGGCCGCAGCGGAGGCGAAGATCGCACTGCTGAACGACCTGTTGCGGCAGATGCGCGCAGACGCGGACGAGGAGGAGTTCCTCCGCCACGGTGAACGGATCGGGCCGTACCTGACGTGCCTGCGTGGCGTGGCCTTCGAACAGGGCCACCGGGACTGGTGCCTGCGGATCGCGGCAGTGCTGCGGGAGAGGCAGGCCTCTCATGCAGAGCGGTGAATACCTGCGCTACGTCGCGCTGGGTGACAGCCAGACCGAAGGGGTCGGCGACGGGGACGACACCGTCGGTCTGCGAGGCTGGGCCGACCGGCTCGCCGAGCACCTCACCGCCGTGAACCCCGGTCTTCAGTACGCCAATCTGGCCGTGCGGGGACGGGTCGCCGGTCAGGTCCGCGCCGAGCAACTGGGGCCGGCGCTGGCTCTGCGCCCCGACCTGGCCACCGTCGTCGCCGGGGTCAACGATCTGCTGCGGCCGCGCGTCGACGTCACGGAGGTGGCCGGGCAGCTGGAGGAGATGTTCGCGGCGCTCACTGCCGCAGGGGCTCAGGTGGCCACCCTGACCATCCCGGATGTGGGGAAGATCGCGCCCCTCGCCCGGCCTGTCAGGGCCCGGGTATCGGAGCTCAACGTGCTCATACGCGCCGCAGCGGCCCGCCACGGGGTCGCGGTGGCCGAGATCGCCCATCACCCCGTCGCCACCGACCCTCGCCTGTGGAGCATCGACCGGCTCCACGCCAGCCCGCTCGGCCACGCGCGGATCGCCGCAGCCGTCGCCCACGCCATCGGGCTGCCCCGGAGCGACGACACCTGGACGCATCCGCTGCCACTCCAAGTGCTCCCCACCGGCTGGCAGTCCGCCGGAGCCGAACTGCGCTGGGCGGCCGCATTCCTCGGCCCCTGGCTCGGTCGCCGCCTGCGCGGCCGGTCCTCCGGAGACGGACGCACCGCCAAGCGCCCGGACCTGCTGCCCCTGGGCGCCGGAATGTGACGGCCCCGCGCCCGTGGCCACGGGCGGGACGGAAGCGGCGCATCCGCCGCTCGGCATGCCGCACCGCACGGAAGGGGCGGCCGGATGCCGCTGCGGTGGCCCGTGCACCCCGCACCGAGTACGTGGACGACCGGCGTTGTCAGTGGTCGCACGTAGGTTCAGTGGTGTTCCGCCGTTGTGGCGCGGACGCCCCCTCGGTGCATAGGAGATGGTGCTTTGTCGGACTGGGAGAGGTCGAGCACGGCACGGGTGACAGCACCCGCGCGGCCACGCAAACTGGCCAAGGTCCCGTTCGTCGAGCTGGCCGGCGGGCGCCTGCAGGGTGTGGTGTCGAGCGGTTCGGACATCGGGCGGGTGTACGTCTCGTCGGTCGCGGCAGGCTCGTACGCGTTCGCCTGCAGCACCAACAACAACAGGCCGTGCGGCGGCGCTCGGGGTTCCTTCTGCAAGCACATCGGGGCCCTGATCAACGAGGCGGTGCTGCAGTACGGCGCCGAGCGTGTCGCCCGCTACCTGAAGGCGGAGACCGCAGACGGGGAGCCGAGCGCGCCCTCGATCGAAGCCGCCATGAGAGCCGGCCGCCCCTCGCAGGCGGACACGAAGGACGCCGCCCCCGTCTTCAGCCGGTTCCTGCGCCACCTGGCGTATCTGGAACTCGAGCCGAGCACGGCCACGTTGCCCGAGATGCAATGGTTCCCGCCGACCAGGACGGTGGCCTGATGCGCAGCGATCTGCTCCTCGAAGCCATCCCCGGCCTGGACGAGGCGCTGCTGGCCGTCGACGCCTTCGACCAGGCACTCGTCGACGGACTCCTTCGTCCCCGGCCCGACCGGGCCGCGGGCCTGGCCGAGTTCGCCCACGCCGTCGCGGGCACGCCGCTGGCCGCGAGGGTGTCCGAGGCGGCCGGCAGGGCCGCCGACGGATCCGCGGGTGAGGACGACTTCGTCGCCCTTGCCGCCGCCCGCACCGCGCTGCTCGGCTCCGTCCACGACGCGCTGATGAGCCGCGTTGCGGAAGCGACCGGAAGGCCGCGCGGCGTGGCCGAGGCATCTGCACCCGAGAACCGGCCCGCGGCGAACCTGCTCACGGCCGCCCGCTCCTGGCTCTCCGACCTGGCGCGCGCGGGTTGGCGGGGAATGGACCACGACGTCGTCGCGGGTGCGACGCCCGTCGTGTCCGCGATGCTCCCGGACCCCGCACTGCGCCGCCTGGCGACCCTGCTCGACGGTTTCGCGGCCGAACTCGCCGCGTCCTGCCCGGGCGCCGCCATGGAACGGATCCCGGCGCGCCGCTGGGCCGACCTCTGGACACGGGCGGTGCTGCTGACGCTGCCCGGCGCCGCCGGCACGCCCGCGACGGACACGGTCACCGGCCGGCTCCTGCCCCTCGGCGTCGACCTGCACGAACATGCCACCGCCGTGCAGGCGCAGGTGCACGCGGTGTTCGAGCCCGCCGACGGCACGGCACCCCGCCTGGTGCGGGCCGCAATAGCGGTGCCGAAGCCCGACACGGTGGTCGGAGCCGGCCTCTGGCAGCTGCTCCGCCCGCACATGTCCCTCCTGGCGGCCGTCGGCGAAGGCCGCTCGATGGACCTGACCGCCATGCCGGTCACCCGTGAGGGCGACCTGATCTGGAGCGACGCACACGCGCGTCCGGGTGGAAGCGCCGACGCGTTCGTCACGGCCAGGGTCGCCCTGCCCGCCGCCACCGACGCGGTCACGGCGCCACTGGACCGCCACCCGGCACGCATCGCCGTGCCCGTGTTCCTGGAGGGATACACCGTGCACCAGGGCGAAAACGCGCCCACCTTCACCGTGGCCGGCCATCCGCTGCCGGTCGACACCGACCGCATCCCGGCCGCCGGACCGCTCACGCCCGAAGCCGTCACCGCGTCCGGTGCGTGCATCGCGCTGCTCCGCTGGGACGCGGGCAGCTACCGCCTCCAGCCCCTGGCCGTCGAGACGACCGTACGGAGGAAGGCCGTCGCGCTGCACGCGGGCGGCTGGGCAGGCGGCACGAGTGACAAGGCCGGCGTCAGGGCCGAGAAGGCCGCCACCGACGCCGTGGCCGTACTGAGGGAGCGCGCGGGAAGGCTGCTGCGGAAATGACGGAGCACATGACGGACCTGCCGGAGCCGTCCGTACCCGACCCGGCCACCTCTGTGCGCACCCCCGAGGCCGACCCGCACGAGAACCGCCGCCAGGTGCTGTACTGGCGCCTCCTCGCCCGGCTCTTCGACCCCGAGGAGCAGCCCGCGCTGGAGTCGGCGAGCCTCGCCGTCGTCGAGGACCTCCGGCTGCCGCCCGCTCTGCTGGACCCGCAGGCCTCCGTCGACTCGGTAGTGCAGCGCCACCCGGAGCTGGCCGGCGAGTTCGACGGCCTGATGACCCCCGGGCCCGACGACGAAGGCGTACGGGACCGGGCCGCAGAGGTGCGAAGGGCGGCGCTGGTCTCGAAGGTGCTCCTCAACGTCTTCGCCTCCGGCCCCGGGACGGTCACCGCCGGACAGCTGGCGCGCTGGCAGTCCGACGCGGGATGGCTGGAGCGCGCCCTCGGCTGCGCGCCCGGCGAACTGCGGGGAGCCCGCACCGGGGGAGGCGGCTCAGGGGCCGGTGCCCCTCCCGGCCTCGCCCGGCTGATTCCGGCGATCGGGCCGGAGCTCGGCGCCCTCGAAGCCGATCTCGTCCGGCGGATGCACCTGCGCGAGGTGCTGGCCGACCCCGCCCTCGCGGCGCAGCTCACCCCCAGCATGTCGCTCATCGAGCAACTGCTGCGGGACAAGAACAACCTCTCCGGACTCGCCCTGGCCAACGCCAAGGCCCTGATCCGCCGCTTCGTCGACGAGGTGGCCGAAGTGCTGCGCACCCAGGTGGCCAAGTCCACGGTGGGCACCGTGGACCGCTCCGTCCCGCCCAAGCGGGTGTTCCGCAACCTCGACCTCGACCGCACGATCTGGAAGAACCTCACCAACTGGAGCCCGGAGGAGGAGCGGTTGTACGTCGACCGTCTCTACTACCGGCACACCGCGCGAAGGACGACCCCCCAGCGGCTCATCGTCGTCGTGGACCAGTCGGGCTCGATGGTCGACTCCATGGTGAACTGCACCATCCTGGCGTCGGTGTTCGCCGGACTTCCGAAAGTGGACGTCCATCTGATCGCGTACGACACCCAGGCACTCGATCTCACCCCCTGGGTGCACGACCCCTTCGAGACCCTGCTGCGCACCAAGCTCGGCGGGGGCAACGACGGTCCGGTCGCGATGGCGATGGCCCGTCCGAAGATCACCGATCCGCAGGACACGGTGATGGTGTGGATCTCGGACTTCTACGAGTTCGGCCGCTCCCAGCCGCTCTTCGAGGGCATCGAGGCCGTCCACCGCTCCGGAGTGAAGTTCATCCCCGTCGGCTCGGTCACCAGCTCCGGCCGCCAGGAGGTCAACCCCTGGTTCCGTGAACGCTTCAAGGCCCTCGGCACGCCGGTGCTCTCCGGCCACATCAGCAAGCTCGTCCACGAGCTCAAGACGTTCCTCGCCTAGAAAGGGCCTCTCATGTCCGACCTGTTGCGCGCTCCCGCCGAGCTCAAGTACGCCGAGGAACTGGCCTGGCTCGAATCCGTCGACGACAATCCCAAGCCCTTCTCCTGGCGGCTCTCCCCGAAGATGGTCCGCCTGTTCATCCTGGGCTCGGAGCGTTCCGACGGCCTCGACCGGGAGATCACTCAGAAGTGGTACGGCGATCGCAGTTTCGTCGAGCGGTCCATCGTCACCCTGGCCTCCGACCGCGGCCTCTTGCTCATCGGGGACCCCGGTACCGGCAAGAGCTGGCTGGCCGAGCTGCTGTCGGCCGCGATCTGCCGCAACTCCACGCTGGTGGTGCAGGGCACGGCGGGCACGACCGAGGACCACATCAAGTACTCCTGGAACGTCTCCATGGTCATCGCCAAGGGACAGTCCCGGGAGTCCATGATCCCGTCACCGATCATGACGGCGATGGAGACCGGCGCGATCGGCCGCTTCGAGGAGCTGACCCGCTCCACCAGTGACGTCCAGGACGCGCTGATCTCCATCCTGTCCGAGAAGTACATCTCCGTACCCGAGCTGGACAGCGACAACATCGTCTTCGCCAAGCCCGGCTTCTCCGTCATCGCCACGGCCAACAGCCGTGACCGGGGCGTCAATGACCTGTCCTCCGCGCTCAAGCGCCGCTTCAACTTCGTCCGCATCCCCGTGGTGACGAACAAGAAGAACGAGGCGGAGATCGTCCGCTTTCGCACGGAGGAACTGCTGCGCCGGCACAGCATCGAGCTGGACGTGCCTCCGACACTCCTCGACGTGCTGTTGCAGAGCTTCGCCGACCTGCGCGCCTCGGCGTCCGCGGCCGGCAGCGACGACGAGAAGCTGGAGTCCGCCCTGTCCACCGCCGAACAGATCGGCGTGCTGGAGGACGCGATCCTGCACGGCAACTTCTTCGGCGAACGCGACCTGACCGCCCGGAGCCTGGCCTCCTCGCTCGTGGGTTCGCTGGCCCGGCGCGATCCCGAGGACCTGGCCATCCTCAACAAGTACCTGCACGGCGTCGTCGAGCCCCGCAGCAAGGAAGAGGGCGGTGCCTGGCCCGAGTTCCTGGAGGGCGGCCGCGAGACGATCGCCACCCTGTCATGACCGCCGCGCACGAACGGAGCTTCGCAGAGCTGCGCACGCAGTTGCAGGAGGCCGCCGCAGCCTTCGCCGACGGGCCCGACGCCCTCGAGAGCATCCTCCTCGGCATCGTCGACGACGTAGACCGAGCCGTGCGTGAACCCCTGGAGATCTTCCCCGTCTGTCACCACTCGCCCGCCTCGGCGCTCGCGATGGCGCGCCGCCTGCGGGAGAAGCGGCCGAAGGTGGTCTACCTGGAGCTGTGCGAGGACATGGCGCCGCTGCTCGCCGAGCTGCGCAACTGCAAGCTGCCTGTGGCCGTCCAGGCGTTCGCGACCGAGACCGACGGCTTCCCGGCCGGCTGGGCCCCGCTGTCGGTGGTCGCCCCGATCACCGAGGCCTCGGCCGAGTACCAGGCGATCGCCTACGCACTCGACACACCGGGCGTGGAACTGGTCCTCGTCGACCGCTCCTCGGACCACGTCTACCAGTGGGACCCACGAGGTACGGCACACCCCGACGACGAAGCGGCGTCATCCGGCTCCGACGCACCGCCCGCCGAGGAGGCCGCCCTGCACGGCGACGCGGTCGGTGTCGGGATCGGAGACCTGCGGCCCCGCTTCGCCGAACTGGAGGAGCACCTGCTGCGGCACGGCAAGGTGCGGCACTGGTCGGAGTGGTGGCACCAGTATGTGGAGCTGCCCCTCGGCGAGGGCGACCACGACACCTACCGCCAGGTCATGCTCCTGATCGGCAGTCTCTTCCGCCACCTCGCACCGGGCGACCCGCGCCGGGTACGCGTGGACGAGGACCGCGAACGCCATATGTGGACACGGATGCGTGAACACCTGGCCGCGACCGGGACCGACCCCGCCGACGGCCTCTACGTCTGCGGCGCCTTCCACGCGGCCAGCCGTGTCGCCGAGTTCGGCGTCCACGGCAGCGACACCTTCGAGATCACCCCGCGCACTGCCACGAAGTGGCAGCACGGGCTGATCCCCTCCAGTCATGCGGCGATCGAGGCTCAGTTCGGCCTGGCCGCTGGTTCGGTGTCGATCGCCGCGGCGCTCTGGGCGAAGAACGTCCGGCGCACACGCGTGGAGCCGTTCCGGCTGGCCGGGCAGACGGGGGCGAAGAAGCCGAGGGCCAGGAAGGCCGTGGCCGCGCCGGTGACCGCGCCGTCGGCCGAACCCTCCGACAAGCTGTCCGGATTCCTTCGGCGGCCGCCTCTCCTGGACCGGCTCGACGAGGCCGAACTTCTCGGCTGGTCCGTGGAGATCGTGCGCGCGGCCCGCCGCAACGGCTATCTCGCCTCCACCGCCGACGCCATCGCGGTGTTCGAGACGTCGATCCTGCTGGCCGGTCTGCGCGACCGGGCGAGGCCCACGCCGTACGACTTCCAGGACGCGGCCGTCACCTGCATCGAGAAGGACTCCGTGCCCGGCCGGCGCGACGTGCGTCGCCTGGTGGAGATCATGATGGGCGGCGACCGGGTCGGCCAGGTCGGCTACGAGTCCCTCCCGCCGCTGGCCCGGGACGTGCACGACCGGCTCACGGCTCTGGATCTGCGGCTGGAGCAGCGCGGTGTGCAACGAGCGCTCCTCGACATCTCCTCCCGGCCGGAACTGGAGCGGTGCTCCGACGTCCTGTGGATGCTGCGCCGGCTGATGCCACCGGGCGCAGCCCGGCCGATCATGGGCGAGCGGAGCCTGGGGGAGCGGTCGGTCCAGGAGTCGTGGGACCTGGCACTGGGCACCCACCAGCGGGCTCTCATCGAGCTGGGCTACGAGGGTGTCAGCATCGAGCAGGTCCTGGAGCAGCGGCTGCGCCGCACGGCGTACGCGCCGCAGGCGACCGCTGCGAGTGTGCTGGGAGCGGTCGAGGACGCGACGCTGTACCTGCGCGGCAGCCGCCTGGCCGACGAGCTCGGCACGCGTGCGCTGGAGGTGCTGGCGGCCGAACGCAGCGTCGACGGGGCGCCGGAGGTACTGCGCCGGGTGCGGCGGCTGCTGGCGTACTACCGCACCAGTGAGCCCGTCCTGCCGCCCTGGATCGAGTCCTTCGTCAAGGCCGGGTACGCCCACTACTGCACGCTGCTGCCGATGTCGTTCACCGACGACGACGCCACCGTCCGCCAAGTGGCGGCGATGCTCGGCTTCCTGTTCGGCATGGAGAGCCTGGCCCTGTCGCTCGGCTGCGACCGCGCCCAGCTCCAGCTGGCGCTGGCCCAGTCGCATCCGCAGGAGCCGTCCAGGACGGCGCTGCTGTGGGCCGCGCAGGTGCAGCTCGGAGACCTCACGCGCGCTCAGTTGCGGTCGAGGTGCGACGAACTGCTGGGGAATCCCCTGGTGGTGCCCGCATACCCGCGCTACCTCAGCGGCCTGGTCCACGCCCTGGAACCCGTTCCGGGTCTCACGGACTTCGTCGTGGAGGCGGTGTCGCAGGCGTTCGGACGGCTGCCCGACCCGGTGCTCCTGCCTTGGCTGCCGACCCTGGTCACCACCTTGCGGGCGGGCGGCGCCGACCTGGCCCCGCTGCTCATCCGCGAGGCCGGACGCACCTTCCCAGGCGGCCTCGCCGCGCTCGACACCTGGATACCGCCGTGGCGGGCGCAGCCGGGAGTGCCGGGGGCGGACCACCTGCCGTCGGGCGGCGGTTGCATGCTGCCGGCCGCGTATCCCGAGACCTTCGACGCGGTGGCGGTCCTGCTGGGGAGCGAAGGAACATGGGAGGACGCCGAACCGGGCCGGTCGGGCGCGGCCCTGCTCGGGCGGCACCCGGACACCGCGCTGGCAGTGGAGGCGCTGCTGGCAGGCTGAGGCCCGGGGCGCGTACCGACAGCGCCGAAGGGGTCCGGGCAACCCGCGTCATGCGCAGTGCCGGACCCCTTCGGAGGTGACGAGGTGTCAGCGGGCAAGGCGGATGCGGTGCAGCTGGTCCTTGCCGTCCGTGCCCGCACCGGACTTGTCGACGACGTACGCGATGCCGTCGGCGATCTCGATGTGGTTGGGGTTGGCGCCGGTGGCCAGGGTCTCCACCACGGAGCCCTTGCGCGGGCTGACGACAGTGACAGCGGCGTCCGTGCGGTTGACCACCAGGACGTTGCCCGAACGGTCGTCCGTCGCGACGGACAGCGGGCCCTGGCCGGTGACGACGGACTTGGTGACGAGGCCCTTGCGCAGGTCGACGACCGAGACGTCCCCGCCGGTCTGGTTGGCGGTGTAGGCGGTGCGGCCGTCCTTGGACAGGGAGACGGAGATCGGACCGTCACCGGCCGGGATGAGCCGCGGGGCGGTGGAGCGCGGGGTGACCTGGATGATCTGGTCGTTGGTGAGGTCGGCGGCGTACACGGCGCCGGAGCGCTCGTCGACGGCCAGGCCGGTGGGGCCGGAGCCCGTGACAGTGACCCGCTTCTTCTCCTTGAGAGTACGGCTGTCGAAGGCGACGAGCGTGCCGTCACCGAACGCGCTCGCCCACACCGTGTCGTGGCGCTCGTCGACGACGATCTCCCGTGCATGGGCCACGTTCGGGAGCGTGGCGAGGTGCTCGCCGGTGCGCTGGCTGTAGACGGCGACCGAGTTGTTGCGGGTGTTGGTCGTCCAGACGGTGTTGTGCTCGTCGTCGACCGCCACACCGTAGACCGCCTCGACGGCGCCGGTCGCCGCGTCGGTGACGGGCGGCGTGTAGGTCGCCTTCACCTTGAGCGTCCGCGGGTCCACCTTCGTCAGGGCGGAGTTCGTCACCGGCGGCCGGCCCACCGCGGAGGTGGTCCACAGGACGTGGTTCCGCTCCGAGTAGGACGACTGGTAGAGCCCGTTCGTGATCGGTGCGGCGGTGGTGGCCGATGCGGCAGGCCGGGGGTGAGCGGACGCGGCGCCCGTCAGCGCCGCGGTGCTGCCTGCGGCGAGTGCGACGGCGACGGCCGCGCAGGTGCCGGTGCGACGCAGGCTGCGGGTGGGTGAGGTCATGCTGAGGTCAACTCCCTGGAGGTGTTTCATGGGGATCTTCACTTCTGAACTTAGCTTAGGCTTACCTAAGTAATGCTCTGTCAGATGTGTGATCTGGCTAACAACTCGGTTGGCTGTGAGGGGTTTTCGTACCGTGTCAGCCCTGTTCGGCGACCGGTCGCCGCCTACGGACCACGAACAGGGTGGTGCCCGCGGCGCCGGCGGCTCCGCCCACCGCGGCCGCCGCTGCCGACCAGGCGATGGTCGCGTACGAGACGGAACTCTCCACGGACGAGGCCGTGGTGGCGAGGGAGGCGGTGTCCGGCGCGGCGGTGGCCGCCCCCGGGGCGCTGCCCGCGGCGCCGTCCGCTCCGGTCACCTGAAAGTCGACCTTGAGTGTCGTGGCGGGATCCGGCGCGAGGAAGCGCAGCCAGTGGGCTCCTGCCGGGGTGTCGTCCGGGACGGTCACCTCACCCTCGTACGAGCCCTTCGCGTCCGCCTTCCACTGGCCCAGGATCCCGTCGTCGTCGAGCTTGACGGTGACCGTCCTGCCGGCCGGGAACTTCGTCACCACGAAGTGGAGCTTGCCGCCCGCCTGGACCTGACTGGCGGTGATCTCGGCCTTGGCGCCGCGGGAGTCGGATGCGGCCGCGGGTGCGCCGGAAGCGGCCGGCGCCGGGGTGGCCGCGTCGCCGGAAGGGTCCGTGGCGGTGACGCCGTCGGCGCTCGCGCCCGTGGTGACGGTGAAGTCCGCCCTGAGGCTTGTCGACGGACTCGGTGCGAGGAAGCGCAGCCAGTGCGCGCCCTTCGTCGCGGACTCCGGGATCGTCACGGTGCCGGAGAGGCTCCCTTCGGCGGAGATGCCGTTCGGCCACTGCCCGATGATCTCGGAGTCGTCGAGCTTGACGGTGAGCTGTTGACCGGGTGGGAAGCCGGTCACCCGGAAGGAGACCTTGCCGCCGCCGGCGACCCGGGAGCCCGCGGTGATCGAGGCGGACGCGCCCGTGCTGCTGCCGGAGCCGCCCGTTGTGCCGGATCCGCCGCCGGAGCCCCCGGCCGTTCCGGTCCCGCCCCCGCCGGACCCGCCGCCTGTTGCGGAACCGCCGGTGCCACCTGTGCCGACGGCCGTCACCGAGAGGTCGGCGCGCAGGCTCGTGGAGGGGTTCGGGGCGAGGAATCGCAGCCAATGGGACCCGGATGACGTCGATTTCGGCAGGGTGACGGTGCCGGTGAACGTACCCGCGGCGTTCACCGCTGACGTCCACCGGCCGATGATCTCGCCGTCGTCGAGTTTGACCGTGACGTCCTGGCCCTTGGTGAACCCTGAAAGGGTGAAGGAGACCTTGCCTCCCGCCGTGGCCCCGGAACTGTGCAGCCGGACGGCGGGCTGGGCGGCCGTAGCCGTCGGGGTGGGCTTTGTCGTCGAGGTCGAGGTCGCGGTCGGGGTGGGCGTCGGTGACGGCTTGGACGTCGGCGTGGGCGTAGGCGTGGGCGTGGGCGTCGGTGACGGCGCGCCACCGGTCACTGTCAGGTTCTCGCTCCTGACGCTGGTCTGCGGCGCCAGGAACCGCAGCCAGTGTTCGCCGCCCGCCGCCGCGTCGGACGGTACGGTCACCGTTCCGTCGACGGTGCCGTCGTCGCCGACCGGAAACTGCTTCAACAGTGTCCTGTCGTCGAACTTGACGCTGAGCGTGGCTCCCGCGGGGAAGCCGGAGGCCGAGAACGGCACGTCGCCGCCGGGCCGCACGGTGGTCGCGCCCAGCGCGACCGTGGGGGCGATGGCGTCGGCGACGAGTGCGGGCGGACTCCCGGCGGGCACTCCTTCGCTGCTCGCGGTGGCCAGGGGCGCGGCGAGGGCGCCCAGGCCGAGTGTGGCACCGGCGGCCAGTGCGGCCACGCGGCCGAATCCGGCGCGTGGGGCGGGGATGCGGGAGGGTCTGTCGGGGTTCATCGTGGGTTGCTCCTGGCAGGCGGGCATCGAGGCGCGAGGGGATTTGTGGGTCAACGAGGCCAGAGGGAGCCCGCGTTGAGTGAAGTAATCGTGAAATGCTTAGGGCAGCCTAACCTAAGTAAGTGGGGGGATTTCGAGGGGTGCAGGTGGAGGTGCGGCGCCGGGTAACCGCGGCGGACCTCGTGCGCCCCGAAAGGTAAGGTGACCCTAAGTTGCACGCCTCGTCATTCGGAGCCACGTTTCATGATCATGTCTGTGCCGCCCCAGGACGCCCCGCAGCGACCGCCCAGGACGGCACGGCCGGATCCGCTGACCCGACTCGTGGAACCCGTCTGCGCCCTCCCGGGCCCGGACGACGCCGAAGACTTCTGGGCCCGGGTGGCCGGGTCCGGCACGCCGCTCGTCGGGCCGGACCCGCTGGGCAGCGGCGACCACGCGGCCGTGACGTTCCTCTGGCGCGGAGCTCCCGGCACCCGGGCCGTCCAGGTGCTGCCCAACAAGCTCGGTGACCCACGGGACCCCGAGGGCAACCTGATGGACCACGTCCCCGGGACGGATGTGTGGCACTGGACGCTGAGACTGCGGAACGACTGGCGGGGCACCTACGACTTCTACGTGGACGAGGGCGACGGCCCGGGTCCGGAGGCGGCCGACTACTGGCGCCTGTTGCGCACCCGACGCCGGCACGATCCGCTGAACCACCGCTCGCTGCCGCGTCGGTGGGCCGGCGACCCGGTTTCCTACGCGGAACTCCCGGCCGCCCCGAGCGCCCGCGACTGGCTGCCACGACCGGGCGTCGTCAGGGGCGAGGTCTCGGCCCACGAGGTGCCTTCCGCGCACCTCGGCGGGAACCGGCGTGTGTGGACGTACCGGCCGGCCGGCGCCCATGGGGCAACGGCCCTGCCCGTCCTCGTCCTTCTGGACGGAGAGCACTGGCAGCCGCACCTCGGCCTCGCCCACCTCCTGGACAACCTCATCGCCGACGGGCGGATCCCCCCACTGGTGGCCCTGCTTCCGGAATCCGTCGATGTGGCCACCCGCTGGTCGGACCTCGCCTGCAGCCGGGACTTCGTCGCGTTCCTGGACGAGGAACTGCTTCCCTGGGCGGCGGTGCGTCTCCCCGTCACGGACGACCCCGCGCGCACCGTCCTCGCGGGCCAGAGCCTGGGCGGGCTCACCGCCGCCTATGCCGCGCTCATGGCCCCGGGCCGGTTCGGCAACGTACTCGCGCAGTCCGGCTCGTTCTGGTGGCCGGACGGGCCGGACTCCGAGTGGCTCACTGCGAGGATCGCCGAGTCCCCGCGCCTGCCCGTCCGATTCTGGCTCTCCTTCGGTGAGCAGGAGTGGGTGGCCCTGCCTGCCGCGCGCCGACTGCGCGACACCCTGACGGGCGCCGGCTACGAGGACGCCTCCTACCGGGAGTTCAACGGCGGCCACGACTACCTCTGCTGGCGTACGGAACTCGTGGACGGCCTGGTGGACCTGCTGCCCCCGGGACCCGTCTCCCCCTGACCGGCGTCAGGAGGAGACGGGTCCCGCCGAAGGAGCCGGTCAGGCGTCCAGCTCCTTCAGCCGGGCCGCCAGTACCTCCCCGATGGTGTCGAGGAAGCGGCCCTGCATCAACTGCGGGTGTGTGGCGTCCAGATCGTGGTTCACGACCTCACCCGACACATGCTTGCGCCACGCCTCCCGGGTGAGCCAGTCCTCCGCGCGCGGCGCGGCCGCGGTGAAGAACAGCAGGTCGCCCGTGAAGCCCCGGTGGACGTGCTCACGCATCATGCGGGCGTGGTTGGGCACGATGTCGACGATCTTCGACAGCGTCCCGTCCGCGAGCCCGGCGAGTGGACTGCCCGCCCGCCGCAGCGTGGCCAGCACGTCCTCTCGGGTCAGTTCGCCGGTGCGCTCGAATCCCGCCATGCGCAGCACGGCGGTGAGGGCGTCGCCCTCCTCGGGTGCCGGCCGCTCCCGCCACTGCTCGGCGGGGAACGCGTCCAGCAGTGCCAGGAGTTCGACTTCCTCCCCGCACTCCTGGAGCAGCACCGCCACCGTGTGCGCGAGTACCCCGCCCACCGACCAGCCCAGCAAACGGTACGGACCCCGCCCCTGCACCTCCCGGATGCGCTGGACGTAGTCGGCCGCCTCGTCCTCCAGTGTCCGCGGCAGCGGTTCGTCGTGGACCAGGCCGCGTGCCTGGATGCCGTACACCGGCTGCTCGCGGCCCAGCCGGGCGGCCAGCCCGGCGTAGCACCAGGCGATGCCGCCCGCCGGATGGATGGCGAACAGCGGGGCCCGCGCAGTGCCGCCGCGCAGCCGCAGAACGACATCCAGGGCGTCCCCGGCCGGTGGCCCCGCACCGTCGATCCGGGTGGCGAGCGCGGCCGGGGTGGACGCCTCGAACAGCGAACCGATCGTCAGCTCGGTGCCGAACTCCTCCCGCACCCGTGCCACGAGCCGGACCGCGAGCAGCGAGGTCCCGCCCAGATCGAAGAACGCGTCATCGGGCCCCACGGCAGCAGCCCCCAGCACCTCGGCGAACAGCGAAGCCAGCGCCTCCTCGCGGGCGCTCGCCGGCCGGTCACCGCCTCTGCCGGCGAAGACGGGTGCGGGCAGTGCGCGGCGGTCCAGCTTTCCGTTGGGGCTCAGCGGGAAGGCATCGAGCGCGACCACGGCCGACGGCACCATGTGCTCCGGAAGCTCGCGGGCCAGTGCGGCCCGCACCGCGGTGGGATCGGCGGTTCCCGTCACGTAACCCACGAGCCGCTGCTCGCCGGGCCGGTCCTCGCGCACCACGGCGCAGGCCCCGTCCACCTGGGGCCGGGCCGCCAGTGCGGCCTCGATCTCACCGAGCTCGATGCGCTGCCCGCGCAACTTGACCTGGTGGTCGGTGCGCCCCAGGTATTCGACGTCGCCCTCCTCCGTCCACCGTGCCAGGTCCCCGGTGCGGTACATCCGCTGCGCCGGCCCCGCGAAGGGGTCGGCGACGAACCGGGCAGCGGTCAGGCCCGGGCGGTTCAGGTAGCCATCGGCGAGTTGACGGCCGGCCAGGTACAGCTCGCCGGGCACCCCCGGCGGGCACGGCCGCAGCGCGGCGTCGAGCACGTACAGCCGGGTGTTCCACACGGGCTGCCCGATCGGCACGGGGCCGGTGCCGCGCGGCGCGCACGCGTGGAACGTGACGTCGACGGCCGCTTCCGTCGGCCCGTAGAGATTGTGCAGCCCGACGTGCGGGAGGGCGCGCCCGAAGGCTTGGGCGGTCTCCCGGGGCAGTGCCTCCCCGCTGCAGAACACCCGGCGCAGACCGGAGCATGTGCCGAGGTCCGCCTCCGCGAGGAAGACCTGGAGCATCGACGGCACGAAGTGACAGGTGGTGACGGCCCGTTCGTCGATCAGCCGGGCCAGATGGGCGGGGTCCCTGTGGCCGCCCGGCTCGGCGACGACCAGCGCCGCACCCTCGCGCAGCGGCCAGAAGAACTCCCACACGGACACGTCGAACGAGGAGGGCGTCTTCTGCAGCACCCGGTCGTCCGCGCTCAGCCGGTAGGTGTCCTGCATCCAGCGCAACCGGTTGTCGATCGCGCCGTGCGACACGACGACACCCTTGGGACGCCCGGTGGACCCCGAGGTGTAGATGACGTACGCCGGATGTGCGGGCGTCAGCGGGCGCGACGGATCGCACCACGGGTACCCGGACACGTCGAGCCCGTCCAGGACGACCTGGGCCGTCGCCGCGTCATCGGGGAGACGGCCCGCACGGTCGGTGACCACACAGACGGGTGCCGCGTCCCGCAGCATGTACGTGAGCCGCTCCGCCGGGTACTCCGGGTCGAGCGGCAGATAGGCGGCGCCCGCCTTCAGTACGGCGAGCAGCGAGACGATCAGCTCCACCGAGCGCGGCACCGCAACTGCCACCACGGCCCCGGGGCCGGCGCCGAGCGTCCGCAGGTGGCGGGCCAGGCGGTTGGCGCGGGTGTTGAGCTCCGCGTACGTGAGGGAGACGTCCCGGAACACCAGCGCGGTGGCGTCCGGTGTGCGGGCGGCCTGTGCCTCGATCGGACCGATCAGCGTCGTCGGCGGCAGTCGGCGGCTCGTACGGTTGAACTGCTCCACCACCAGCTCGTGTTCGGCGGACGTCGCGATGCCGACTCCGGCGAGCGGCGCGTGGGGATCCGCTGAGGTCAGCAGTTCCACGAGGTGCAGGAACCGCTCCTGATGGGCGGCGAGGGCGTCCCCGTCGTACAGGGCCGGATTGCCGTCGTGGTCGATGCGCAGCCCCCGGCCGTCCGCGCGGTCGTAGATGTTGACGGTCAGGTCGTCGACCGGACCGGCGGACAGGTTGCGCGCCCGGGCCGGCGCACCCGCGAAGTCCACGTCGTAGTCGAAGGGCATCACGTTGACGAGCGGACCCACCAGGCCCCGGTTCTCGCCCAGCAGCCGCAGATCGCGGCGGATGTCCTCGTAGCGGTAGCGCTGATGGCGGCGGACGGCGCGGACGCCCAGCACGACCTGGCGCACCAGTTCCGCGAAGCTCGCACCGGGCGCGACGGTCAGCCGCAGTGGCAGGACGTTCATCACCATGCCGGGCACCCGCAGGGCGACGGATCCCACCCGGCCCATCATCGGCAGCCCGAGCACCACCTCGGAGCGGGCGGTCGCCCGGGCGGTGTAGAGGGCCTGCGCGGCGATCAGCAGCTCCGGCCAGGTCGCGCGCAGCCGCGTCGCAAGCTCCCGTACCCCGTCCGTGGCCTGCGGACCGAGGTGGGCGGTGCGCCGCAGGAAGCCACGCGAGGGCAGCGCGCCGCGCCCCGCGAGCCGGGGGGCCTCGGGCCGGTCGGCGAAGGCCTCGGACCAGTGGGCGCGGTCTGCCGCGAACGCCTCCGACGACCGGTAGCCGGCGTCCTGCGTGACGAGGTCGCCGAGCGTCCCGAACGTCCGGGGCCCGGGATCCTGGCCCCGGACGAGTGCCGAGTACACCTCGGCCGTGCGCCGCACGAGCAGCGCGTAGCCGAAGCCGTCCATGACGAGGTGATGGATCCGCTGGTACCAGAGCCAGCGCTCCGGTCCGACACGGAAGAGCGCGTGCCGGAACAGCGGGCCGGCCGCGAGATCGCACGGCTCTTCGAGGTCGGCGCGCATCCACGCCTGCGCCTGCCGTTCCGCGTCGGCCACGTCCGCCAGATCGTGCACGGTGAGCGGCAGTCCGACCGAGCCGGCGACGATCTGCCTCGGCCCCTGCGGTCCGTCCTCGATCCGGACGCGCAGCGCGTCCGCCTCAGCGGTGACCCGGCGCAGAGCGGCGGCGAACACCTCCGGGTCGAGCGGTCCGTCGATCTCCAGGCACTCGGCGGTGTTCTGCGCCGGACTGAGTGGGTCGAGCGACTGCGCGTACCACATGCCCGACTGGGCGGCCGTCAAGGGCAGTACGGTGTCCGGCCCGTCCGTCGCCGTCCCGGTGCCGTCGGTCAGCAGGGCCGTCATGAGACCCCCAGCAGCGGTGCCCAGGCGTCGATGGTCGGCTGTTCGGCGAGATCGGCGAAGTCGGCCCGCACGTCGTGATCGCGGCGCCACCCTCCGAGCAGCGCCATGATGCGGACCGAGTCGAGTCCGTGGTCGAGGAGGTTCTCGTCGAGGGGGACGTCCGCAGGGTCCTCGCCCAGGGACTCGGCGACGTCGTTGCGGATCTGTTCCAGGGTGAGGGCCATGGTGCTCAGATCTCCTTCAGGAGGGCGTCGGTGGTGGTCACGACCGCGCAGCGGCCCGCGGCCCAGCGCAGGGCCATGTCGTGGTCCTCGCGGGAGAAGTCGGCCACGGCATCGGCTACGACGAACGCCTGGATGTCCCGCATCCACGCGTCGGCGGCGCTCATGAGCACACCTATGTGTGCGTACACACCGGTGATCACCAACTGGTCGCGGCCCGGCTCCCGGATCAGGGACTCGAGCTCGGTGCGGACGAACGCGCTGTACTTCCACTTGGTGAGCACCGTGTCACCGGCTGCCGGTGCGACGGCCTCCGGCATGGCGAGGGCCTCGGCGTCGTCTGCCGCGCCGGGTCCCCAGAAGTCGAGCTGGAGCCCGCGTTCCTCAGCGCTCTGGCCGCCGCGCTGCGCCGAGTAGACGACCGGGACGCCCGCCGCGCGGCATTCGCGGATGATGCGGGCCGTGTTGCCGAGCATGCCGGTCAGCGGCTGCTCGCCGGGGCGGTACGCGCCGAGGAAGTGGTTCTGGAGGTCGTGGACGAGGAGCACGGCGCGCGCCGGGTCCACGGTCCACGCGACCCGGTTCGCGGGGAGTTCGTCCGGGCCGGGCAGGGGATAGGGGGTGATGGCGGGAAGTGCCATGGGGAGGGCCTTTCAGTGCCGCGCGGAGCGGACTCGGTGCGGTTCGGCGGGTGTGTGACCCGCGCCGGGGCCGGAGCGCAGCCCCTTCTTGCTGACTTTGCCGATCCCGGTCTGCGGAAAGGCGTCGACGAACCGGACCAGGTCGGGAACCTTGTACGCGGCGACTCCGCGCTCGCGTACATGCCGCTTCACTGCGACCGGCTTCAGCGGCTCGGCACCCTCGCGAAGGATCACGTAGGCGAGGGTGCGCTCACCCAGGAAAGCGTCCGCGACGCCGACCACCGCTACGTCGTGCACGGAGGGGTGGGCGAGGATGATGTTCTCGATCTCCTCCGGCGCGACCTTCTCGCCACCCCGGTTGATCTGGTCCTTGGCCCGTCCCTCGACGACGAGACTGCCGTTCGCGGTGCGACGCACGATGTCACCCGTGCGGTAGAAGCCGTCCTCGGTGAAGGCTGTCCTGTTGTGTTCGGGTGCGCGCCAGTATCCGCGGATCGTGTACGGGCCACGGGTCAGCAGGTGCCCGAAGTCCCCCTCGGCGACGCTCTGTCCGGCGTCGTCCACGATCCGTATCTCGTCGTCCGGGGAGATCGGCCGGCCCTGCGTGGTGACCACGGTCTCCTGGTCGTCGTCCAGCCGGGTGTAGTTGACGAGGCCTTCGGCCATTCCGAAGACCTGCATGAGCCGGCACCCCAGAGCGGGCTCCAGGCGGCGTGCTGCCGCCTCGCTGTACTTGGCGCCCCCGACGAGGACCAGCTCCAGGCTCGACAGGTCATGCTCGGTGTCCGCGGCGGCCTCGGTCCACACCAGGGCGAGCGGGGGCACCATTCCCGTCATGGTGACCCGCTCCCGCTCGATGAGCGGGAAGGCCGTCGCCGGGTCGGGCCGCGGACACAGCACGACCGTGCCACCCGCGTACAGCGCACCGAGCCAGCCCGGCGAACTCATCGGGAAGTTGTGCGCGGCCGGCAGCACCACGAGGAAGCGGGTGCCCTCGTCGACTCCGCAGATCTCGTTGGATCCGCGCAACGAGTACATGTAGTCGTCGTGCGTGCGCGGGATGAGTTTGGGTACTCCCGTCGTTCCGCCCGACAACTGGAGGAAGGCCAGGTCGTGCGGTTCGGGCCCGCCGAGCGGACCCGGCGCCTCGCACGGCACGTCGGACAGCGCGGTGTGCTCGCCGGCGTCGCCGACGACGAACACGTGCCTCAGACCGGGGGTCCGCGCCCGCACCGCGGTCGCCAGCTCGCGGTGGTCGAAGCCGGCGTGCCGCTCGGGGATCACGTAGGCGACGGCCTCGGTGAACGAACAGAAGTATCCGATCTCCGTCTCCCGGTGAGCGGGCAGGGCAAAGACGGGCAGCGCACCGATCCGGAAGAGGGCGAAGACCACCTCGATGAACTCGGCGACGTTCGGCAGCTGGACGACGACCCGGTCGCCCTTGACGATGCCCCGCGCTGCGAACCCCGCCGCCAGCCGGTCCGCCCGCGCGTCCAGTTCGCCGTACGTCCAGGCACGGCGCCCGTCCGCGGGGTCTATGACCGCCACCCGCTCGCCGTGGGACGCGGCGCGCGCCCGGAGCACGCCCGAAAACGTCTCGCCGCGCCAGTACCCGGCCGCGCGGTAGCGCGCGGCGAACCCTGCGGGCCAGGTGGGGGCGTCGTCCTGAGGGGCGGCGCTCACAGCGCGGCCCCTACGGCGCTGAGGAAGGTGCGGAACTTGGCACCCGTCTCCGCGGTCTCCGCCTCGGGCGAGGAGGCGGCCACCACACCGGCGCCGGCGAACAGCCGCAGCGAGCGGCCCTCGGCCTCGGCACAGCGGATCGTCACGACCCATTCGCCGTCCCCGTCCGCGTCCTGCCAGCCGACCATACCGGTGTAGGCGCCGCGCTCGAAGGGCTCCGACTCCGCGATGACGGCACGGGCCACATCGGTCGGGGTGCCGCACACCGCAGGTGTGGGATGCAGTGCCGAGGCAAGGTCGAGGGAGGACGTCCCGGGGTCGGCGAGCGTGCCGGTGACGGTCGTCGACAGGTGCCACATGGCTGCCGTCCGTACGAGCGTGGGGCGTTCGGGCACGTCGAGGCTCACGCAGAACGGGGCGAGGGCCTCCCGCACCGCGTCGACGACCACCGCGTGTTCGTGCAGGTCCTTGGGGGACTCCAGCAGAGTGGCCGCGCGGCGCACGTCCTCAGCCAGATCGTCGCTGCGCGGCGCGGAGCCGGCCAGCGGGTTGGCCGTGAGCACGTTTCCCGCGCGGGCGACGAGGAGTTCGGGACTGGCGCCGATGAGGGTGCGGCCCGGCCCGCTGGGGAGGGCGAAGGTGTAGCCCTTCGGGTCGTGCTGAGCGAGCCGGCGCAGCATGGCGGGGAGATCGAGGTCGTGCGAGGAGATCAGCTCCAGGGTGCGGGCGAGGACGACCTTGTCGAACTCCCCGGCACGCATCCGCCGCACCGCCGCTGCCACCGAGGCGGCGTAGTCGGCGGCGGCGGGGACCTCGCGGGTCTGCCAGGTGCCGGGCTCGGCGGCCGGGCCGGGGAGCGCGATGAGCGGGTCCTCGCACAGGGCCGGGGCCCGGCGTACGGACTGCGGAACCGCCAGGGAGGGCGGGGCGTCCGGTGTGAAGGGCAGCGCACCCACGACGATCGGTGCCGGGTCCCCGGCTCGTCGCCGGGCGTCCAGCACCTCGCGTACGCGGAGGCTCAACGGCCTGGCGTCGTGCGGGACCTCGGCGGAGGTGCCGATGGCGAGGAGGGTGTGGCGTGACGAGGCGAGGAACCGGTCGGTGCCGGGCCGGTAGGCGTCGAGCAGCGCGGTCGCGGCGCCGGGTGAGGTGGAGGGGAGGGGGGAGGTGCGGGTGGCGGCCCCGTGCGGGGCGGTGGGTACGCGCAGTGAGGCGGACATGTCTTCTTGTCTCCAGTGGGGGAGGGCTGCGATCCGCTGTCGGAGGGGACGGGCGGGTCAGGCCCGCAGCGTGGCGCCGCCGTCGACGTAGAGGTCGTGCAGCGTGATGTGGCGGGCGCGGTCGGACACGAGGAAGGCCACGGCGTCGGCGATGTCGGAAGGCTCCGCGATGCGGCCGAGTGGAATGCCGGTGCGGTAGCTCGCTCCGTCCCCGTCGATGACCTGCCGCGCGGCGGCCTGTTCGTCTCCTGCCGGCCACATGCCGCGCTGCATGTCGGTGAGGGTCGAGCCCGGTGACACGGTGTTGCACCGGATGCCCAGGGGGGCCAGTTCGAGGCCGAGACATTTGGTGAACATGACGGCCGCGGCCTTCGACGCCGCGTAGGCGGCCATGTTGGTGCGGGGGATGCCTGCGGCGTTGGACGCGACGGTGACGATGCTGCCCGTTCCGCGCCCGGCCATCCGGCGCGAGACGGACCGCGAGACGTGAAAGACCCCGTCGGTGTTGACGGCGAAGGTGGCCGCCCAGTCCTCGTCCGTCAGCTCGGCGACCGCCGAACACCGGAGTATTCCCGCGACGTTGACCGCGATGTCCAGGGGGCCGAGCGTCTCCTCGGACTCCGTGACGAGGGCCTCGACCGCTGCGGCGTCGGTGACGTCGAGCGTCCGGGCCGTGACCTGCCCGGCGTACCTCCCGGCGAGCGCGGTGATGCCGTCGGGTGCGAGATCGGTGGCCAGGACGCGGGCGCCGCGGCCGGCCAGGGCATGCACCACCGCCTCGCCGATCCCGCGGCCCGCCCCCGTCACGAGGGCGAGCCGGCCGGTGAGCTCCTGGTCGGGGCTCACTTGACGATGGCCTTGCGGATGTCGTCGAGCACCGAGACGGCCGCCTGCGCGCCGCCCAGGCTGGTCCACTTGGTGCCGTCGATCACGGTCGACCGGCCGCTGCTCACGGCCTTGAGCTGCTTGTAGGCGGGCTTCCTGGCCAGCTCGCCCACGAGGTCCTGGTCCGCTCCGGTGGAGGTGAGGGTGCCGATGAAGAGCCAGTCCCCGTCGATCTCCTTGAGGTTCTCGTCGCTGATGGGCGTCGAGTGGCCCTCGCCCTTCTCGTTCTGGATACCGGGGCGCGTGAAGCCCAGGTCCTTCAGGACGTCGCTGATGAACACGCCCTGCTGCATGACGGCGGAGCCCTTGGCGGAGTAGCGGGCGACGGACACGCTCTTGCCTGCTTCGGTGCCCAGGTCCTTCTTCAGTGCGGCGACCCGGGTGTCGTAGTCGGCGAGGAACGCCTCGGCATCGTTACCGCGGCCGAGTGCCTTGCCGGTGAGGGTGAGCGCCTTCTTCCAGTCCTTGGTGCCGTCGATCGTCACGATCGTGGGTGCGATCCTGCGCAGCTGCTGGAGGACCTGTTCGTCGGCGAGCTGACCGGCGAGGATCACATCCGGCTTCGCCTGGACGACCCTCTCGATGTCGGGGCCGGTGACCGCGCCCACCACGGGGATGCCCTTCGCCTGGTCGGCGAGGTAGCCGGGGGCGCCCTTCTGGCCGCGGCCGGCGGTCAGGCCCACCGGCTTCACGCCCAGGGCGAGAGCCGCGTCCAGGTCCATCTCGCTGAGCGCCACCACGCGTTCGGGCGTCGAAGGGACCTTCACCGACGTGCCGGTCGCGTCCGTCAGCTGAGTGGTCTTCGAGGACGTGGAGGTGTCCGACTTGTCGGACCCGTCCGAGGCCTCGGAGGCTCCGCAGGCGGTCAGCGCCAGCGCACAGATACCGATCAGCGAGGCCGCCACCGAGGGGCGGACGAGGCCGCGGGCAGAGAAGGTCGAATGCGGGGCCATGGCCTGGAATCTCCGTTGTGTTCGAGTGATGGGGTCGGTCCGGGCGGGCGTTTCGGCTGCCCGGAAAGGAGCCCGGGCAGGGCGATTGACGCCGATTCAGGGCAGGGGGAGCCCTGGGGGCCGCCGCCGACCGCTCGCTCTAGTTAGGTTAGGCTAACCATATGTTGATCGTGCAAGAGGGGCAGCCCGCAACCGGGTCCCGCCCCACCGGAGTCCCGCCACGCGAAGGTCGTGCGGCCATGGGGGCGGTCACCGCTCTCGTGGTCCTTCTGCCGGCCCTCGTCCTGCTGTCCCTGCTCATCGGCACCGGATCCAGCTCGGCAGGCGGCGCCTGGGACTACCTCGTCGGTGACCCGGCCGCCCGCGCGGACGCCCAACTCCGCCTGGCCTTGGTGGACGTACGCCTGCCGCGCACGCTCGGCGCGGTCCTTGTCGGCGTGTGCCTCGGGACGGCCGGGTGCCTTCTGCAGGCCGCCACCCGCAACCCCCTCGCCGAGACGGGGCTGCTCGGCGTCAACTCGGGAGCCGCCTTCGCCGTGGTGCTGGGGCTCACCTTCTTCGGCGCGGACTCTCCCGCATCGTTGCTGGTATGGGCCCTGGGCGGAGGCATGGTCGCGAGCGCGGCCGTCCTGCTGTTCGCCGCGTCCGGGCGCGGAGGCGGATCCCCGCTGCGACTGGTCCTGGCAGGATCGGCGCTCGGCGCCACGTTCCACGGCCTCACCTCGTACGTGCTGCTGGGCACTCGGTCGACCTTCGACACCTACCGCTACTGGACGATCGGCTCGCTCGCCGGCATCGAGATCTCCGACCTGCTTCCCCTCCTGCCCCTGATCGCGGTGGGCCTGCTCACCGCACTCGGCTGTGCCCGGCCGCTCGCGGCACTCGGGCTCGGTGACGACGGCGCCCGCTCCCTGGGGCACCATCCCGGCCGGATCCGGCTCGTCGTCGCAGGAGCCGTCTCGCTGCTTGCCGGATGCGCCGTCGCCGTGGCCGGGCCCATCGCCTTCCTCGGGCTGTTCGCGCCCTATGCCGCCCGGGCGCTGGCCGGAGCGCGGATGGCCGCCCAACTCGTCCTGTCCGCCCTGGTCGCGGCCGATGTCATGATCATCGCGGACGTCCTCGCGCGGATCGTCATCCGTCCCTGGGAGACCCCGGTCAGTGTGCTGCTCGCCTTCGTCGGCGGCCCCCTGCTCGTGTGGATCGCCCGTTCCTCCCGGCTCTCCACGGCAGGGGCCGCGGCATGACGGACGTGCCCCCGCCCGACGGTGTCGTACTCCGCGCGAGGGAGTTGACGGACGTGACCCCGCCCGACAGCGTCGTACTGCGCACCGGAAGGCTGACAGACGTGACCCCGCCCGACGGTGTCGCGTCTCGCACCGGCGAACTGAAGGACGTGACCCCGCCGGACAGCGTCGTACTGCGCACCGGGACGCTGTCCTGGTTGCTCCCGAGGCGCAGCGCGCTCGCCGCCGCGCTGCTCCTTCCGCTGCTGGTCCTCCTCATCGCCCTGGCGGTGATGGCGAGTTCGACGGGAATGAGCCTGTCCGAGACCCTCTCGGGACTGCTCGGAACCGGCGATGCCGGCACCGTCATGATCGTGCGCGAGTTCCGGCTGCCCCGCATCTTCACCGGCCTGCTGGTCGGCGCCGCCCTCGGAATCGCGGGCTGTCTCACGCAGACCCTGGCCGGCAACCGGCTGGCCACCCCGGACCTGGTCGGGGTCAACGAGGGCGCCACCGCTGCCGTGGTCGCCGCCGCCGCGGGGTCCGCCACCGGCATGGTCGGCAACTGGTGGCTCGGGCCGGTCGGTGCCGTGGCCGCCGCGGTCCTGGTCGTCGTGTGCGCCGGAGGGGCGGGGACTGCCGGATACCGGTTGCTGGTGGCCGGGATCGGCATCTCCACCTTCATCGGTGCGGTGAGCGATCTGATCATGTCGCGCGAGAACGACAACGCGGCCGGCGGCGTGTTCCTCTGGGCCGTCGGCAGCCTCAACGGACGCGACTGGGACGCCTGCCTGCCGCTGGCCGTCGCCCTGCTGTTCCTCGTCCCGCTCTCGCTGGCCGCGGGACACCGCCTCCAACTGCTGCGCTTCGGCGACGAGGTGGCGAGCTCCCTCGGAGTCGACCTGCGGCGGGTACGTACCGTGGCGCTGGTCCTGGCCGTGCTGCTGGCGGGCACGGCCGTCGGGGTCGGCGGCCCCATCGCCTTCGTGGCGCTCGCCGCACCGATCCTCGCCCAGCGGCTGGCGGGCCCCACCCGCGTCCCGGTCACGGGCTCGGCGCTGACCGGAGCCGCGCTGATCGCCGCGGCCGATGCGATCGGACGCGTCGCCGCGCCGGTCGAACTGCCCGTCGGGGTCGTCACCAGCGTCCTCGGCGGCCCCTTCCTCCTGTGGGTACTGCTGCGGCCCGACCCGGCCGCCGGAAAGGCGTGAGCCGCACATGACCGAGAATCCGACCGGTACGAAGGCCGGTCTCGAAATCCGTGGCCTGCACGCCGGATACCCCGGCCGGCCCGTCGTCGAGAACGTCAACCTCACCGTCCCCGCCGGACAGGTCGTCGCAATCGTCGGCCCCAACGGCTGCGGGAAGTCGACCCTGCTGCGGACCGTCGCCCGGCTCCACCGCCCGGAGTCCGGCACGGTCCTGGTCGGCGGTACGGACATCTGGGAGACCGGCCGCCGCCGCGCCGCCCACCATGTCGCGCTGCTGCCGCAGTCGCCGCGCGCCCCCGAGGCGGTCACCGTGGCCGGCCTGGTGCGCTACGGCCGCAGCCCGCACCAGGGGCTGCTGCGTCAGTGGTCGCGCGAGGACGAGCAGGTGGTGCGCGACGCACTCGACGCCACCGGTACCACCGCACTGGCGGGGGAGCGCATCGACCGGCTGTCCGGCGGCCAGCGCCAGCGCTGCTGGCTCGCGATGGTCCTCGCCCAGCAGACCCCCGTCGTGCTGCTCGACGAACCGACCAGCGCCCTCGACCTCGGGCATGCCATCGAGGTCCTGGAACTCGTCCGCGAGGTCGCGGCCACCGGCCGCACCGTCGTCATGGTTCAGCACGACCTCGCGGCCGCCGCTCGGTACGCCGATCTGCTCGTCGCCATGAAGGGCGGCCGCGTGGTCACCACGGGCGCTCCCCGGGAGACGGTCGACGAAGCCCTGGTGAAGGAGCTGTACGCGCTCGACGCGGACATCCTCGCCGCGCCGGGCGACGGCTCACCGGTCGTCGTGCCGCGCACGCGTGCCGATGCGGCGGCACGGCCGACGCTCGCTCCGTAATGTCCTAACTTGGGCGATTATTCGGGCATGTAACGAATGCTGGTCCGTGCGGTATTCATTCGTGCCGCACCTCCTGGGAATCCGGCAAATCACCCGTTTCGGGCGCAGTGGTCAGCGTCACGTTTGCCGTGCCTGACGCGGAACCGGAGGCGTCGGTTCCCTGTCGCCCCAAGAAAGTTGACCCGCGCGCATGTGACCGGCGTCGCACATTTCCTTTCTTTGATCTTGCGAATCAATTGTGATCAGGAATTCCGGGCTTGTTCCGCCCGGCCTTTCTCGCTTACGGTCACCGTCAATCCGGATGGAACGCCGAATCCTGCCGCCGTCCGGTAACCCGACCACTTCACGTACGGCAGGAGCGGGGGACCCAGGTTTGCCGCCGTTCCGGAATACCGGAGCGGCTAGGGGTTAAGTCGCCATGTGCGGCCGGACATCTCCAGTCCGAACCCGACAGCTCACCTCGCAGGCGGCGGAGAGGAAAAGCGCCATGCCCATCAAGGGTCAGCACCGTCGTTCCAAGTCCACCCCCCTGACCCGCGGCCTCATCGCCGTGAGCGCGGGCGGAGCGGTTCTCGCGCTCCCCCTGATCGCTGCCGGATCGGCTTCCGCAGCGCCGGTCCAGTCGGTCGTCGCCGAAAAGGCCGCAGCCTCGACTTCCGTGGCCGGCAAGGCAATTGCCGTCAAGAAGGACGCGACCACCACCTATTCCGTGGTGTCCGGGGATTCGCTTTCCAAGATCGCCCGCGGGCATTCCCTCGACGGCGGCTGGGAGCAGCTGTACAAGGACAACCGGAGCGTTGTCGGCGGTAACCCCGACCTGATTCACCCGGGCCTGAAGCTGACCATCGGCGCCAAGTCCACGGCCGCCGCCCCCAAGGCTGCGACCAAGAGCGAATTCAAGGCGGAGAACGCGTCCGGCAGCGCCTCGCAGCCGTCGGCCGACCGTGCCGAGAGCACCGACCGCGCCGACCGTTCCGTGCGGACGGCGACGCCCGTCGCCGAGGAGACCGCCGAGACCACCCCCGCGCAGACCGCGACGGCGTACACCGACGACCTCGACGGCTGGATCAAGGAGTCCCTCGCAGTCATGGCCGAGCACGGCATCCCCGGCAGCTACGACAGCATCCACCGCAACATCATGCGCGAGTCCTCGGGCAACCCGCAGATCGTCAACAACTGGGACTCGAACGCGGTCGCCGGCACCCCGTCCAAGGGCCTGCTCCAGGTGATCCAGCCCACGTTCGACGCGTACCACGTGCCCGGCACCTCGCTGGACATCCTGGACCCCGTCGCCAACATCACCGCCGCGTGCAACTACGCCGCGGCGACGTACGGCTCGATCGACAACGTCTTCGGGGCCTACTGACCTACCGCGGTTCCGCCCCGGGCGGAGTCGTGAACAGGGGTGGAGGGGAGCTGAGCTGCTCCCTTCCACCCCTTTTGCCATGCCGTACAACCCTTGCGCCGCGGTGCCGGTCAAACAGGGCGCCAGGAGGCCAACGGGCTCCTCCTGGCGTCCCCCGGACTCGCCCGGTCGTCCTTGAACCGAGGAGCCGCTCGTGCGCACCTACCGTCCGGCCGCCGTTGTCGCGGCCTCATTCCTTCTGATCGCAGGGGCGGCCATCGCCGCGCCTGCCGCCTACGCGGGCACCCCCGGTGGAACGCGCGCGGCCGACCGCAACACCGATTTCAACGGCGACGGTTACGAGGACGTGCTCATCGGCGCGCCCGGCGGGACCATCGGCGGCAGCAAGGGCGCGGGCTACGTGAGCGTGCAGTACGGCGGCCCGGGCGGCATCGGTACCACCCGGGGCACGGTCCTCAGCCAGAACACCACCGGGGTGCCGGGTGCCGCCGAGGCAGGCGACGGCTTCGGCCGGGCCCTGACCACCGGCGACCTGGACGGGGACGGGTACGACGACGCGGTCGTGGGCCTCCCGGGCGAGGACATCGAGCCGGTGGCCGACGCGGGCGGCGCCGTCGTCCTGTGGGGCTCCGCCGAGGGGCTCTCCGGCGCCGGCAGCGACTGGCTGCAGGCCCAGGAGCCCGTCGCCGGCGCCGCGTTCGGCACCGCTCTCGCCGCCGCGCACTTCAGCCCCGACATCCCGGGCGACCAACTGGCCGTGACCGGCCGCACCGACCTCACCCTGTTCCAGTACGACGACGGGACCCGGCAGGATCCCGCCTCGCGCAGCAGCCTCGTACCCGGCACCCCGGGGCGCGAGATCGTGCCCCGCGCGATGACGACCGGCGACTACGACGGCAGCGGCCTCGCCGACCTGGTCATCTCCGGTGTCACCGCCGGCGAGGAGCCGGGCCACGGCTGGTCCGCGCTCTTCTTCGGCGAGGTCCAGGGACTGCGCTACGACCACGACCTGCGCGGCGGTCCGGCCGTCGCCTCGGGCGACATCGACGACGACGGCTACGACGACCTCGTCACCGGGGAGCCGCACAGCCCCGACGACGGCGGCGAGTCGATGACCGGCGGTGTGGTCGGCGTCTACTACGGCAGCGCGGGCGACGGACCGGTCGGCGCCGAGGGCCCGGGCACCCCGCCCGTGTGGTGGACGCAGGACACCCCCGGCGTCCCGGGCGGCTCGGAGACCGGCGACGGCTGGGGCGCCGACCTCTCCGTGGCGGACACCGATGGCGACGGGTACGCGGACGTGGCCGTCGGCGCTCCCGGCGAGGACATCGGCACGGTCGCCGACGCGGGGGCGGTATGGGTGCTGCGTGGCGCTGCCGAAGGGCTCACCGCCACCGGCGCCGCTTCGTGGGACCAGAATTCGGTCGACGTTCCGGGCGCAGCCGAGAAGGGTGACCGCTGGGGCGGCCAGGCGCGGCTGACCGACCCCGACAGGGACGGGCGCTCCGGTCTGCTGACCGCCGCGCCCGGCGAGAACGCCGGCGACGGCATCGTCTGGGCGTTCCCGGCCGGCACCGACGGGGTGACGGCCGCCGGGTCGTGGACCTTCGACGCCGGTACGTTCGGAGGTCCGGAGAAGGGCGCCGGATACGGGGCGGCGATCGACGAGTAGCAGCCCGGGGGAGCGGGCCGGGGTGGGCTCCGGGGACCTGCCCCGGTCCGCTCCCCAACCCGGGGGTGCGATGCCACTATGAACCTTTCATCCCGCGCGCTACCCTCCGCCGCATGATTTCCACGGTGGTCTGGGGTACCGGCAATGTCGGCCGCGCGGCCATCCGCGCCGTCGAGGCCCATCCGGCCCTGAAACTCGCGCACGTCCTCGTCCACGACCCGGGCAAGGTGGGCCGCGACGCGGGCGCTCTCGCCGGCCTGGACCGCGATCTGGGCGTCGCGGCGACCGACGACATCGACGCGGTGCTCGCCACTGCTCCCCGGGCCGTCGTGTACGCGGCCTCCGGCGACATCCGCCCCGACGACGCCCTGGCCGACATCACCAGGGCGGTGGCCGGCGGCGCCGTCGTCGTCACCCCCGCGCTGTACGCGCTGTACGACCAGCGGGGCGCGCCGCCCGAGCTGCGCGAGCCGGTGCTCGCCGCCGTCGCCGGCGGTGGCGGCTCGCTCTTCGTGTCCGGGGTGGACCCCGGGTGGGGCAACGATGTGCTGCCCCTGCTCATCAGCGGGCTCGGCACCACGGTCGACGCGATCCGCTGCCAGGAGATCTTCGACTACTCCACGTACGACCAGCCCGACTCGGTCCGCCACCTGATCGGCATGGGTCACCCCATGGAGTACGAACCCCTCATGCTCGCCGCCTCCGTCCCGACCATGGTGTGGGGCGGCCAGATACGGCTGATGGCCCGGGCCCTGGGCGTGGAACTCGACGACATCCGCGAGACCATGGCCCGGCGGCCGCTCGAATCGACCGTCACGACCAGGACGATGGGCGCCTTCGAGGCCGGCACCCAGGGGGCGGTCCGCTTCGAGGTCCAGGGCATCGTCGAGGGCGAACCCCGCATCGTCATCGAGCACATCACGCGCATCCATCCCTCGTGCGCTCCCGACTGGCCGTCACCACCCGATGGCGCCGGAGCCCACCGGGTGATCATCGAGGGACGCCCGCGTATCGAGGTCACCGTCGAGGCCACCGACGAGGGCGAGAACCGCTCGGCGGGCGGCAACGCCACCGCCGTCGGCCGGCTGGTGAACGCCATCGACTGGCTGGTGGAGGCGGAACCCGGACTCTACGACGCGCTCGACGTCCCCCTGCGCCCCGCAGCCGGCCGACTCGGAAGGAAGCAGCCATGATCATCGACATCCCCGAGGGCCAGGAGCCGATCGGCTACGTGTGGGGCGACATGGTCCCCGGTATCGGCATGGCCGCCGCGAACTTCTCGCTGTCGGTGTACGAGCACACGACGCTCGGACTCCGTGAGTTCGAGGCCGCCAGGCTGCGCATCGCGCAGATCAACGGCTGTCTCTTCTGCCTGGACTGGCGAACCGAACGCGAGGGCCGGAAGGTCGAGGAGGAGTTCGCCGCCGCGGTGAGCGACTGGCGCACCACCGGTGCCTTCGACGACCGGACCCGGCTGGCGGCCGAGTACGCCGAACGGTACGCCCTGGACCACCACGGCCTGGACGACGCGTTCTGGGCCCGCATGACCGCGCACTACAGCCAGCACGAGATCGTGGAGCTGAGCATGAGCATCGGCTCCTGGCTGGCGTTCGGCCGGCTCAACCATGTGCTGGGTCTCGACGCCGTGTGCGTGCTGCCGGGGCACTGAACGGGTCTGCGCGGCTCGGGCGGCCCGTTCGCGCCGCGGTCTCCGGCAGGAGGTCTGCCCGTCGCCTCCTGCCGGAACGTACGCCTCGTCGGACCCGCTGTCACAGGTCGGTGGCGATGATCTTCTCGATGTTCCGCTCGGCGAGTGCCGTGATGGTGACGAACGGATTGACGCTGGTGTTGCCGGGGATCAGGGAGCCGTCGATGACGTACAGGCCCCTGTAGCCGTGCAGGCGGCCGTAGTTGTCGGTGGCCCTGTCCAGGACGGCGCCGCCGAGCGGGTGGTACGTGAGGTGGTCGCCCCAGATCTTGTAGACGCCGAAGAGGTCCGTCCGGTAGATCGTCCCCTCCTTGGAGTTGATCTTGTCGAAGATCGTTTTCGCCATGTCGATGGAGGGCTGCTTCCAGGCGGTCTGCCAGTTCAGGTCGACCCTCCCCGTGGCGGCGTTCCAGGAGAACTGGGCGCGGTGCGGGTTCTTCGTGATCGACAGGTAGAACGAGGCGAAGGTCTCGATCCCGGTCGGCAGGGGCGCGACCTCCGCGAACGCTCCTCCGGCGGCCCAGTTGTCGATGCCGCCGCACGGGATGCTCGACTGGACCGCGCCGGTCGGGTCCCACAGGTGGTTCGCCCGGCCGCACATGACGTTGCCGTTGTCGCCCCAGCCCTTGCCGATCTCGTCGTTCAGACCGGGCAGTGCGCCCGTCGCCTTCAGCCGGGTCAGCAGCTTGCTGGTGCCGACGCTGCCCGCGGCGAAGAACACCTTGTCCGCGGTGACCGTCTTGGTGGTCGCGATGCTCCCCTCGGTGCGGAGCTCGTCGATGACGACCTTGTATCCGCCGCCCGGTGCGGGGGCGACCGAAGTCACCTGGTGCAGCGGCGAGACGGTGATGTTTCCCGTCGCCGCGGCCTGGGCGAGGTAGGTCTTCTGCAGTGACTTCTTGCCGTAGTTGTTGCCGTAGAGGATCTCTCCGGCCAGTGCCGACTTGGGTACCGTGCCGGCCGCCTCCTGCTCCATGTAGTCCCAGTCGTACACGTCGGGGACGAATACGAACGGGAAGCCGGAGCGCTGGGCGTGCTTGCGGCCGACGCGGGCGTACTGGTAGCAGTCCGCGCTGTCGAACCACGCAGGGTCGACGGTGCCGACCCCGAGCCCGGCGTTGGCTCGCGGGTAGTAGGTGCTGTACATCTCGTCGGCGTTCACGGACGGGAGCACCGCACCGAAGTTCTCGCGCCGGGGCGTCACCGCCATGCCGCCGTTGACCAGTGACCCGCCCCCGACGCCGCGTCCCTGGTACACCGTGATGCCGCTGAACTCCTCGGCATCCAGGATGCCGGTGTAGCGGGGGATCGCCTTGTCGATGGGAAAACCGAGGAAGTTGCTGAGAGGCTGCTTGCTCTTCGTGCGGAGCCAGTACGAACGGCCGTCGGGTGTCGTCGTGTTGGCGAAGATCTTGCCGTCCGCCCCGGGGGTGTCCCAGGCCATTCCCATCTCGACCAGGTGGACGTGGACCCCTGCGCGGGCGAGCCGCAGGGCGGCGACCGAGCCTCCGTACCCGGTGCCGATCACCAGGACCGGGACGTGGTCCCCGCTGCCGATCACGGCGGCTGGGCCGGCGGTGCGTGCGTGGGCGGCGGTCGCGTGACCGGAGAGGGCTGCCGCCCCCAGAATGAAACCTGTTCTAGCCATGAAACGGCGACGGGTGACATCGCTCGATCTCTTGTGGGGTAAGCTCGAATCCGTCATGTGACGTTCCTCACTCTCGACCGAATGGGAACGAGTTCTACTGTCGCTCGCGTGAGAAGTCACTACATACCTATGGGTAATTTCCTCGGGTTCGTGAGCGCCCCGCGCCGGGTGGCGGGGCGGGGCGGCCCCGGGGTGCGGCGCCGGGGTATCGCATGGATGCTGGGAGGGTCAGCGTTCCATGAGGAGGAGTCATGAGCATGCTCGACAAGATCAAGGACCTGATCAAGGGGCACCCCGACCAGGCCCGCAAGGGAGTCGAGAAGGGCGGCGACTTCGTCGACAAGAAGACGGACAACAAGTACGGCGGTCAGGTCGACTCAGCCCAGCAGAAGCTCAATGACCAGTTCGGCGAACGCCGTCCGCCCACCGGCGAACAGTAGGGGCGCCGCACCCTCCGCAGGGCTCCACCCCTTTGGGGCGGGGCCCTGCTCTGCGCGTCCGAGAAGTCCTGTCCAGCACGTCGGAGGCGGAAGGACGCCTCGGACGGATCATGCCCGGCGAGCGCATCGGACCGGGTCAGCCCGGCGCTGGGGCGCAGAGGGGTACCGATGGAGCGGCCGTCACCGTGAAGACGGTGGCGGCCGCTCCTTCATGACGCTCGTCATACGGTGGAGACGCCTGGGCGCCGGAGAGTCAGTTGTGGCCGAACTTCCGCTCGCGCTTGTGGGAGACCTGCTCGGAGATCGCCTTCACCGCATCGGGCGCGGACGCCGTGCTCGTCTGCTCCTTGGCCTCCGGGGCCGTGGAGTGCTCATGGCCTCCGCTGCGGGCTCCGCGGTTCTGCCGGCTCTGCTTCTTGCCCATGATCGTGCCTCCTCGCGGATGTCGGACGATGGGCCGCCTTCAGAGTTGCATACAAGTCCGGAGGGTGCATTTCGGTAGCCCGCGCCGGACTCTCCGAAGTGCGCGGCACGGGGCCGGAGGAGCATGCTGACTGTGTGACCTGGTACGGCGCGGTCCGGCGCAAGCCGCTGAGCGAGGGCAGCGGTGTGTCCGGGCGGCTCATGAACGGCCGGGCGCCGGACCACCTGTCCCTGGTGCTGGCGCAGGCTGCCGTGAACGCGATCGAATCCGCCGGCGGTCAGGCGGGCGGCATCTATCTGCGCTCCCTCACTCCTGGGCTTCTGCGGCTCGCGGTACTGGCGGGACTGCCAGGTCCCCTGTTCCGCCCCTGGTGGCGTATGCATGTGAACCGCCCGTTCCCGGTCGCCGAGGCGTTCCGTTCAGGTCAGGCCGTCCACCTCGCCGACGCGGAGGAGGCGATGCGCCGGTTCCCGCAGCTGATGGCAGGCCTGCCGTTCCCCTTCGGCTCCCTCTATGCGCCGGTGTTCAGCGGGGGGAAGCCGGTCGGCGTCCTGGTCGTGCTGCGCCCAGCCACCCCGGGGAAGCCTGTGGGGAGCACCGACCGGCGCAGGCTGCGGGGTGTCGCCGAAGAGCTCGGCACCGCGCTGTCCGCCATCGAGTCCGCGGGAACGGCGGTGAATTGGGACGAGGAACCGCTTCCCGTCCAACTGCCGGCCGGCAGTTCCCCACCGGTGCGGATCGGCCGCTTCGACTGGGAGCTGGAGAGCGGGGCCGTCGGCGCGGACGACGAGCTGTGCGCCATCCTCGGCACCGGCCGGCACCGATTTCCCGGCACCATCGACGCACTTGCGGCGCGGCTGGCCCCGGAGGACGTATACGGGTTGTGGGCCCTGGCCCGCCAGGCGTCCGACTCGGGCGGCCCCGTGGTCCGCAGGATGCGGCTGCGCGGCCCCGACGGACGCTCGCACCTGCTCGAGGTCTCGGGCCGCCGTGACAAGGGTGCGGAGCCCGGTGCCACGACCCATCTGACCGGCTTCCTGGTGGACCTCGGCATCGGCCCGGTCGTCGCCGAGGCGGCCGACCGGCTGCCGCGCGGAATCTTCTCCCTCGATCGCTTCGCCCGCATCACCTACATCAACCACCTGGCCGAGGAGATCCTCGGCCACCCCCGGTCGGAGCTGGTCGGACGTGTGCTGTGGGAGGCCCTGCCGTGGTTCGCGAACCCGGCCTACGAGGACCACTACCGTGCCGCGATGATCTCCGACGCCCCGGTCCACTTCCTCGCCCGTCGCACCCCTCCCCCCTGGCTCTCCGTCTCCCTGTACCCCGGCCACGACGGCGTCACCGCCGTACTCACCCCCACCGAACAGCCTGTCTACGCTCCGGGTTCGGTCGCTTCGCCCGGGCTGGGACTCGGCTCCCCGGCCGACCGGTCAGCGGCGCTCTACCGACCGGTCGCCCTGGCCATCGCCCTCACCGAGGCGGTCACCGCCCGGCAGGTGTCCGCCGTGGTCACCGAGGAACTCCTCCCCGCCTTCGGTGGCCGCCAGCTCGCGATCTACCTGCAGAAGGAGCGACACCTCTACCTGGAGTGGGAGACCGGCTTCCCCCACGGCTTCCTCGACCGGTTCGACGGCGTCGGCCTGGACGCCCGCATCCCCGGCGTCGAGACGCTGACCTCCGGGCGCCCCATGTTCTTCGAATCCATGCAGCGACTGGCCGCCGCGTACCCCGGCATCCCCATGGAGACGGACGTCGGCGCGCGCGCCTTCCTGCCCCTGATCGCCTCCGGACGGCACGTCGGCTCCTGCATCCTCGGCTTCGACCAGCCGCGAGGATTCAGTCCGGAGGAGCGCACCGTCCTGACGGCTCTCGCCGGCCTCATCGCCCAGGCTCTGGAACGGGCCCAGCGCTACGACACCGAGGCGGCCCTGGCCCGCGGCCTGCAGGAAGTCCTGCTGCCCCACGGACTGCCCGTCGTCGTGGAAGGCGTCGACACCGCCGGCCGCTACCTCCCCGGTACCCAGGGCATGGACGTCGGCGGCGACTGGTACGACGTCATCGAGACCGGTGGGAAGCTCGCCCTGGTCATCGGGGACGTGCAGGGCCACGGTGTCGCGGCCGCGGCGACCATGGGCCAGCTGCGCAGCGCGGTGCGGGCCTTCGCGCTCAGTGGACACGATCCGCAGGAGGTCATGAGCGGCACCAACCGGCTGCTCATCGATCTCGACCCCGGCCAGTTCGCCAGCTGTTGCTACATCGCCATGGATCCGGCCACCGGCATCACCCAGGCCGTGCGTGCCGGTCATCCGCAGCCCGTGCTGCGCCGCGCCGACGGCACGGCCGAGGTCATGGACCTGGCGGGCGGCATCGTGCTCGGCATCGACGCCGAAGCGTCCTACCCCGTCACCGAGCTGCACCTCGCCCCCGGCGCGATGCTCGCCCTGTACACCGACGGCATGGTCGAGGAGTCGGGCACGGACATCGACGTGGGCATCGAGCGGCTGCGCGGCATCGTCGCCGGATGCGGACCGGGTTCCCTGGCCGACACGGCGGACCATGTGATCGGCCGCGCCCGTCAGGCCGCCGACCGCCCCGACGACATCGCCCTGCTCCTGGCCGCCCGATGGGCCGACGGCGCCGGGGCCTGAGGCGCCCTCGCCCCGGCACGGCACGGGGTTTCAGCGCCTACGCGCGCCCGGAGCGGGGACGAGACGCACCGCGGTGTTCAGAACATGGTCGATCACATCGCGAGAAGGCTTGTCCGTGAGGTTGGTGAGCAGCCGGGCCAGGGTGTTGAGGAGGAACGGCGAGCCCATCACATAGCGGTTGAGCACGGGCTGGAACCCCGACCGGCTGAAGACGAGGTCGGCGGCCGCGTTGCCGAGCCGGTAATAACTGCCCCAGCGGCGGTTCATCTCGACCGGGTAGTGGTGGAGCGCCCTCTCCCGCCTCGGGCCGGCCGGCAGCGCCAGCGCGAGCGCGGCCGTCTCCGCCGCGACCTCCCCGGCTTCCAGCGCCTGGCCGATCCCCTCACCGTTCCAGGGGCTGATCATGCCTCCCGAGTCACCGACCAGGAGAAGCCCTCTGGCGTACAGCGGATGGCGGTTGAAGCCGAGCGGCAGCGCGGCGCTGCGTACGGGCCCCTCCGCGTTCTCCTCGCGCAGCCCCCACGCCTCGGGCGTCCGGGCCAGCCACGTGTCCATGGTGGCTCGCAGGTCGGCTTTGCCGTGCCGCCGGTGGGGGATCGCGCCGAGGCCGACGTTGACGCGGCCGTCGCCCATCGGGAAGATCCAGCCGTACCCCGGCAGATAGCGGTCGCTCCGCGGGAACCGGAGGTCGGCCCAGAGCTCCAGGAACTCCTCCCCGGAACGCTCGGGACTGCGGTAGTAGCGGCGGGCCGCCGTGGCGATCTGCCGTTTCGTGTCCCGCTGCAGCCCCATCGCGAGCGCGAGCCGCGCCGAGGCGCCGTCCGCGGCGATGACGACCGGGGCCCTGTGCTCCACCCGATCCCCCGCAGCGGTCAAAGCGATGACTCCGGTGACCCGCCCGGCCCGGTCGGTCACGGGCTCCGTCACCTTCATGCCGGTACGCAGCCGGGCCCCCGCGGTCACCGCGTGGCGGGCCAGGATGTCGTCGAAGTCGTGCCGGCTGCGCGTGAGGCCGAAGTCCGGGTTTCCGCCCAGCGCGGGCCAGTCGATCTGCACCTGCCGCTCGCCGGTCACCCAGCGCATCCCCCGGGACCGGGTCCAGCCGGGCGCCTTGATGTCGACGCCCATCCGGATGAGCTGGTGCACCGCGCGCGGGGTGAGGCCGTCCCCGCACACCTTCTCCCGGGGGAACACGGACTTCTCCAGCAGCAGCACATCGATGCCCGCCCGGGCGAGGTGGAAGGCGGCGGACGAACCGGCCGGTCCCGCACCCACCACGATCACCTGGGCCTCCTCGGACGGGCCGGGGGCGGAGCGTTCGTCCGGGGTGGACCGGTCTGCGTGCGCTTCCCGCATGAGAACCCTTTCCTGGGACGGCCGGAGCCGCCGGCGGACGGCGACCCTGTACACCGACATCCTGCCGGTTCGCACCGCTGCGCGGCAGGGGGATCGACCCGCCCCGCGCGCGGGCGGCTCTGCCCCGGCCTGCTGCGGAACGTGCCTCGGGGCCGCACGGTGTGCGGCCCCGAGGCAACGGATGAGAGGCGCGGGAGTCAGTACGGCAACGGGCGCCCGGACGGCGTGCGCAGATCGAGCGGTGGCGGCCGTGACGGAAGCTGAGGACGTCGAACGATCTTGATGCGGCCCACTGACCCCACCTCCTGTCGGTAGTCCGTCATATGCCCTGGCGGTGCACCGTTCACACGTCCGGCGGTCATCAACGGCGCGCGGCCCGAAAGGGCGGCCACGGCGAATCGTGTTAAACCTGAAGATGTGGGTGGTACAGGTCGGTTCCGGACGCGGTTTCGCCACTCCGCCCGGCAGCCGCATCGGCACGATCACGATGACGGACGCCCGGGCGGTGACGGGCCTGCGCCTTCCGGCCCGGCCCCCGGGCAGTCCTCGTCCGGCCGGCGGCTGCGCGCCCTCTTCAGCGTCCACACCGTGGCCGGCCAGGTCTTTGTCCTGATGCTGGGAATCGTGACGCTCCTCGTCGTGGCGGCCGTCGTCGCCCTGGTGGTGCAGGGCAGGCGGGACAGCATGAACGAGGCGCGGACCCGGTCGCTGAGTGTCGCGGAGACCTTCGCCCACGCGCCCGGAGTGGCGGCCGCCCTGGACAGCAGGGATCCGACAGCTGTCCTGCAGCCCCGCGCGGAGGAGGTCCGGCGCAGTACCGGTGTCGAGTACGTCGTCGTGGCCGGGCCCGACGGCATCCGCTACACCCACCCCGACATCGCGTTGATCGGCGAGCGCATCCTGGGTCCGTACAAGGAGGCACTGGAGGGCGAGGCCTTCACCCGGACCATCAACGCCAGCCGCGGCCTCGCGGTCAACTCGGTGGTGCCCGTGGAACGCCGCGACGGCACGGTCGCCGGACTGGTGTCCGTCGGCATCAGGGTCGAGACCGTGAACAAGCTCGCCTACCCCAGCCTCCCGTTCGCCCTCGGTGCCGCCGTGGTCGCACTCGCCCTCACGGCGGGCGGCGCCGGCCTGGTGAGCCGCCGCCTCGGCCGTCAGACGCACGGCCTCGGCCCGGCCGAGATGACCCGGATGTACGAACACCACGACGCGGTGCTGCACGCGGTCCGCGAGGGCGTCCTCATCATCGACGCCGACGGGCGGCTGGCCCTGGCCAACGACGAGGCCCGTCGGCTCCTGGGACTGCCGTCCGACGCCGAGGGCCGCGCCGTGACGGCCCTGGGGCTGGACCCCGCGACCGCGGGGCTGCTCGCCTCCGGACGACTCGCCACGGACGAGGTGCGGCCCGCCGGGAACAGGCTGCTGGCAGTCAACCTCCGCCCCACGGGCGAACGCGGCGGGCCGCCCGGCACGGTCGCCACGCTGCGTGACACCACGGAACTGCAGGCCGTCACCGGCCGGGCGCAGACCGTGCGCGAGCGGCTGCTGCTCCTGTACAGGGCGGGTGCCCGCATCGGAACGACCCTCGACGTCACCACGACCGCGCAGGAACTGGCCGAGGTCGCCGCGCCCGGCTTCGCCGACTGCGCGACGGTCGATCTCGCCGATTCCGTACTGCGCGGGGAGGAACCGGAGCCGCCCGCCGGGAATGTGATGGACATGCGCCGCACCGCCGCGAGCGGCGTCGGCCCCGACCACCCCCTCTACCCGCTCGGCCGTGTGATCGGCTTCGTGCCGACCAGTGCCGGAGGCATCGGCAGCAGCAGCGGTCACACCTGGGTGGTGCCCGATCTGGCCGCCTCCGAGCAGTGGCGCCTGCCCGACCCCGAGCAGGCCGTGCGGATCATGGAGTACGGCTTCCACTCACTGCTCTCCGTGCCCCTGCACGCGCGCGGGGTCATCCTCGGCATGGCCAACTTCTGGCGCGCGCAGACCGAGGCCCCCTTCGACGCCGAGGACCTGTCCTTCGCCGAGGAACTGGTGGCCCGGGCGGCGGTCAGCGTCGACAACGCCCGGCGCTACACCCGCGAGCACGAGATGGCGGTGACCCTGCAGCGCAGCCTGCTGCCGAGCGGTCTTCCCGAACAGAACGCCCTGGACGTCGCCTACCGCTATCTCCCCGCGCAGGCGGGAGTCGGCGGGGACTGGTTCGACGTGATCCCGCTGTCCGGCGCCCGCGTCGCGCTCGTCGTGGGCGACGTCGTCGGGCACGGCCTGCACGCCGCGGCCACGATGGGCCGGCTGCGCACCACGGTGCACAACTTCTCCACGCTGGACCTGCCGCCGGACGAACTTCTCGGCCACCTCGACGAACTCGTCGTCAGGATGGACCAGGGTGAGGAGGCAGGCGGCGGGGGGATCACCGGCGCCACCTGCCTGTACGCGATCTACGACGCGGTCTCCGGCCGCTGCTCGGTGGCCCGGGCCGGCCACCCCGGACCCGCCCTCGTCCTGCCCGACGGCACCGTGGAGTTCCCCGAGATCCCCGCCGGCCTGCCGCTGGGCATCGGTGGCATGCCCTTCGAGGCGACCGAGCTGGAGGTGCCCGAGGGGAGCCGGCTGGTGCTGTACACGGACGGGCTGGTCGAGCGCCGCGGCCAGGACATCGACGACGGCATGGAACAGCTGCGGAGCGCCCTGGCCGGCCACGAGCGCACACCGGAGGAGACCTGCGACGTCGTGCTGGAGGCCCTGCTGCCCAGTCGACCGGGCGACGACGTCGCCCTGCTGGTGGCCCGCACCCGGACTCTGGACCCGGCCCGCCGCGCCCAGTGGGACGTGGCACCCGACCCCGCTGCCGTCGCCGGCGTCCGCAAGGAGGCCATCCGCTGGCTCGCCGACCGTGGCCTCGACGAGGAGGGCTTCGTCACCGAACTGATCCTGAGCGAACTCGTCACCAACGCGATCCGGTACGGCTCCGAGCCGATCAGCGTGCGGCTGCTGTACGACCGGGCACTGATCTGCGAGGTGTCGGACTGCAGCAGCACTTCCCCGCACCTGCGCTATGCCGCGACGACGGACGAGGGCGGGCGTGGGCTGTTCCTGGTCGCCCAGTTCGCCGAGCGCTGGGGCACCCGCTACACCGAGCGCGGGAAGGTCATCTGGTCCGAGCAGACGCTCGACGGGCCCCCGCGCGCGTAGGCGTACGCCGACGGGGCCCGGCAGCGACTGCCGGGCCCCGCGCGTAGCTCTTTCACCTCACATGCGGCGTCAGGGGAAGGACACCACGTTCGACGGAACGGTGGAGGTGCCGGAGGTGGGTGATCCGGTGTTGTTGATGACGTGTTCGTACTGGCCCTGGCCGCCGAGGGAGACGACGAGCAGGTCGTGGAACTTCACGCCGGGCTTCACCGGTGCCTGGAATCCGT
>NZ_JBEXXX010000048.1:0-59596 GCF_040630635.1 Streptomyces sp. NPDC005761 | reverse complement strand
CCTTGGTCGGTGCACAGCATCAGACGAAGGCCGTCCCAGCGTCCGGCGAACACCCAGGTGAACGTCCAAGTTCGAAGCACACTTCGAAACATCCTTCACGCGGCTGACCTGGCGATAACGTGATCGGCATGGCAGCTGAGGGTGAAGCCACAGATGACGAAGCACTGGTCGGCGGCATGGTGAACGCGGGCGCGGTCGTCCGGCGTGGCACCCTGGTGGAACGCCCGGCCCCGCGCACCGCGCGCGCCCTCCACCCCTACCTCCTCGCGCTCAAAGAGCACGGCTTCGACGCGGCTCCCACCCCGGTCGGTCTCACCGCGGACAGCCGCGAACGGCTGACCTTCATCCCCGGCGACGTCGCCCTGCCGCCGTTTCCGCGCTGGGCGATGACGCAGACCGCGCTGAGATCGGTGGGAAGCCTGCTGCGGCGCCTGCACGAGGCCAGCGCGACCATCCCGGCCGATACAGATGTCGACTGGCCCCGGGACCTGGCCGACCCCGAGGGCGGGACGATGCTGTGCCACAACGACGTGTGCCTGGAGAACGTCGTGTTCCGCGACGGTCGTGCGGCCGGCCTGATCGATTTCGACCTGGCGGCCCCCGGCCGACCGCTGTGGGATGTCACCATGACCGCCCGGTACTGGGTTCCCATGCTCGATCCCGAATCCGCGATGGCTCTCTATCCCACAGGGCTGGACGCCCCGACGCGTTTGCGGATTCTCGCCGACGGTTACGGGCTCTCCCGGCAGGGCCGCGCTGAACTGCCCGACGTCATCGAACAGGCCACCGCGTCCTGCCGGGCCTTCGTCGCCGACCGCGTGGCTGGCGGGGACCCCGTCTACACCCAGGCTCTGGCCGAGCGCGGTGGCTGGCAACGCTGGGACCGAATGCAGGAATGGCTGGTGACGCACCACCTGAGGTTCACGACAGTGCTGCTGGAGTGACGAACAGAGGTTAAGAGACAAGCTCAGTGGTTGTAGGGCGTCGAACCGCAGCGAAGGACTTCAAGGTGCCACGGCGGTTCTCAGCGCGTCCGTCAGCAGAATCGCCGCTAGAGCGATAAGGGTGACGCCGGCGGCCAGGTTCACCAGTGCAGCCGTGCGGGGGCTTTGTGTGAGTGTCTGGCCCAGCCGGCCGGCGCACAGGCCGATCATGCTGTCCCAGATGAGGCCCGTCGTCAGGAAGATCAGGCCGAGGATGAGCAACTGCAGCCAGAGGTGGCCGCGTTCGGGGGTGGTGAACCGTGGCAGGAACGCGGCGAAGAAGAGCACGGTCTTCGGATTGAGGAGATTGGTGAGGGCGGCGCGACGCAGGACCTGACCCTCGGGGGGTGTCTCGGGGGCCTTCATTGTGGTGTTCCTGGCCGATCGGATACTGGTGACTGCCAGCCATGCGAGGTAGAGGCCACCGGCCAGTTCCACGAGGAGCAGCACGGCCGGTGCCGAGCGCAGCAGGACTGCGAGACCGAGCGCTGCCGCCGTCACATGGACGGCCATTCCCAGAGCCATTCCCGCGGCGGAGGCCAGACCCGCTCGCGGACCGCGTTCAAGGGCGACGGCCACGATGTACGCGGCGTCAGGTCCCGGAGCAACAGTGATGATGCCGACCGCTGCCAGGTAGGCCGGCAGGAGAGTGAGATCCAGCATGGGCGGCCTTCCGAGTTCGTAGGGCGTAACGCATAGAAGCGTCTTAATAAGTTACTGCCTCGGATTGGCCGCTGCAACGCAAAGAAGACCTCTAACGCGTTACGATCGATGTATGGCAGTGACGATCACGGAAATCTCCCTCGATACGCTGACGGAACTCGTCAACGGCTGGGGCACGCTGCCGCGCCAGGAGGACGGCAGAGGGGGTACCCCTCACCGTCCCGTTGCGGATATCGCGGCGCGCCTCACCCTGCCCGCGTCCGTGAGCGCCGCGCTCACCCCGCAGGCGCTCGCCCAGGCTGCCGACCACCTCCACGCGATCTTCCGCGCCGATGCCGGGGCGGCGTGCGCCCAGGGGCTGACGCGGCTGTTGGCCGACAGTGGCGTTCGCCCCGCCGTGGAGGCGGGAGCCGATGGCGCGCTGCGCGCCGTGTGGAGCGTCGACGACGCCGATCACGCCTTGGTTGCGGCGGCCGCGACCACTCTGCGCCAGTACCTCGTCGACCGCGGGTTCACGCGTATCGGCGTCTGCACCGGTGGCCACTGTGCCGACGTCTACATCGACCAGTCCCCTGCGGGCCGACGCCGCTTCTGCTCGGTGACCTGTCAGAACCGCACGCGTGTAGCGGCGTTTCGCAGTCGCAGGGCGGCTGGTGCAGACAGCTGAAACTCCACCCGTATAGATCGTGACCTGCCGGTCGGGGCTGGCCCCTGGGCCTCGACACGTGTGAGAGTGCCCGGTTTCGGGCCGGGCGCTGCAGCGCAGTGAGTGACGCCGGTAGCCCGATTCCGGCGGCCCCAAGGTCAGCCCATTCTCGTCGAGGGCGTTGGCGATGGTCACCTGGTGGTCGAGGAAGCGGAAGCTGACGGCGACTGATTCCTGGGCCATGTCGCTCCCGGTCCACTCCAGGAGCCCATCGTCGGTCCGGATCTTCTCCGGCCGGGCCGCGGCGGTGCGCGTTGGGAGGCGGTGTGCCTGGGGCATGTTCTGGGCAGCGAGGCGCTCAGGCACGCTCCGGCGTGATTGGTGTCGATGGCGTCCCACCCGATGCGGCAGATCGACGCCGTCGTCGGCGTCGCCGGAGCCGGGTGGGGATTCGTGGCCCGGCGCCATGGCCGTCGACGGTAGGGCCCCGCTGCCGTGACCTCTGGAAGCGACATGGCCATGTCCGGTACCCCGCCTGGAACGGCTCATCACCCGCCCGTCCGCATACCGGGCTGCGAGAGCCCGGTAGCCGTCCCACTTCGGCTCCGCAGCGTGTTGGACCGTCCATCGCGGCAGCGAGCATCGGCTCCGGCAGTAGATCTTCTCCCCAGAGGCCAGCGCACATCGCTGCGCCCGGCTCGTGGGGTCGGCCCATGACATGCTTGACGATAGGCAGGTGAATACCTGCATAATGTCGAATGTGAGCCTCGAAGCAACAGCGATCGACTCGGTGTTCAAGGCGTTGGCCGATCCCACTCGACGCCTCCTGCTCGACCGGCTGCGCGAGCACAACGGGCAGACGCTGCGCGAGCTGTGTGAACGCCTCGACATGGCGCGCCAGTCGGCGACGCAGCACTTGGACCTCCTTGTGCGGGCCAACCTCGTCACCGTCGTACGGCGCGGCCGGGAGCGGCTGCACTACCTGAACCCGGCCCCGATCCATGAGATCGAGGAACGCTGGATCTCCGGCTTCGACAAGCCCCGCCTGCAAGCGATCAGCGCCATCAAGCACCAGGCAGAGGAGTACGCCATGACCAACGCGCCCGCACCCGCACCGGTGCCGGACTACGTATACGTCACCTATATCCGCGCCCGTGCGGAGCAGGTGTGGCAAGCCCTGACCGACGCCGACCTGACGGCACGCTACTGGGGACACGCCAACGTCTCGGACTGGCAGCCGGGATCGGCCTGGGAACACCGGCGAGCCGACGGCTCAGGCAAGATCGATGTGGTGGGCCACGTCCTGGAAACCGACCCTCCGACCCGGCTGGTCATCACCTTCGACGACGCCCCCGATGCCGAATCGCCGAGAGAACCGTCGATCGTTACCTTCCTGGTTGAACCGCATCAGGACATCGTCCGCCTCACCGTGACCCACGAGAGGCTCCCCGATCAGGACATGCTCGGTGGCATCTCGGCCGGTTGGCCTGCCGTGCTCGCCAACCTCAAGTCACTCCTGGAGACCGGCTCGGTCCTGCCGCAGGCACCCTGGGAGATGTCAGGCACCCACACCTGAGCCGCACCGCTGCGTCCTTCGTCCATTCCGCATAAGCCACACAGACAGGTGCCATACATGCTGGATACCGGCCCGCTCCAGGATGCCTACCGAGCGCTGCTCGACGCCGCCGCCACCGTGGCCGGCGCCGACGGCCCCATCCCGGCCCCACCGGACGGCGAGTGGAGCGCCGACGAGATCCTCGCGCACGTCTCTCTCGTCAGCGCCGCCACTGTCGCCGCCGTCGCGGATATCGCAGCGGGGGCCAACACGACGTACGACAACAGGGCCGCGCTCGACGCCTGGACCATCGAGCGAACCATCGCGCATGCCGGTGGCACCGCCGGTCTCCGGGACCGCATCAGCGACCAGGCAGCCGCTCTGTGCGCGCTCGCCGGAGGTACGGCGCTCAGCGAGGCCGAGCTCGGCACCCTGGTGCCCGCCCGGCTGCTGTCCAAGGACACGCTCCTGGTCGATCAGCCCATGCCTCTGCGCGACATCGTCACCGGGCTGGCTGACGCAGAACTGCCCGGCCATACGAAACAGCTCCTCGCCCTCCTTCCCGAGCGGGCCACGACCGGGGCCACGAGATGACCTCTGGGGCCTGCCCGCCGCAGCGGACGACGACCAGGTCGCCGCCGATCGTGTAGTGGCGCAGCCCCGTCAGGGGGCGTGCGACGAGGGGCACCTCAACACGCCTCGGCGAGCAGTTGATCGCGCTCTGTCAGCGGCACGAGCCCTGGTCGAACGAGGCATCGCCCGGCTCAAGTCCTGGCGGATCCTCCGCAGGGCCCGCTGGAGCCCTCACCGCATGACGGCCATCGCAGCAGACACCATCGCCCTGGAACGTGAACGCTGACAGCTCACTGCCGCTCCCGAGCGAGGACGAATCGGCAATGGCCGTCATACGGTGGGGGACCGTCTCACGACCAGACGAGTCGACCTTCGGTGACCCGACAGGGCGGGTAGCTGCCATCGGCAATCCGCGTCAGCATCTCCGCTACGGAGTCGAAATACTGGGCCATCGATTCGTACTCGCCCGTGACCGTGATGTCCCCCACGAACCAGCGGCCGACACGCCCGTCCCGCACATCGATGAACTTTCCCATCCAGCCGTCCTGGTCCGAGAGGAACGGGATCCACTCGTTACGCCAGAACGGATTGTCCGGCTGGTCCGGAGGGTCGAATCCACCGGGCATGGAGCGGTTCGCGTAGAGCTTCTCCATGGCCCGGATGCCCAGGAAGAAGCTCCCCTCGTCCGGGAACCCGTCGAAGCCGCAACATGCCACTTCGTCGTCGACAACTTCCTCAGGTAGATCCAGATTGTTCCGCAACAGCCACGTTCGCAGATCCCGCGGCAGGGAGATACCCATCCGTTCCTCGGCGGCCGTCAGCATCTGCCCCGTAGCGGGCCCTGGCAGATCCGCGTGATCGGCCGGGGCGTGCTGCCGAAGAAGGGTCATCACGCGGGACCAACTCTCAGCGACACTCATGCTTTCTGGCCTCTCTGCACACGTGCCTCCGCCTGACCGGGCCCCGGCGGGGTTACGAAGTGCCGACCGGAGAGCCTTGCGGGGATGGTACTTCAAGCATGCTTCCTCCCCCTCCACCCCTCGCGCTACGGCTGGCCGGACAGCATGTGCCCGTGCCTGTCCGCTGCCACCTTCTGATGCAAAGGCCGCTTCACTCCCGGCACGCAGCCGCAGCCGAGGTCACCCCTTTGCCTCCTCGGCGGCGTCGTGACGGCTGGGCCGGCACGGTGCCCGCCCGATCTGCTCGTTGATTTGTCGGAGCTTCTTCTCGCCGTAGGCGGTGCGCACTTAGAAGAAGCTGCACCGACCCATAGGGGCGGCTGCCACGGAACTCCCTCCCATAGGCCGGCACCCAGCGAATCCGGGCACCGACCCGTTCTCAGTGGGCGCCGGTGTGGCGCACTCGCCACCGCAACCAGCATCGACCGCATTGCCCGCGACCTCACGGTCTGGATGGCCGCCCGCAGCTTCCCCGGACGGCCTACCCAACACACGACCAACTTCTGGAACACGGCCTGGGCGGGTGGTGCGCTACGCCGCTACCTCAGCGGGAACGCCCGCGTGGTGGTCTGTTCGACCTTGTTTCCGTCGGCGTCCCATGCCTGGGCCTTGAGGCTGACGGCACCCTTGGTGTCGGCGAGCTTCGGGTAGGTGAGAGAGGTGGAGTACACGCCCTGACGCACCTTGCGGACGGTGGCGGACTTCCAGGTTGCCCCGTCATCCGTGCTGTAGGAGAGCTTCAGCCCGGCGATGGCCGGCAGCGCATCCGTGGACGGGGCGTGGCTGACGTCGATCTCGAAGGTGTGTCGGTGTCCGGCGGGAACGGTGTTGTCCAACGCCTGCGTGCCGGCCAGGTCGTAGCCGACGAAGACCAGGGGGAGAGGGTTGCAGGGGCTGGTCGCGCCGAGCTGCGCGAGGCACGTGTACGGCAACGGTGCGGTGTCCTTGTCGTGGCCGCGCGAGCGGAACGTCCAGACGTCCGCGTTGCCCGCGCCGCTCTGCTCCAGTCGGTAGGTCGCCTCCTCCTTCGGCAGGGCGAAGACCGGCAGCCCCGGGAACGGCGACGGCGTGCGCGCCATCTCGGTGCCGTTCTTGAACAGCCGGGCGTTGGCGTTGTAGTAGCCGCCCTCGGTGACCTGCTTACCCGATCCCACAGCCGAGACGTACGCGGGAACGAAGGTGTCGTCCTGACGGCACATCACGCACTGCGTCCGCCACTGGACTCCGGTGACCGAGGGTGCCCTCTGGACGCCCGGTGTCGCCGGGGCCGGCGACCACTCCTGGGTGCTCCGGCTCGGCCGGTCGACGATCGACGAGGTTGTCTGCCAGGTGCCGTCCCCGGTGTCCACCTCGGCGATCCGCAGGGTGTCGGCGGCGAATCCTCCGAGGTACTCGGTGCGCTCGGACGGCGCCATGAACTGGGAGCCGGCTCCGAAGGAGACGTTTTCCAGGGGCTTGAAGCTCTGCCAACCCTCGGAGCCCATCGCCCCGGCGGGGCCCGCCGCGGAGTGGTAGCTGGAGCGCACGGTCGCCAACTGCGAGTCGGTGTACCGCTTCGTGAGGCTCGGGGGGACGCGGCCCTCCTCGTAGCTCTGCAGCTGGTAGGTGTAGTCGATCTGGGGGTTGCTGGTGACCGACAGCGTCACCGGGCCGTTGGCGAGCAGCTTGCGCAGCGCGTCGCCCTCGGAATGGAGGACCTGTGCGACCGGGAGCGCCGGGGGACCGGGCTCGGTCGGCCAGACCGTGATCGGGCATCCGCCCGGGGCGGTGTCGGCGAACAGGACGACGCCGACGGCCCCGGCGTCCTTCAACTGCTGGATGCGGTCGTTGTAGATGCCGCAGCCCCAGTAGGGCCCGCTCGCCGGGTCGGCGGTCATGGTCTCGACGGCGATCTTGCCCTTGAGGTCCGCCTTGGCGATCTCTTCGGGGCTCGCGAGTCCGACATAGGCCAAGCCGCGCTTCTGCGTCCCGGCCGGGAACGGCGTGTCCGCGCCGTGCGGCAGGCTGTGGCCCTTGTCGAAGTACTCGTACTGCAGGGGGTGGAGCGGGTGCTTCGAGGGCGCCGTGACGCTCGCCGACAGCTGCGGGTTGGCGGCGGTGACCCGGGTCGAGAACAGCAGCTTGCCCACGGTCACCCGCCCAGTGGGCGTCACGTACACGTTATTCATCAGGCCCATGGTTGCGGTGGCCAGCATCGTGCCGTCCGTGGTGCGACGCGCGAAGGTCACGGCGCCGTTTGCATGGGACATGTCGATCGGCCGCGGCGTCTCGGTGCGCAGGCGGACGGCCGCGCGGGCGTCGAGCGTGACCTCCGCGCCCGCGTCGCCCACCGTCACCTGGGGTTTTTCCAGCAGCGACAGGGTGGAGGGGCCTCCGTCGTCGGCGTCCAGGACCGCCAAGCCGCCGACGTCGTAGGTGCCGGGCTCGACCCGGGCCTTGTAGGTGCCTTTGGCAGTGATGGCGCCAGGGGGAGCGCCGTAGACGCCGGGGACGTCGACGGCCGCGGCCCAGGCGGAGAACTGGTGCACCGCGGCCGGTTGTCCGTGGCGGTCCAGTACGTGGATGGTGAGCGGGACCGTCTTCGGCGCGCGCTGCAGGCCGACGGGGGTGGTGACGCGGTCCCCGGACGGGTCCGTGGCGACCACGCTGCCGGAGTAGGAGCCCTGGGCGAGCCCGCCGGGGTGCACGGTGACGGTGACGTCGGCCGTGCCGCCGGCCGGGACGCTCACGGTCTGCGCGCTGAGCGTCAGGGCGCCGTCGACGGCCCCGTCCGCGCCGCCGAACGTCGGCGTCAGAGCGAGCGTCACGTCCTGGTCGCCGCCGTTGGCGTAGGTGACCTTTCGGTCCGCCGCGGCGTCGTCGTCCGCCGGGATGGCGCCGAAGTCGGCGCCCTCCGTCGTGGCGGTCACCTTCTGCGCGGTGGCGCGGGCCACGTCGACCCGGCCGGCGCCCTGCTCGTAGGCGGTGTAGCCGTCGTCCTTGGCGGTGCTCATCAGCGCGGCCTTCAGCCGCGCCCCGCTCCAGTCGGGGTGCTCCTCGGCGAGGATCGCGGCCGCCCCGGCGACGTGTGGGGTGGCCATGGAGGTGCCGTTGAGGGTCGTGTAGTACTGGTCGACAGGCGTGCCCAGGCTCGTTCCCGCCGCACGGGCGGCGGTGATGTTCACGCCCGGTGCGGCGATGTCCGGCTTGAGCGCTCCGTCGGCCCGCGGGCCGCGGCTGGAGAAGCTCGCCAGCTTGTCGGACTTGTCGGTGGCGGCCACCGTCAGGGCCGCGGCGGCGGCGCCGGGGGTGCCGATCGTCGTCTTGCCGGGGCCCGCGTTGCCCGCCGCGATGACGAACAGCGCGCCGGTGGAGGCGCTGAGGTCGTTGACGGCCTGGGAGAGCGGGTCGGTGCCGTCGGTGGGGTCGCCGCCCAGGCTCATCGAGACGACCTTGGCGCCCGCCTCGCCGGTGGCCCACTCCATGCCGGCGATGATGTCCGACTCGGCGCCGGAGCCGGCGTTGTCGAGCACCTTTCCGATGGCCAGCTGGGCGCCGGGGGCCACGCCCTTGCGTGAGCCGTTCGAGGCCGCGCCGGAGCCGGCGATCGTGTCGGCGACGTGCGTGCCGTGCCCGTGGCCGTCGGTGACGGTCTGGCCGGCGACGAAGCTGCGGCTGGCGGCGACCTTGCCGGCCAGGTCGGGGTGGGTGGCGTCGATGCCGCTGTCGAGGACGGCGACTGTGACGCCCTTGCCGTCCCAGCCGGCCTTCCACGCCTCGGGCGCGCCGATCAGCGGCACGCTCTCGGAAAGGCTCGCCTTCACCTTCGCGTCCAGCCACACCTTCTCGACGCCGCCGGTCAGCGTCTTCGGTGCCATCCCGGAGGTGGCGCCGATCTTGCCGCGCAGCGTGGTCCAGAAGTCCTCGGCCTTGTTCTTGTCGACGGAGACGGCGGCGCCGTGGATGCTCGGCAGCGAGCGCTTCTCGGTGCTGGCGGGCAGGGCCTGCGCGGTGGACGCGACGGACGGCTGCGCCATGCCCGCCTGGTACTGGATGATTACCGGCAGCTGAGCGGCCTTGCCGTCGGCGAAGTCGTTGCGGGCCAGGTACTTCACGTCGAACAGCCGACGGTCGAGGATCCCGGCGTTGACGGCCTGTTGGGCGTCGTCGGGGATGACGAACACCCCGTCCGGCCCGGACTGACTGTGGAAGAAGGGGATGCGGCCGTCAGGTCGGGGCGTCAGGTCGGGGGTGACGGTGTAGCGGCCGGCACCGTCCTCGGTAAGGCGCACCGTGTCGCCGGTGATCAGCGTGACGGTCCATCGACCGCCCACGGCGCCCGTGCCCGGCACGGCGACGACCTTTCCGTCGTCGCCGCCTGCGGCCGGGGCCTCGGCGGCCTGTGAGGCCATCGGGGTGAGGAGCCCGGTGGCCAGCGCGGCAACGCCGACGGCGGCGAAGGTGCGGCGTCTGGGTCGGGACCGGGAGCGGTTGTTGTCTTGATGTATCGACATGGTGGGGACACGGCCTTCCTGCGTGACAGGTGGTGGAGAGGGAGCGTCAGGGGCGGGGCGGGTCAGGCGTCGACCCATCCGTCGTCGTCCAGGGCGTCGTCCGGAGCCGGTGGGTCCTGCGGCACCGGATGCGGCGGCGTGTCAGGATCCGGTGCCGCCGACTCGGCCGGGGCCTGCTCGTCCTGGGATGGGGAATCTGGCATCGCACAAGCGTCGCGCCGTGCGGGGCTCCGGTGCTATGCGGGAAACTACGTGTCTTTGATCCGCGAGCGGCCCAGGTGGTGTGCGAGTTCGGTGCGGGACCGGAGGCTCAACTTGCGGAGCACCACCCGAAGATGGCCCTCGACCGTGCGCGCCGAGACGAACAGCAGTTCCGCGATCTCCCGATTGGTGCGCCCAACGGCCGCCAGCTCGGCCACCTGCCGCTCACGGGGCGACAGCCCTTCGCCGTAGCCCTTCCGGCCACCGCGGTGCGAGGCGGGTAGCAGGACGCCGTGACCGCGGGCGAGCTGCGTGGCCCGGTCGAGGTCCCAGCGGGCGCCGAGCGATTCGTATCGGCCGAGGGCGGACCGGAGAACCGACTCGGCCCGCGAGTCCCCGACCGCGAACAGGCACGTCGCCGCCTGCTCGCGGGCCTGTGCCGCCTCGTACGGGCAGGGGATCGCGTCGTACGCCTCGGCGGCCTCGATCAGCAGGGCCTGCCCGCCCACCGCGTCGCCCGACGCGGCGGCCAGGATCCCGCGCGCGTGCGGCAGGGCGGCAGGGGTGAGGGGCGCGTCCAGATCGCGCAGATCGCCCTCGAACCGGACCACGTGGTCGACCGCCTCGCCCAGTCGGCCGACGGCGATCAGCGCGTCGACCAGAGCGGGCAGCGCACGCACGCCGAGTATCTGAAGGCCCCTGCTGCGCCACACGGTGAACATGTCCGCCGTCGCGGCCACCGCGGCCCGGGCCTCGCCACGCGCGGTGGCCAGCCGCAAGTACACGGACGCGGGCAGCGGCAGCACGTCGACCTCGCCTGACTCGGTCAGGCGCGCGAGGCTCACCTCCAGCAGTGAATCCGCGGCCTCCGGGGCGCCGCGCACGGCGGACCCGCAGGCGTGCAGCGTTTCCAGCACGCGCCGGTGGTGGGTCAGGACCGGCTGGGTACGCAGATTGTCGGCGATCGCGTCGTCGAGGCCCGCCCACGCACCGCTGCAGTGGGCGAGCAGCAGGGCGTTGGTGCGGCCGTGAAGGCTCGCATGCCCGTTGGGCTCGGTGCGGTCGGCGACCTCCAGGAGACGGTGCACGGTTCTGTGGTGGCCGGCGAGGCAGGCATCGGAGGCCAGCGAGTAGCAGGCCTCGGCCTCCCGGGCGCCTGGGTGCACACCGGCTACGTACGTGATGACCTGCTCGGCGAGTCCCGACCAGCGCGGGTCGCCTTTCGCCACCATCACCATGGCCACCTTGCCCGTGACGGAGATCGCCGAGGCCTGGTCCGCGATGGCCGGGACCTGCTCCAAGGCCCGCTCCAGCCAGGCGGCGTGCTCCGCGGGTGGGATGCCATCGACCATCGGGATGCCCAGGCCCACCATCGTCCAGGCGGCGATCTCCGGGTGGTCGCCGAGATCCTCGACCGCGCGGAGGTAGGCGGCGCGCTGCTCGACGGGGTCAGCGCCCGACCGCTCGTGCTGAAGGCCGGTCAGGAACCACAGTTGACCGCGTGCGGACGCCGGCGGGTCCTTGCTGAGGGCACGGGCCAGCAGGTCGCCCACGTCCGTGGGTTGGGTGGCGCGGGAGGCCGCATAGCCCAGCTTGACGGTGAGGGTGGTCTGCCGACCGGGTTCCAGCGGCGCAGTGCGCAGTACGTCCTCAAGGAGGCGGGCGGCCTCGGTGTCGTCGCCGAGGCTCGCGGCCTGTTCTGCGGCTCGTTCGGCGGCGTCCACCCATGGGCCGAACTGCTCCGCCTCGCGCAGGTGGTGGGCGAGTTGGCCGAGCGGCGTGGGGGCGAGCTGGCGGACGGCGTCGGCGGCGCGGGTGTGCAGCGCCTGGCGGCGGGGCAGCGGGATCCGCTCGTAGACGGCTTGAACGGCGAGCATGTGGCGGAAGGAAATGCGGGTGCCGCGTTCCTCCAGGAGGCCGGACTCCAGCGCCTCGGTCAGGCCGTCGAGGGTGTCTGCCGGTGGGAGCGGGGCGGCGGCGGTCAGCACGGCGAGCGGCATCGGCTCCTGGAGGACTGCGGTGGTCGCGGCGACGGCGCGGGCGGCGGGGGAGAGGCGGCCGACGCGTTCGAGGACGGAGTCGCGGACGCCGGCGGGGACGTCGAGTGCGTCGAGGGTCCGGCGGGCCCAGCCGGTGCTGCGGCGGACCAGGGTGCCGCGCTCCCGCAGCAGGGCGAGGAGCTCGTGGATGGCGAAGGGCAGGCCGGAGGTGCGTTCGCGTAGATAGGCGGCGAACTCCTCGGACAGCGGCTGGGCGGAGTCGAGGAGGGCGGAGGCCAGGGTGCCGGTCTGGGCGTCGTCGAGGGACCGCAGGCGGATGTGAGCGTGGGAGAGCGACGGGGGCAGGCGGGTGGTGGCGGCGCGCAGGGCGAGGTCGGTCTCCTCGCCGCGGTAGGTGAGGACGACGGCGAGCGAGGCGGGGAGGTGGGTGAGCAGGTAGCCGAGGTAGTCGACGGTCTGCTCGTCGGCCCAGTGGGCGTCCTCGATGACCAGGACGGTCTCGCCGAGTGTGGCGAAGACGCCGGTCAGCGCGCGGAAGACTCGGTGGCGTTCGGCGACGCGGTCGTCCAGGGGATCGGGCGCGGGCGGGAGGCGGTCGGCTATCTCGGGGAGGAGGGGGCGAAGGACGCCGGTGATGGGGGAGAGCCGCTGCGGGTCGAGGTGGGCGCCGGTGTCGCGGAGGGCGTCGAGGAGGGAGCCGAGCGGGAAGGGCTCGCGGATTCGGCAGCAGAGGCCGACGAGGAGGCGGCGGCCGGCCAGTCCGGGGTGCGCGGCCAGCTCGGCGACCAGCCGGGTCTTGCCGATTCCGGCCTCGCCCTCGACGACGGCGACGCCGGGAGCACGGCTCACCACGGACACCAGCCGCAGCAGTTCGTCGTCGCGGCCGACCAAAGCGGGGGTCGCGGCGGGCCGCTCGTACCGGCCGTCGCCCGCACCGAGTTTCCGCATGGAGGAAAACGTCACCGACTCGGGTTCGTCGCGATCGCCGCCAAGGGGGCCGGCGGCCGCAGGTGGACCTTGCCGTCATCGCCCGTGCTGCTTGTGCTCGATGCTGCTCGGTGCTGCATGCATACAACACGAACAACGCGCGAACGGGAAGAGCCCGGGTGCATATGCGAGGGCGGTGAGTTTGTCGTCGTTGGCATGGGCCGGGGTCACGAGCGCGGCGAACTCGCCGGTGAGTCGCGCGAGTGCGGTCATCTCGGGGCAGGCCGAGGTGAGGTGGCCGAGCGATTTCGGTGTCCTTGGCCCACAGTGTCCGGGGTGGGTGAGCAGGAGCCCGGCGAGGCCGCGAGGGGTAGTCACGGACGCCGCCGGGGCGAGGTGGGTTGACGGGGGCCCAGCAGGGGGCGTGGGCGTAGACCTTGGCGAAGCTCATCCTCACTCCCCACGACACCGAGGACCTCTCACCACGTCTTGCGCCGCAGCCGACTGCGGCAGCTGTGAACAGGCCATTGACGAGCCTCTGCGCGCCTTCTTCCAGGAAACGACGACACGGGACGACATGCGGTCCTGAGGCCAAAGAGACTCCCGGCGGCTAGCGAGCTGATCGGGTTCTGTTGCAGTTCACGCCCAGCCCTTAGCCCTCGTCGTCGTTCTCTCCAGCCGGGTACAGCTCCCGCTTGTGACCGTCTCGGACCTTTTCGGTGACCGGCGGTGCGGTGATCCCGTCCATGAGCGTGACTCAGACCTGGGTGGGGGAGGCGGGGGCGAGTACGGGCGAAGGCGGTCGTGGCCCGCCCACTCAATCGAGTCAACATTCGGTGCAACCCACCCGTCCGCCCCGGGTTTTGAGGGAGAAGACAAGGGCCATCTCGCGAGTTGCCCCCTGCTGCACTTGCGGATTGCTGTTCACCGGCTGGGGCGGCGAACTCGGACGTACCCCGCCAGCTCGGCGGCGGTACTGGCAACCTGCCGCAAGTTCGCCCCTACCACGAGGAACTACACCGCCTCGAAGCTGATGTCCCAGGTCGGCTCGCGGGCGAGCGGGGTGTGCAAGTTCGACCTGGCCGACATCAAGTGGGACCTGGGCCGCTTCGGCAAGCTCCACGTCCGCCATGGCAAGGGTGCCCGCGGATCGGGCCCGCGCGAGCGCACGGTGCCGCTGATCAACGGCGCCGACCGCACGCTGCGGTGGTTCATCGACGATGTCTGGGGCCAGTTCGACGACGACCACACCCGCCCCGGCGCCCCGCTGTTCCCCTCCGAGCGAAAGAACACCGACGGGACCTCACGCCGGGTGGCCGACAATGCCCTGCGAAGCGGGCTCGAGGAGGCAGCCAAGCTGCATCTTCCGGGCTGGGGGAGACGCTGACCCACACGTCCTGCGGCACTTCTGTGCGTCCCAACTCTACGGAACCGGACTCGACTTGCTCGCTCCAGGAGGTTTTGGGGCACTTCTGTCGGCGTACGACCTGAGCTCCCCAGCTGCGTACGGACGAACGTCCCCAGTTACGTTCGCGGGTTTGGTTGGTTGGGTTGAGACCGACACCCTGCCCCAGAGACACTCGCACAATGAGACAGAGCATGTCGGACACCGAGGTAGTGGAACAAGGCTGGGATGAGCCCTGGTACCGGGTCCGCACGGAGGCATTCGAGGCATCGTTCCTGCCCGGCGTGGACGAGGACTTGGACTCGGTGTGCAACGTCGATGTTTCCGTGGACCTCCAGGACGGTTCCCGGTGGACCGCAACTGTGTTCACGGTCGCAGAAGTCGAACGTCTGATGGAGGTCTGGGCAGAAAGCGGAGCGGCTCTCGGCGGACGCTTCTTCTGGGTCTCGGACAGCCTGATCGTCCGAGATCCCGGTGTCAACAGCATGATTCAGGTGATCGCCGGACTGATCGAGACCGATGAGTTCTCCACGGTCTTCCAGCGGCTCGAAGACGATTGATCAGGCCCTGGCAGCCGACTGGGACGTGACCTGTCAGGCCGCGTCTGTGTCCCGCTCGATGGCCTTGAGGCGGTTCTTGAGGCGGTAGCTGGGTCCGTTGATGGAGATCACGTCGCAGTGGTGGAGGAGCCGGTCGAGGATGGCGGTGGCCAGGACCTCGTCGCCGAACACCTGTCCCCATTCACTGAAGGTCTTGTTCGAGGTCAGGATGATCGAACCCTCTTCACGAGAGCGTCATGTGGAAGGAGTAGACCTTCGCGATGCCCATGTGGGCGAGGATCTTTCCCTCATCTCCCCAGTCCACTTGGGCCTGGGCCCCTGGGATCACCTCGAACCGGCGGTGCATCCCCGCCAGTTCCCCGGGTGTGCTCCGGAGTTCCTCGGTGATCCTGGGCCGGGCCGTCTGAACGCAGAGCTTGACCCGCTGATAGCTGATAATTGCCGGTGAGCCGTACTCCTGGGCCCGTCGCTCGTGAATGCCGCGGCCTTCATCAGGACCTCGGCCCGGAGCATCGAGTCAATAAGTGGCCCGAACTCGTCGATCACCCTGCCCGGCCGCGCCTGCGGCGCATGCGAGAGCGTCCGCCGCAGCGAGGCGCCCGCCAAGTGCGGCGGCTGCCGGCGAACAGTGCGGTTGAAGAAGGGGTACTGCCGTCTGTGCCGGCATCAGGCGAGCCAGGACGCCGGGGGGCAAGTCACCGTATTGGAGCCTTACTGGAGAAGGTGCGGCATCATCAACTGTTCTTCACCAACCTCCACCATCCGCCAGGCACCACGCTGACTGGCGGCGGCGTTCACCAGACACCGATCAACGGCGGACTCCTCACCGATTCCTACCCCAGCGCGGACGGCATGACCTGGACGGTGGGCATCGTGATGCTCGGCACGCCAGGGACCTTCACGTTCACCCCCTACGCCGTGTGCCTGCCGGTCGGCTGAGCCGGTCCCGGGAAGGGCGCCGCCACCGTCCCGGTGACCGGCCCCTCGGGGCACCTTCACCGCGGCCCGCGGCGACGTCTACCTGTGGCACGTCCCGGCCCCCTGAATCCGCTCCCAGACCCCTAATCGAAGCGTTTTCCCAGGTCAGACCCGACACCCGGTTTTTCGGTTGTCGGGTCCCACCTGCGTAAATGATTCGTTTACGCAGGTGGGACCGACAACGGGTTTTCCCGGGACCCGGGGAAGGCGGGAGTCCCTATAGAAGACTGGGGTTACAGAAGAGCGGCCCGTGCGCCGCTGGCGACGCCCGGAAGGCTAGGTACAGGTAGGAGCGCGCGAACGTGCGTGAGGCGGCTCCGCCGCGACCAACGGTGCCACGGCGCCGAACCAGTGCCCTCCTCCCCCGAAGACATCCACCCGGCGGCCGGTGGCCGCACACCCCGTCACGGGGCGGGCCTCGACGGGCAACTGCCCCTCTCGTCCCCCTAACAGGCCGGGGCGCCCGCCGTGCTCATCGCTTTCTCCCCCGATACAGGGGCTCATGGCACCCTTGCCGCCGTTGCTGGAGGGGACCCCTCGACGCTCCGCGACGCTGCACCCACGGAAGCCGAGGTGCTACCAGATCTGCGCGCGGTGGTACTCGACCGTGCGGCCCGTCCCGTCGTAGGACTCCAGCTCCGAGGCGGGAACTGCACCTGCCGGGCGACGAACTCCACCCACCAGGCCGTCGCGGTCACCGGGCTGAGACGTGCCCGCTACCTGGAGCGATCGGAGTGCTGACAGCGTGTTGTTGGCGCCCTTCTTGCGGCGGTTAACGCCCCACAGTGTGTCAGCGCCGACGGAGTAGCAGCCGTGGAAGTACCCGCACCCCGTGGGCGCGGCGATAGGTCGCGGGGTGTCGCTCGGGGTGGCCTGCGGGAGCCCAGCTGGCTCCGGCGGTGGGTCCAATGCCGAGCGGGCCGAACTCGTCCAGCCCGGACTTTCAGCCCAACCACCCTGGCAACGGATGACTTTCGGGCGAATTCCGAAGCTGCCCGAGACGCCCGGCCATTACTCGGAGTGGCAGCTGCACGGAAAGTGAGCCAGAACCCCAGTGGGGTTCTGGCTCACTTTCCGTGAACTGGTCATGTTGGGTAACGCGAGGCGGTTGAGGGACCGTGGTCCTGATGTGCTTCTGCGGCGAGAAAGCTTCGTGCTGCGGCGGTGACGTCGTCCCCGGCGTGCTCCTGGTCGGGAAGGTCATCGTTGCGCAGCTCGATTGCAGTCGCCAGATCAACGATGGGCTGCAGCGCATCGGGATAGTCGAGTTCGGCTGCAGCTTCCAACCAGATCATCTTCGCTCCGCGGATCGGATCGAGCTGGCCCGCCACGATCTGGGCTGCCCACCAGCGGGCAGCGATCCATCGTGCCTTCGTAAGATCTTCTGAGGTCAGCGGCAACAGGCCCATCTCGTCCAGCACAAGATCGAACAGTTCAGGGGCCTGTCTGTGCTCATTGCGCGCGAGCCCCGCCAGCAGAGGCAGGGAGGGACTCTCGATGTCAGCCATCAAGGCGTCCAGTCCCAACTGGACCAGCCAAGCGTCCGAAGGGTGCGCTCGGTCTGCGCCGGCCATGCGGATCAGGCTGATCGCTACGACTGCGTCCATGCTGTGCCTCGCCCCCACTCGTCTTCTGCAAGGGAAGTCATACCACCGAGGACCGAGCTGATGATCAGGTGGCAAGTACGCGATTGCGCAGCAGGGTGAATCCGGCTCAGCCGAACATCTGGCGCTTGAGCATCTTGATCCGGTTGACCTGGCCCCACCGGCACCTCGCCCATGAGTACGTGGTTGCGGGCCTGGCCACCGCTCTGCGTGCCGGTGCCCTGACCCGCCGACGTGGTCGCCCTGGAGGCTCGCAGGGCCGCGCAGGCAGAGGACGAGCCACCCACCCGCGCGTCCGTCCCGGCGGTTCCTGGACAGACGCCGGCCACAGGCACGTCTAGCACGAGCGGCGCCTCGCGCACCTCCCGCCGAACACGGGACCGCTGCCGTCGGTGACCCCCTTTGACCAACTGCTCCGACGCCGCCGCTCCAGCGGCAGCGAGCACCATGAGGGAGAAGCCCTGTGACCCATTGACGAGCAACCCGGTGATCGTCGCCAGGCCTGACCCGCGGGTCCTCCGCGCCGAGGTAGACCGCGTTGCTGGCCGATGTGCAGACGCCGACCATGCCGACGGCCTCCACGTAGGCCAGCCCGGTCAGGTAGGTGACCGCTGCCTTCAGGTCGCTGAGTTTCTCGGCGGGCGACTCGTACTGGCGCGGCAGTCCTTCGCTCTCGCCGTAGTGGGCGTAGTCGAAGCTGGGGGCGACGAAGCCCTGCCCGGCGAACTTCTCGGCGTAGGTTCCCGCCATCTGCCCTTGACCGAGGCGAACGAACCCTGGACGATCACTGCCGGATAGCTGCTGTTCTCGTTGAGGTCGTCCGGGTGAACAGGTTGCTCACCAGGGTCACGCCGTCACGGTCGAAACTGATCTTGCGCTGCACTCTGTACTCCTCGGTCGGTTGATATTCCCGCGCGTGGGTGCCTCTCTGCCCGCGGGGGCGGCTGGTCCGTCTGCTGCCCGGATGCCGTGTGGCGAGAGTGCCCTCAGCGTGACTTGTCCACAATGGGAAGAATCCTTCCTAGGCGCCTGACCAGCGACGACACGCTGGGCACCTCGACCGGCAGGGTCAAGAACGGGTTCACCGCGCGAGGGCTGCACAACTTGCGTACGCCCGACAGAAGCACCGAGCGGTCCTGCTGTGGCCTGTTTCCCGCTGGAGAACGGGCGACACCAGGGCCCTGTCACCATGGCCAACGACGGCTGGGTACTCACCGCCTTCAGCCGCTACTGCCCCGACTGCGTGAGCGACACCGCTCACCTCCCAGACGACCGCATCTGGCAGGGCTCCCGGCGGCTCCCGCACACCTTCCTCTGCGAACGGCACAACCGACTTCTGGACCTCGCAATGTCCTGCCCTGCCGCGCGCCGGCATTCTCCAACGGCTACCGCTCCCTCAGCCCCCTACCCACCGGGGCTGGCTCGGCCCTCGCACCATCCCGGCTGTCCTGCCCGAGCACTGGGCGGCCCCGCTGGACGATCTCGGCGCACCGATACGGCAGCTCTGCCGGGACGCGGCGATCCGCCTCGTCCAGATGGCCACCGACCGCTCCCGCCGCTCTGCGGCCTTCTGCCTCGGCATTCCCCTGGGCTCGCTGCAGTCATCCTCCCTTACAGTCCGCGCCTGGCAGAAGCACCCGGGCAACGCCGAGGCGTACCAGAGGGCCCTTCAGCGCGTCGCTGAAATCGCCATGCGCGAAGGGCAACGCGACCAGTGCGGTGACCCGGCCGGGTGAAGCGCTTTGTGTGGGGCGGTACAACCTGCGCAGAGGTCTTGGCGCTCGACGACATCTTGCTTTTTCGGACGTACCGCGATTCCCCCACTGGGAGCAGGAGTGACCGTAGGCGTCGCGATTTGGCTGTTTGTGCCGGGCATAGATGAGCCCCGGATCCGGCAGCGGGGCTGGTTGTGCCGGATCCGGGGCGGTCATAGGGCCCTGTGGGCGGTTACTTGACGGCGCCGGCGGTCATTCCGCGGGTGAGGGAGCGCTGGAAGATGAGGAAGAACACGATCATCGGGACCACGCCGAGGAGGGCGGCGGCGCTCATTGCGGTGGGGTCGCTGGTGTATTGCCCCTGCATGACGGACAGGCCGAGGGGGACGGTCTGGTTGTCGTTGGAGATGAGCAGGACGAGGGGGTAGAGGAACTCGTTCCAGCTCCAGACGAAGAAGAAGACGCACATGACCGAGAGGGTGGGCCAGCTCATGGGCAGGACGATGCGCCACAGGATGGTCCAGCGGCCGGCGCCGTCCATGGAGGCGGCTTCGATGAGTTCGCGGGGGAAGCTGGAGAAGACGGAGGAGAGCAGGTAGGTGCCGAAGGCGCTGTAGGTGATGCCGACGAGGATGGTGTAGCCGAGTTTCCCGTCGTAGAGGCCCATTTCCTTGAAGAGGTAGTAGATGGGGTAGACGAGTCCTTCTTGCGGCAGGACGTTGACGCCGAGGAAGAAGACGAGGAAGGCGGTGCGCCAGCGGACGCGGCCGATGCCGATGGCGTAGGCGTTGAAGAGTGCGAACAGGACGGCTATGAGGACGACGCCGAGGCTGATCTGGACGCTGTTGAGGAGTTTCTGGGTGAAGCCGACGCGGTCCCAGACGTCGGCGATGATGCTCCAGTTCCACTCGGTGGGCCAGGACAGGGAGCCGTGGGCCCGGAAGTCGGCGCTGGTCTTGAACGAGTTGAGCAGGATGACAGCGAAGGGTGCGAGGAAGGCGAGGACGAAGACGGCGATGGCGGCCAGGACCGCGTAGGAACCTGGGGTGCGGCGGTTGCCGGTGGCTTTGCGGGTCTTGCGTCGGGTACCTCGGCCACGGAGGGCTGGTGTGGGGACGTGTGGCGGTGTGGGCGTGGTGGGGTCGGCGGTCATGGTCACGGTCATCCGTCCTCGCGGGCCTGGCGGGTGAGCATCGTTCCGGCGATGATCAGCACGAGCAGCGTGATGGTGCTGGAGATGGCTGATCCGTAGCCGACGTCGGCCCGCTCGAAGAAGTTCTGGTACGCGAAGTAGGAGGGGACCAGTGTCGAGTTGCCGGGGCCGCCGCCGGTGAGGACGAAGATCTGGGCGAAGACCTTCAGGCCGGCGATGGTGGTGGTGACCAGGACGACGTAGACCTCGGGGCGCAGGATGGGCACGGTGATGCGGGTGAAGCGTTGCCACCAGGTCGCGCCGTCGAGGGAGGCTGCCTCGTAGAGTTCTGGGTCGATGCGCTGGAGTCCGGACAGGAACAGCACCAGCGGGTAGCCGAGCTGCATCCAGACCAGGACGGCGAGGACGACCCAGAGTGCGAGGTCGGGGTCGCCGAGCCAGTTTTCGGCGAGGGAGGTAAGGCCGGCTTTTTCGAGGACGCTGTTGACGGCGCCTTCTGGAGCGAGGATCCATCCCCACATCAGGCCGGTGACGGCGACCGGGATGACCTGGGGCAGGTACAGGCCGGAGCGGAAGAGGCTGACGACGCCGTCGCCGTGCTTCTTGCCGATGTAGTCGAACAAGAGGGCTGCGAGGAAGAGCCCGAGCAGGGTCGGGACGACCGCGATGCCGACGATGACGAAGGCGATGTTGCGGAAGGAGGCCCAGAAGTCGGCGTCGCTGAAGAGGCGGGTGTAGTTGTCGAAGCCGATCCAGGTGGGGTCTCCGATGCCCTGCCACTGGGTGAGGCTGTAGTAGAAGGTCATCGCCAGAGGGACGACGAGGAAGAGCAGGCTCAGCAGCAGGCCCGGCGCGAGGAAGACGGCGTACCCCTTGGGCCGCGTACGTCGTGTGGTTTTCACTGTGGCTCCTGGATGGGCGGGACGGCGGCCCGGTGGCAGCCGCCGTCCCCGGAAGTGAAGGGGCTGACGCTTGGACGAGGAGGTGTGTCAGCCTCGGCGCCGCGAGGCGGCGTACTTCTCGTAGGGGGCTGCGAGCTCGTCGAGAACCTTGTCGGGCTTACTGCCGTTCATGAGGTTCTGGGTGGCAGCCATCCACGTGTCGTAGTAGCCGGCGACGGGCCAGTCGGGGTAGAAGGCGAGGCCGTTGCTGGCCTGGTGGGTGTTGAATGCGGTGATGAGCTCGCGTGCCTTGGGGTTGGTGATGCTGTCCGGCTTGGCTGCGAGGGGCACGTTGCCCTCTTCGCCGATCCGCTTCTGGATCTTGTCGGACATGGTGATGTCGATGAAGTCCTCGGCGAGCTTCTTGTTCTTCGCCTTGGTGGGGACGACCCAGTGGTTGCCGCCGGAGCCGAGGGTCTTCTCGCTCCCCGGGTAGGGGGCGGTGGACCATTCGAAGTTCTTGATGTCGGTGGTCAGGCCGCCGAACCACCAGTTTCCGCCGACCATGATCGGCCGCTTCCGGGAGACGAACTGCTCGGTCATGTCGGCGCCCTTGAGGCCGACGTCCTTCTTTTCGAAGTAGCCCTTGTCGAGCCACTCCTTGTACTTGTTGACGGCGTAGGTCAACTCGGGGCCGTGGAAGTCGATCTTGCCCTTGTACAGCTGGTAGTTGTCGACCCAGGTGTCATCGGCCTGTGAGAGTGCGAGCAGGTAGAGCCAGTGCCCCGCGGGGTGGTCGTTGGCGGCGTTGGCCAGGGGTGTGATGCCGGCTGCCTTGAACTTGGCAAGCGCCGCTTCGAAGCTCTTGAAGTCGGTGGGCTTGGCCACGTCGTACTTCTTGAACAGGTCGTCGTTGTAGTAGGAGAGGACGAACTCGCCGTAGTTCGGGATGCCGTACCACTTGTCGCCGCCCATTTCGCCGTTGGCGTCGTAGCGGGCGGTGACGGACGCGCTCTCGCTGATCTTCTTGTCCCAGCCGCGTTCCTTCGCGACGGAGGTCAGGTCGGTGAGCAGGCCCTGCTTGGCGAGCAGTCCGGTGGTGGCATTGCCCTTGTTGTACTCCATGACGTCGGGCGCCTTGTCGGAGTTGAGGATCATGCCGGCGTTCTGCTGTATCTGCTCGAACGTCTTGCGTTCGAAGACGACTTTCACGTCGGGGTGGGTCTTCTTGAACTCCGCGATGGCCGCGTCCCAGGCGTTGCTGAGGGCGCCGTCCTCCTGCTCGTAGTGCCACAGGCGCAGAGTCTTGCCGTCCCCGGCCGCGGTGTCCGATCCGCCGCCGCAGGCGGTCAGCGGTGCCATGAGTGCCAGGGCGGTCACGGCGAGCAGGGCTCGCCGGGTGGTGCGGCGTGGAGCACGGAAGCGCATGTTCGTCATGAGGATTCCTTGGGTGTGCAGGGTCAGGGCGGTGCGGGGGGAGGCGGTACGGGTGTTCAGGTGGGGCTGGTCAGGCGGTGCGGCGGTGGACGCGGGCTTCCCAGGGCTGCAGGGTGTGCGGGGCCGTGAGAGGTGTCGTGGCGGGGACGTTGGCGATGAGGGTCTCGCTGTGTTCCCAGCCGTCGGGCAGGTCGACGGTGAGGTCGGCTCCGCTGAAGTTGGCGAGGATCAGCAGTTCGGTGCCGGATGCCGCGTCGTGGCGGGTGAAGGCGTAGAGCTGCTCGTGGTCGGGATGGAGCATGTGGAAGTCGCCGTGGGTGAGGGCGGGTTCGGTGTGCCTCAGGGAGATGAGGCGGCGGTAGTAGTGGAAGACGGAGTCCGGGTCGGCGACCTGAGCCTTGGCGTTGACGCGGGTGTGGTCGGGGTTCACCGCGATCCAGGGGACGCCGGTGGTGAAGCCGGCGTTCTGAGTGGTGTCCCACTGGAGGGGAGTGCGGGCGTTGTCCCGGCTTCGGTGGCGCAGCCCCGCCAGGATCTGTTCCTCGTCGACTCCGAGAGTGGTCTGCTCGCGGTGGTGGTTGAGGGACTCGATGTCCCTGAAGTCGTCGATGGAGGCGAAGGGGGCGTTGGCCATGGCGAGCTCTTCGCCTTGGTAGATGTACGGGGTGCCGCGGTGCAGGTGGAGCACGGTGGCGAGGAGTTTGGCGGAGCGGTCGCGGTAGGCGGGGCTGTCGTCGCCGAAGCGGGAGACGATGCGGGGCTGGTCGTGGTTGTTCCAGTACAGGCTGTTCCAGCCTGTCTCGCCCAGGCCGGTCTGCCAGCGGCCGAGGCTGGCCTTGAGGTCGGTCAGCTTCAGCGGGCGAACGTCGAACTTCCCGCCGGGGCCCTGGTCGAGCCCCACGTGCTCGAACTGGAACACCATGTCGACCTCGCTGCGGGCGGGGTCGGTGAAGAGCCTGGCCTCCTCCACGGTGACACCGGGCATCTCCCCGACAGTCATCAGCTGGCGCGGACGGCCCTCGAAGACCTCGCGGTGCATCTCGGCGAGGTACTCATGAATGCGGGGGCCGCAGATGTAGTGCGGGCTGCCGTCCCCGTACCCGCTGCCCTCGTGCACGGCTCCGTCGGGCAGGCCGGATGTCTTGGAGATGAGGTTGATGACGTCCATACGGAACCCGTCGACCCCGCGATCGAGCCACCAGCGCATCATGGCGTGGACCGACTGGCGAACGACGGGGTTCTCCCAGTTGAGGTCGGGCTGTTTGCGGGAGAACAGGTGCAGGTAGTACTCGCCGCTCGGCTCGTCGTACGTCCAGGCAGGGCCGGAGAAGAAGGAGCCCCAGTTGTTGGGTTCAGCACCCGGGGTGCCCGGTTCCATGCCGTCGCGGGCGGGGCGCCAGATGTACCAGTCCCGCTTGTTCCCCTGCCGGCCGCCGTCGCGGGACGCGGTGAACCAGGGATGTTCGTCGGAGGTGTGGTTGACCACCAGGTCCATCACGAGCTTCATGCCGCGCTCGTGGACGGCGTTCAGGAGCCGGTCGAACTCGTCGAGAGTTCCGAAGAGCGGGTCGATGTCCTGATAGTCACTGATGTCGTAACCGTTGTCGTCGTGCGGGGACGGGTAGACCGGAGAGAGCCACAGAACATCGACGCCGAGCTGGGACAGGTGGTCGAGACGCTCGATGATGCCTTGGAGGTCGCCGATTCCGTCCGCGTTGGAGTCGGCGAAGCTGCGCGGGTAGATCTGGTAGACCACCGCCTCGCTCCACCAGGAGTCGGCGGGATTGGCTTCATTCACGGGCACGTCAAACCTCATCGCGTTCGGTTGGTTACTTTTAGTGACATCGCTGAAGCGTTCGGGGCCACGGGCGTAGCTGGGCGGCCGGGTGGGGTCAGGAAATCGCGGCGCCCACCGCGTCGCGAATGACGAGGCAGGCCGCGCCTCGGGCCCAGAGATCGTGCCGGACGGGGTCGACGTGGATGTCGCAGTCCGCTGCCGCCGAAGAGAACGCCTGCGCTTCCAGTGCCGTGGTCATGGCCGGGCCGAAGAGGTCATAGGCGACCGCACCCTCCCCGGCGATGATGATCTTCTGCAGGTTGAGCAGGTTGCACATGCCGGCCATGCCCCGCCCGAGGGCGGTGCCGGCCTCGGCGAATGCGGAGCGGGCGACAGTGCTCGCCGAACCGCCTTCGCTGCGCGCGAGGCCAATGGCCTCAGCGATCGTGTCGCAGGCGATGCCGGCATCTCGGAGGTGGCGCAGGACGGCTCGGTCGCCCGCCAGGGCTTCCAGGCAGCCGCGGCGGCCGCAGCTGCACATGGGCCCGGCGGGATCCAGGGGAAGGTGGCCGAATTCTCCGGCAAGTCCGGTGGCGCCGGAGAAGAGGGAGCCGTCCAGGAGAAGGCCGCAACCGATGCCGGGACCGACGGTGACCACGGCGAAGGAGTCGATGTTCCGACCCTCACCGAACCAGCGCTCTGCGACGACCAGGGTATTCACGTCGTTGTTGACGACCACCGGCAGTCCGGTGGCCTCCATCAGAGGGCCGGCCACGTCGACCTTGCTCCAGCCGAGCAAGGCTGAGTAGCGGCAGATCCCGGCCGTCGAGTCGACGTGGCCGCTGACTCCTACTCCGAGGCCGAGAACCCTGTCCGCCGCGTCGGGCGCCTCTGCAAGGAGCCTGCCGGTCAGGGAGGCCGCGGCGGACAGGGCGGTACGAGGGGTGCAGTCATCCAAGGGCTCCTCGGCGCGGACCAGGACGTTGGCCGCCATGTCTGTGACGACGCCCGAGACCTGCGCGGGACCGATCTTCAGACCCACGACCAGATGCTTGTCGGGGTTGACGTGCAGCATCTTCTGCGGCCGCCCGCGGCCGTTCGGCGCGGTGTCGCTCTCACGCAAGTAATCGTGCTCGAGGAGCGGAGGCAGCATGCGGGTCACCGAGGAGGGCACCAGGCCAAGGCGCTGGGCGAGCTGGGTGCGCGAGATGGGCCCAGCGGTGAGGACGGTCGCGAAGATCTCCGCACGGGTCTGCTCACTGACAAGCTCCGAAAACCGGATCTTGGACGGGCTCATCACGCGGTACCTCCAGGTGGTTGTCGGTCAGGACGCTCGGGGGCGGCTCATCGCCATCGAACCCGATGTGGGCGCCGCGGTGTCCCAGCAGCAGTGAATCCGGTGTCGCCAGGCTTTACGGGGATCATCGTGCCTCCTGCGGCTGCGACGCCGCCGACCGGGATGCGCCCTGTCGACTGCGTATGACGGGAGTGTGTCCCCCACCCTTTTAGTGCGTCAAGAAAGAAAACAGTGCGTTACGCAACCGTGATGGGTCACCGCCGATCACCTAGTGTGACCGTATTGCAAGCGTTTGCCGTATTTGCCAGTTCCTCACTCGCCATCACCGTCGACGAATCTCGCGTATTTCATTGACACGACGAAGAAATGACGGGACGTTAACCGGCAGCCGGACACGTGCCGGAGCCGTGGGCCTCAGGGCTCCGGCGCACCCGCGGCCCCTCACCCCTCGGGTCAGGGGGGAGCGGTCGTCCCGGTCGCAGGACCGGTGTCCTGCGCCCCGGCCTGCGGCTGATCCCCACGCCTGAACTCCGCCCTGCAACTCCCCCCGAGAGGAGAGGAATCAGCAGGCCCCGTCTGCCGCACGGGCGGCTGCCGTGCGGTCCGCACCTCTAGCGGACAGCCGCACACCGATGACGCCCTCAGGCAGCGGCCTCAGCTTCCGGCCCCGTATCGGTGCCCGCCTCTGGCCGGCGCCTGGGGCTACGCCCCGATTCATCAAGGAGAGGACTTCAACATGCCCGCAGGAAGACTGCGACGGCTCAACACGCTGGCGGCCATCGCCGCCGGCCTGGCCTTGGCGCTCGCCGGCGCTGTCGTGCCCGCCAGCGCTCTGGCCTCGGTCACGCCCCTGCCGCCGGCTCAGCTCGTCCCCACGGCAGCCGTTGCCGCCGCGGCCCCGGCACCCGCAGCAGGAGCGGCGGGAGACACCGCGAACAGCGCGCAACTGCAGACCTGGTGGCACGACAACCACGAGTTCAACACCAGCAGCCCGGTGGGCGGTGACAAGGTCCGGCGGTCCTCCTTCTACGACGTGAAGGTCGCCACGGCCGCGGCACCGACCACGAAGTACGACTCGTTCGCCTACATGAGCATCCCCCGCAGCGGAAAAGGAAAGATCGGCTACACCGAGGAGGACGGCGCGGAATTCTCCGCCTCCGCGAACCTCACCATGAGCTGGTCGTCCTTCCAGTACACGGCCGACGTGTGGGTCGATGTGTCGCTGCGCACCGACCAGAGCATCACCTCGGCCGACCAGGTCAAGATCAAGCCGAGCAACTTGAACTTTGCCAAAGAACTCGTCAACAGCAAGACCGTCCGCGTCAAGGTGCCCTACAGCACCAAGGGTTACCGCTTCTCGGTCGAGTTCGACCCGCAGCTGTACACGGCCTACAACGACATGTCCGGCCCGGCGAACGAAGCCGGCAAGCTGACCACGAACAGCGGTGGCGGCAACCGGGCCATCCACACCGAGCCGCGCAACTCCATGATGATCTTCGCCGAGCCGACGCCGACCGGCACGGAGAAGGAGCGCCTGATCCCCACCGCCGCGTCGGGAAGCATCCACTACCCCGAGCCCGGCCAGGTCACCAACCTGAACAACGTCAGCCAGGACATCATCTACTTCCGCCCGGGCACCTACACCATGGGCTCGAAGTACCACGCGGTGCTCCCGGCGAACGTCAGGTGGGTATACCTGGCGCCCGGGGCCTACGTGAAGGGCGCCTTCCGCTTCTTCCACGACAACCAGGGCCTGTACAAGGTGACCGGGTACGGAGTCCTCTCCGGTGAGCAGTACGTCTACGAGGCGGACACCAACAACAACTACGACCACCTCAGCGGTGCGTCGAACTGTCACGCCTCCTGCGTGAAGATGCTCCAGTTCCAGTCCGCCGACGCCCAGCAGTACCTGGATCTGCAGGGCGTGACGATCAATGAGCCGCCGTACCACTCGTTCGTCGTCTACGGCAACGAGCAGACGTTCCAGATGCGGGTCGACAACTACAAGCAGGTCGGCTCCTGGTACTGGCAGACCGACGGCATCGAGCTCTACCGCGGCAGCACCATGAAGAACACGTTCTTCAACGCCAACGATGACGTGCTGAAGATGTACCACAGCGATGTCACCATCGTTAACACCGTTATCTGGAAGAACGAGAACGGCCCCGTCATCCAGTGGGGCTGGACCCCCCGCAGCATCGACAACGTACGGGTGAGCAACACTGACGTCATCCACAACCGGATGTACTGGAAGGACGTCAAGTACAACACCTGCATTCTCAACTCCTCCTCTCACTGGGAGGACATGGGCTCGACCACCAAGGCCGACCCCAGCACGTGGGTGAAGAACATGACGTTCGAGAACATCACCGTCGAGGGCAAGACCAATTGCGCGATCCGCGTCTTCGCGCTCTCCAGCACCGAGAACATCCACGTCAAGAACCTCAAGATCGACGAGTGGAGCGACCTCGACCCGAGCAGTCAGGTCAGCCTGCTAAGGCGCCACACCAACGCCGCCGGCCAGAAGGTCACCCTCGGCAACGAGACGAGCCAGAGCAAGGGCCTCAAGCTCGAGAACTACACGGTCGGCGGCACCGTCATCAGCAAGGCCGGGACCAACTGGGGAGCGGACAAGCTCGGCCGGCTCGGCTTCGACGCCGAGAACTGGGACAACTGGAACGCCTGGGGCCCCGGGGGCACCAACCCGGACCCTGACCCGAGCACGGGCTCCGGCCAGATCGTCAACGGCGGCACCGCCAAGTGCATCGACCGCGCCGGAGCCGGCACGGCCAACGGCACCGCGATCCAGCAGTGGACCTGCGCCAACACAGCCTCGATGACGTGGACTCTCGACGGCCAGCAACTCAAGTCCGGCGGCAAGTGCCTGGACGTCGACGGCGGCGCCACCGCCAACGGCACCAAGGCGCACCTGTGGGACTGCGGCGGCTGGGACAGCCAGAAGTGGGCCTTCCAGTCCAACGGCACCCTGAAGAACCTCAAGTCCGGCCGCTGCCTCGACGTCGAGGGCCAGAGCGCGGCCGACGGAGCCCGCCTCCACCTGTGGGACTGCGGTACATGGGCCAGCCAGAAGTTCAACCTGACTGCCTAGTCAGACTCGGCGTCGGCGGCCGCCACCGCGGCGGCCACCGGTGGCCAACGGAGCGGCGCCCCCACCTATCACCTCGCAGAAAGACAGCCCGCACATGCCATCGACCAGGTTCGAACAGCCAGTCCTAAGTCTCTTCCGCATCGTGATCGGGCTGCTCTTCGCCTGCCACGGAGCAGCCACCCTCTTCGACGTCTTAGGCGGACCCCACGGCCAGGCGCCCAGCACCGGGCAGTGGCCCGGATGGTGGGCCGCAGCGATCCAACTGCTCGGCGGAGCGCTCGTGCTGGCCGGACTGGCCACCCGCCCGGCAGCTCTCCTGTGCTCCGGATCCATGGCCTACGCCTACTTCGTCCAACACCAGCCCGACGGGCTGTTTCCGTTGGAGAACGGTGGTGAGCAGGCCGCGCTGTTCTGCTGGGCCTTCCTGCTCATCGCCGCCCTCGGCCCCGGCCGGTGGACCCTCACCGAGCTGCCGGGTACCGCGCAGCTCAAGCAGCGCACTCGCAGGGAGGTGAGCGACCGCAGCCACGTCTGAACCACCCAGTCAATCACTTGTCATGCACACGCAACTCACTGGCCGGATCGGCCGGTGAACCCCGACACACGGAGGAAGAGCATGAACCTCGCATCCGCAAAACCGACCCGCCGTACGGCCGTGAGCGCCGGCGTCCTGGCCACCGGCCTGCTCTGCCTGCTTCCGCTGGCACCGACAGCGTCCGCCCACGGCACGGTCATCGCCCCCAGACGCGCAACTACGGCTGCCTGCAGCGGTGGGGCTACAGCGAGCCGAACGAGGCCCAGGACCCCATGTGCTACCGGACCTACCACGAGAACGCGAACGCCATAGGCGCGTGGAAGGCCGTATACGCCAACAACACCGGGGACAACTACAAGCAGGTCATCCCCGACGGCCAGATCTGCAGCGCCGGCGGCCAGGGCGAGACGAACTACCGACCGCTCGACCGCCCCGGCCCGTGGATCACCACCAGTCTCGACTCCAACTTCACCGTCGACCTGTACGACGAGGCACGGCACGGCGCGGACTGGCTCGAGGTCTACGTCACCAGGCAAGGCTTCAACCCGGAGTACCAGCTGATCGGGTGGAATGACCTCGAGCTGGTGAAAAGGACCGGCCGCTACCCCTACCAGGCGCACTACACCACCGACGTCACCACGTCGGGATACAGCGGACGGCACGTCGTGGTGACCGTCTGGAAGGCATCGCACATGGACCAGAAGTACTTCCTGTGCAGCGACGTCAAGTTCGGCTGACCAAAGCCGGCTGACCGGGGCCCCGCAGGAGGCACGACCTGCTGTGGGGCCCTCCTTTCGAGGCCGGCCCCGACCCCGGCTCCCGTCAGTGGGTAAGCCGCAGACGCAGCACGGCGCCATAGGGCCTGGATCGGTTCCTGGCCCGAGATCGTCTCCAGCGGAGGACCGACGATGACCAAAACCTTCAACCGAAGCTCCCCTACCGGCACCCCCGCCCCGGCCGTTCAACCAGCAGCACGAGCGCCTCGTCCCCGCGGACATCGCCGATGGGGTCACCTACATGGTGACCCGGCCCCGGCACACGCGATGGTGTCTGGTCGGCGATCCTGACCGGGCTGCAGGCTCGGGCGGACGCGGCCGGTTTGATCACTTGGGACGTGAACGTCGACTCCACGGTCTGCCGGGCCCGTCAGCACGCGGCCGGTGCCCGGCGCAACAGCCAAGCCCAGCAGGAGCCGCCTGGCGGCAAGCGGGCCGAACACGACGACCATGGCCTGGGCCGGTCCCGCGGGGGCTGGACGACGAAGATCACCTGGCCTGCGAGCAAGGGCACAGGCCGTTATCACTGCCGACCACATCAGGTCAGCGGAGAGACAGCCCGCAGTTCAGGGCGGTGCTGGAAGTGATTCGGGTCCCGAGTGTCGGGCTGGGCCGGCCGCGGGTTCGTTCGTTGCGGGTGCGGGGCGACACGGCGTATGCGTCGCGCGCGAACCGTGCGTTCCAACGTGGGCGCGGGATCCTCTGCACGATCCCGGAACCTGCCGATCAGGCCGGCCACCGCAAACGCTGGGGAACGGCTGGCGTGCGGCCTCCGGCCGTCGACCGCGAGGACTAAAAGACCCGGCACGCGGTTGAGTGCGGCATCAACTGGCTGAAACGGAACCGGGCGGGGGCGACCCGGTTCGGCAAGCTTGCGCTCCGTTTCGAAGCAAGCATCCTCATCGCAGCTATCAACGAATGGCTGTGATCTGGCGTAAGTGCCAGCCCAGGGTGGCTTCGTTCGCGAGTACCAGCAGCGATCGTTTCGCTCGTCGGGAGGTACTCACTCGACCTGGTTCGATGGTGACGATGACGGGCAGCACCTCGCTCGGCAACTGATAGACCGGGCGAGGTGCGCCTGTTGGTGCGACGAACCAACTGCTCTCCGGGCTGGTCTCGCGGGACAGCCCGGAAAGCAGTCAGCTGAGCCGGGTCGTGGCGTACGCCTTGATGGCGTCGCGCTGGTACGCGGCCAGGCCCGGTGCGATCGCCTCGTACGCGGCGCGCCAGGCGTCGTTGTCCACGCAGGAGCGTCCGACGGCGCGGTATTCCTCGGCGGTGACGGGCCGCAGTTCGGTCATGGCCTGGTACTGGGAGTCGATCTGGGCCTGCACGGGCGCGGCGTCGGCCGGGTGGCCGGCGGCCATGAGGTCGGCCAGCAGGATCATCTGTGTCGTGCGCTCGCGCTGTCCGGCCTCGATGTCCTGCGGGGTCATCGCGGCGACCGTGCGGGCGACTTCCTCGGCGTGCTCGGGGAAGTCGTGCAGGCTCTCCTGGTACTGGGAGGGCTGGATGCCCTCGAACAGGTTCTCCGGTCGGTTGATGGTGATGGGGTTGCCGTCCTTTCTGGAGTGTTCCAGTTCGGCGATCGTGCGGGAGACGGTGCCGGCCAGGGCGTCGAGCCGGTCACGCTCGGCGAGCAGCCGCCGGTGGTGCCCGCGCAGGGCGTCCACCTCGTCGACCTGCTCGGCGAGGATCCGGCCGACCTCGGGAAGGCCTACACCCAGTGCCCGCAGTACGAGAATCTGCTGCAGCCGCAGCAGCTGCTGCTCCTCGTAGTAGCGGTGGCCGTTGGCCCCGATCCGGGCGGGCGGCAGCAGGCCGACCTCGTCGTGGTGCCGCAAGGTCCGGGCGGTCACGCCCGACATCCGAGCGACCTCCGCGATAGGCCAGTCCATCGCCCTCTCCCTCACGATCGCGTCACCGGACCGGTTTCTCCGGCCCTGTCAAGGACGGTAGAAGCTGCCGCAGCGGCAACCGCAAGCCCGCACCCCCACGATCTGGATGGCGGCCCGCGACCTTCCCCGACGGCCCACCCAGCACACCAGCAACTTCCAGAACACGGCCTGGGTGGCTCCCGCCGTTCCGCCGCCCTCTGCCTCGGCATTCCTCTCGGCTGCCGGCCCAGGGCAGCGAGCAGGGGAGGGGAAGCTCAGGCCGGGGAATCGGTCTCGCGGGCGACGGTGACGACGGCCTGGCCGACCGTGCCTCCGTTGCGGCTGGTATTGGCGGCAGGCACGTCATCGAATCCGTAGGTCTCGGTGTCGGGCGGGGTGATTGATCCGTCGCGCAGGAACGCGGACAGGGCCTCTTGGGTGAGGTCGCGTTCGGTGCCGGAGCGGAAGAGGGCAAGGGCTCCGCCGACTGAGTAGTCGTTGAAGAGGATGTGCTGGGCGTCGGGCTGCCCCCACTTGCCGCTGGCGAAGCCGACCAGGAGCACGCGTCCCCCGCGGCCGACGGCGGTGGCTTGGGCGTATGTTTTGCCGCCGACCGTGTCGTAGATGACGTCGGCGCCGTGCCCGCTGCTGAGTTCGAGAACCGTCTGGGCAAGGATCCCCTCCTGACGGGCCGACTGCCGACAACCTACTCTTCGCGCAGGAATTCCCGCAGGTCAGCGGCTACGGCAGTCATCCCCTCACCGGCCTCGATCACGGTCGTCACGGTGCAGTTCCAGTCGCCGGGGAAGAAGCCGGATCGCAGGGTCCAGCGCAGATACACATGACCGCCCGAGCCGAACGTCGCCGTCACGATCAGGTGGTTATTGCTCCAGATCCGCTCGCCTTCCCAGCCATGGAAGTCGCGCGCGAGGCCATCGAAGAACTCGCTCATGGCGTCCCAGACCGTCACGGTCACGGTCTCAAGCCGTGCACGCACACCGTCATCGATGGCCTCCACAGCGAAAGCGAACTCGTACTCATCCGCCCGCGACCAGTCGAACAACCGGACAGAGAGCGCCTGCGCCCCCGACCCCCGAACAACAACCTCGAACTGCCCTGGAACCACCTCGACCAGACTCACCCGCCGAAGCATACGGACGCCGCCAAGTCGACGTCACCGCCATTCCCTGGCACCGGTGCCGCTCCTACTTCTCAACAACACTCGGAGCATCCCCTGCTTCCTGGTGCTGCTAGCTCTCGCCAACAGACGTTCTTCGTTTCCACCTACGCAGCCAGGCGCGCCGAACTCGTTTGCCTGTCAGCGTTTCATGAAGGCATTTCTTTTCAGTCAGGGGAGGAGCGCCGAGCCGGTCGAGGCGGGCGCCCTGTCCGGGTGCGGCCGCACAGCAGACGGGCCCGGTGAAACCGGCGCCTGCTGCTGGCCGAGGACTCCGGGGGTGTCGTGCAGGATGACACTCTGCTCCAGGGCGGTCCGTTCCATGCGGAAGCCGTTGGCCTGCGCGGTCTCGTCGGCGGCGCCGAAGGAGATGCCGAACATCAGCTCGAGGTCCGCGGGTACGTCCAGAACCTCGCGGACCGTGTCGGCGTGGAAACCGAGCATGGTCTGCGGAATGCCGCCAAGTCCTCGGGCTGTCAGCGACAGCAGGAAGTTCTGGGCGTACATGCCGATGTCGCCCGCCGCCCGCACCCCGTCCCCGAAGGCCGGCATGAAGAGGAAAGCGACATGGGGTGCGCCGAAGAAGTCCAGGTTCTCGCGTGCCGCGGCCTTCCTGGCCGCCCGGTCCGAGCGGGCGATGCCCATGGCTCCGTAGAGGGTCGCGGCATGGTGGTGTGCCCGCTCGAGGTAGGTGCCCTCGCCGAAGTCGGCGTAGTCGAAGGTGAAATCGGGCGAGAGTCGTTCTTCCTCGTCGGCCTGGAGGAGTTGCTTGCTCAGTGCGTCCCGTGCCTCGCCGGAGACGACGTGCACCGTCCAGGGCTGCGTGTTGCAGTTCGACGGCGCTGCCTGCGCGTCCTCCAGCACGCCGCGGATCTCCGCAGGCGCCACCGGCTCGGGCAGGAACTTCCGCACGGAGTGCCGGGACCGTGCGAGGTTGGTGAAGGGTATGGCTGCGGTGGACAAGACGTTTTCTCTCAAGTTGCCCGGTACCGGGGCATGGGTGACCCCGGTACCGGGTCCGTCGGTGTCGGAGGTGCGGTCGGCGTCAGCGGTCAGAGGTGCAGGGAGCGGTTGAGTTCCACGATCTCGTCCAGCGGGGGCAGGGAGGGGAGAGAGGCCAGGTACTGAAGCTGGCGGTCACGGATGGCCGGGGTCTTCTCCTGGTCAGCCGCCTGCAGGGCCGGTCCCAGCTGGTCGAGGGTCAGCTCGGTGCAGTACGCGGGCGTCGCCGGCTGCTGGCGCCAGGAGTCGGCCAGCTTGCCCGCGTCGAAGGGGTCGAAGCCGGTCTCGTCCACCAGACGCATGGCCACGTCCCGCGCTTCGTCGGAGTCGGCCGCGACCGGTAGCGCGATCCGGCCCGGCGTTCCCGCGGGAACGCCCCTGGTCTTCAAGGTGGCCTCCAGGACCGCGTTCCACGCCTTGGCCACGGGCCGCCCCAGTTGCTCGGCCACCCACACGCTCTCGGCCTGACCCTGCCCCACTCCCTCGATAGGAACGTTCCACGCCCCGAAGGGGACGTAGTTGGTGGTGTCGATGACGATGGTCTCGCTGGGTACGGAGGCGAAAAGGCCGGCCACGTCCGGGACCTTGAAGAACGGGACGGACAGGATCACGACGTCCTTGTTCTGTACGGCGTCGGCGGCCGTCACCGCCTGCGCCCCGAATTTCAGCACGTCCGCATCGATCGTCTCGGGGCCCCGGGAGTTGGCCACGGCGACCTCGTGCCCGCCCGCGCTGAAGACGCGCGCCAGTTCCGCCCCGATCGCTCCCGTTCCGAGAATGCCAATTCGCATAATTTGTCCTTACTGGAGGTGCATCTCTCCCCGGGCAAAGGGGGGCGAGATGTAATGGCTGTGGGCGTGCGGGCCGGATGGCCCGCAGTTCAGGAGGAAGGGTGTCGCGGCGCCCTTCCCATGGCTCTCCCGGCAGCCCGCCCGGGGCAGGGCGGTGGCCGGTGGTCTATGTGCGGTTGTTCTGGACGTCGTGCTCGCGGTAACCGTCTTCGACGAGCGCGCGCAGTCGGTCGAGTGATTCCTCGTCGACGGTGCCGGTGCCCCTGACCCAGGCCACCGAGACAGACGCGAGGAAGAGGTCGTACCCCTTCACCGACGCTCTCGTGTCCCCGGCCTGCTGCGCGGCCCGTACGTACTCGTCGGTGGTGGCGATGAGCTGGTCGCACGGGAGGGTGAGAGGGTTGCCCGGTTCCTGTGCGCGGGCCGCGGCCATGAGCGGTTCCGGCAGTCCGCTGAAGGCACTGAAGTACTCCTCCATCGCCCGCAGCCACTGGCGCAGCGCCTCAGAGGCGTCGCCGAGCCGCGCGATGTCCTCACTGCGGGCCACCAGCTCCTCGGAGCGTGTCTGCAGCACGGCCGCCAGCAGCGCCTCCCGGGTGGGGAAGTGCCGGTACAGCGTGCCGGCCCCGACGCCCGCCTCCTTGGCCACCGCATCCAGCGATGCGCCGACACCGTGCTGCAGGAATTGACGCTGGGCCGCCTCCAGGAGAGTCGCGCGATTGCGCTGGACGTCAGCACGGGGCCTGCGCCCCTGCTGCTGTTCCCTGTTGCCGCCCATATGCCCTCCTGCCGTACACGATTCGACCACCGCACGAAACGGAGACCGCCTCCGTACCTTTTCGAGCGTAAAACGGAGACTGCCTCCGGTCAACTCGTCCCTTTCGGACAACGAAGGAATGCCGAGGCGCCACGCCTCCATCCGGACCGGCCGCGGCCTCCCTACTGAGGGCTTGCGCGAGGCTGGCGGGGTGTGCAGCCGGTTCAGCTTCAGCAACACAATCGGAAAGGCGCCCGTCGCGACCGAGGCGCTGGGCGTCCCGGCCCCCGGGGAGAGCGCACTGCGCTACCGGGCCCTGTCCCGATTGGACAACGGAGGCTTTCCTTGGACCCTGGTGACCGCCGTACGGGTCGGAGGCGTCATCGCGACGATGCACGTCCTGGACACCACCGGGCCGATCCCCCCCGAGAAGCCCGCCACGTTCAAGCCGGATCCGGGCCCCGACGAGGCGGTCATCGCCACTCTCATCGAGAACGTCACCACAGCCCGGAGCGCCTGAACTCGACCACAGCCCGCCGCACGCCCAGGCTCGTTGAGCGCATCGACGTTCTCGTGGTTGGGCTCCAGCTACCCCCGAGCACGCTTCCTCGGCCGCAAGCACCTCCGCTTCGGCGGACCGGGAACTCTGACCAGCACGCCACCGTCCACGCCCGAAGCTGTTTCCCGCGTGTGCACAGTTGGCCCGACAGGCCAACTACGTCGCTAAATGAGTGGGAGGGGCTGCCGGTGTCATGGAGTGCGTTCGTGTGGGGCTGGGTGATGAGAAATTCTCACGACTGATCGAGGGTCAACGAGATCCTGGCCGAGCTGACCGGAGAGGCCGAACAGGTTGGTGTGGGATGACTTGATTCCGCGCCCGCGGACGTGGTCTCCGCCAGCTGCCTGGATCTTCATGCTTGCTGCGCGGGTGCGTCCATCTTCGCCCTGCGCCTCAGGGCCGATGCGCCCGCCCGTCCGCGGAGTGGGTCAGTGGTGTCCGGCGCCCTTGCTGAGGGTCTTGAGGAGCGCTTGTGCCATGACTTGCTCGCCCTTCGCGTTGGGATGGGCCGGAGCGGCTGGCGCCGCGGGGCGCAGCGGCTCGATCCACCGGTCGGCGGGTGCCTTGCACATGTCGTGGCCCACCGTCGGTCCGTACGTGTCCACGTAGTCGGCCCGGTTCAACAGCGCCACCGCGCGTAGCATCAGGTTGAGGCGCTTTTCCGTGTTCCGCAGGTACGGGAAGTCCTTCGCGGCGAAGGGGACGGTGGGGTAGCAGCCGGTGCCGTCGTCGGGAAGGAGGTCTGGGTAGCCGACGACGACTACGCGCGCGTGGGGGGCCTTGTGGTGTATCTCCCGCAGTATGCGGGTGACCTTGGGCGCTGTCTGGATGATCTTCAGGGTCAACTGGTCGTAGCCTGCGGCACTGTAATGCTGCTGACAGGGGTTGCCGGCGAGGTCCGTGGCGCTGAGGCCGGCGCAGGTGCCGATGATGGAGCCGAAGCCGACGTCGTTGCCGCCGATCTGCAGGGTCACGACATCCGTGTCGCTCTTCACCGCGTCCAGCTGAGGTCCGTTGGTGCCCTGCGCCTGCCACATCTCGGCGGTCGTCGCACCGCCGCAGCTCATGTCAGTGAACGAGGTGGTGTGGAGCTCGCGCGCGGTGATCGACGGGTAATTGTGGTCGGAACGGGCACAGTTGGCGTCCACCTGTGTGGGTATCAGAGGGCCGGAAGTGTAGGAGTCGCCCAGCGCCACGTAGCTGGAGCGGGGTGTCCCGTGCGCATCCCGCGGCGCGGCCGAGGCCGTGCCGGTGAAGCCGACGGTGAGCGCGCAGCTGCTCAGCGCGGCCAGCGTGATGGCGGCGCGTCGCTTGAATACGGCCTCGCCCGGACGCGTCCAATGCATCATCATGCTCTCCCTGGAAATTCCGACGATCCGCGTTCGGCCGGGCAGCAGTGACTAGGGTGCATGAGACGTCAGAGGGCGCCTGGCCGCTCGGCGGTTCGTGCTCAGCGGAACCAACCTTGCCTGTATACCGGCCAGTAGGCTGAGAGGCCAGTGATCGGACGGACTCCGCTCAGAGTGGTGTTCTCGTCTCCCGCTGGTGTATCAGGCGGCGGAGGTGGGCCTGGCTTGCGTGTCTGGGCAACCGCAGCGCCCATGACTGGGCCCTCGCTCAGTATCTGATGCCAGTTACGTGCAGTTTCGTCGGTACGGGTGCCCTTTGGGCCTTGACCCCGAATCCTGGACGCGGGTGCCCCCTCGACTGGCAGGAAACCGCCGTGACGAGGAGATCATCTGTCTCACGCTGGACAGGTGGAGCCCACCTTCGATGATCATTCATGCGCCGGGGGACGGCCACGCCTGGCGAGCCGGCTTCGGAGCTGACACTGGTCAGTTATCCGGTCTGGATGAGGCATTGCGTGCAGCAGGAGCGGTGTATCCGTCGTTGCCTGACACAGGTGAAGCCGAAGTAGTGGCGTGCTACGAAGAGTACGGGGCGCGGCTGCCTGCGGCAGTGTTCAGCGCTGTCGGCAGTTACACCGGTCTGTCCATTGACCAGGCCGCCGTACAGGCCGGAGAACTGCCATCGGTCCTGATATCCATGGTGTGACAGGAACACAGAACCGGCCGCCTCCCCGTTGCGGGCGGGGGCCGGTCCCGTTGCGCGGGGCGACTTCTACTGGGTGGTCAGCTTGCAGACGTCCGGTGTGGCATTGCCGTGCAGGCATGTGCTGCCCGGCGGTCATACGGGTGTCTAGCCAGTAGGTGTCCTTGTCCATGATCCGCATGGCACGCATGAACGTCCCGAAGTTTCCGCCCATGGATTCCTTATTGTGCATGCCGGACATTGATGGTCGGCATGCACTCGCTGAACGTCGGGTCGGTGCCGTTAATGCTGAACGGGTGTACCGCTGTCCCCAGTTTCTTCGCGTAGGTGTCGATACACGCATTGCCGGTCGGGGGGTGCTGCCGGCCACCGTGGCAGGGTTCAGTCCGCTCTCGGCAGCGGACATGCCACCGCTGTTGTACGACGAGGTGAACGCGCACTCGTCACAGTTCAACTCGTCGGAGACGTCGACCAGGGCGCTGGCGTCACCGTTGTCCTTGGCCCGCCCGGTGGGGCAGATGCGGGCGCGGCTGCGGGTGTTCTGCGACTGGTCGCCCGTGTAGTACAGGGGGCTTGCGCGCGGGGAGAGAACCCGCGTGGGTGGGCGTGTACGGATCGTCCACGCATGTGCCGCAGCCTGCGGGTATGCCTTGGCATTGAGGGCGTGCGTCGGTGCGGAATTGCCGAACACGCGGCCCGTCCCAGGGCCCGCAGTTCGGGTGGCCGCCCGCCGCGTGATCCCTTGCTCAGGCGGACGAGGGATCTCGAGCTTCCGCCGGACTCCGGCGCTATGACTGGGTAGCCCGAGAGAATCAGGTGGTCAGAGGGTGCTGCAGCGTCCGGCGATCTGACCAAGGATGGGCAGGCTCAGGTGGATCACCGAGGGTTTGAGTGCGGCATTGAGCTGGGTCAGGTTCTCCTCGGCGCCGGCCAGGCTGATCTCCAGGCCCGACACGGGACTGGCCCGCACCAGCGTGGTCAGGACCGCGGTCAGCAGATGGCGGCGCGGCACCGAGCGGGTGGCGCGGGCGGCCGGCAGGGAGACCACGGCGGCCGTCAGCGCGTAGGCGGTGACCAGCCGGCCCACCGCGGCCGCCGGCACCCGCGGGTCGGCCGAGATCAGCTCGATCAGCCTTTCCCGGGCAGGTTCTCCGTGGTGTTGAAGGTGAATGCCGCGAGCATCAGGGCGCTGAGCACCGCCGGTCGGAGCGGGCGGGCCGTGCGGGGTGCGGCCATGGGGTCTTTCGGCGGGGTGGCGCCTGCAATGCACCTGCTGCGGCCGACCGGGCGGACAGCTCTTGCGGTGGCGCGCGGGGGTGTGTCAGCGGCCCGCGCGCAGCCGTTCCAGCAGGGCGTCCTGCGCCCGTTCCGCGTCGTTGTCCTCCCAGAAGGTGACCGGCACGCCCCTGATGTGGCGACCGCGCGGATCGAGCAGATGGCCCGCCAGCTTCAGCTGCCAGAGCGCCACCGCTCGGTCGGCGACGACGAGTTCGGGGAACCGGGTGGCGAGTCGGGCCTCGAAGGCGGCGATGTCCTGCGGGGAGCGCAGCCACACCGTGAGCATCAGGTTGTGCGGCCCGGAGAGCGAGGCGCAGAGCCGGGTCTCGCGCATCCGGATCAGCTGGGCGGCGATCCGTGAGGTCTCGGCCGCCGGTGCGGCGCCCCAGAGGGTGACGGAGATCGGCCAGCCGGAGAGGTAGCGCGCCACCTCGCAGCGGTAGACCAGGGCGTCCTGCCGGTGCATGCGCTCCAGCCGTCGGCGGACCGTGGTGGGGCTGACGCCGAGCCGTTCCGCGAGCCGGGCGGCGGGCTGCCGGAAGTCCTCGCTGAGCAGCAGGTACAGCCGGGTGTCGAGCGTGTCGGGGGCGGCCAGCCCCCGGCGGGGCGTGGCCACCGGGGGCCGGTCCGCCGCCAGCACGTCCTTGCTGTCCGGGCCGAGCCGGTCCAGCCGCCAGCGGCTGCCCTCGGTGTGCACGACGGTGGCGAGCTGCGTCCGGGTCGCGGACACGCCGGGCAGCCGGCCGAGGCGGAAGCCGACGTACCGGGTGAGTGCTGCCTGGTCGGGGAAGGCCGCATTCAGGATCAGGTCCCTGGAGCCGCTCATGTGCTCGATGGTGATGAGGTGGGGATCGTCCGCGATCTCCGCCGCCACCGCGTGCAGCGAACCCGCCGCGCAGTCCACCTCGATGAAGGCGATGATCGGCACCGCCGGTCCCACGGCCACCGTGTAGCAGCTCAGCCAGGCGTGACCGGCCTCGGTGAGCCGGTTCCAGCGGCGGGCCGCCGTGGAGGCGTCGACTCCGAGCGCCTTGCCGATCTGGGCCCACTCGGCGCGCGGCGAGGTCTGCAGGGCGGTGATCAGGAGGTAGTCCAGCTCGTCCAGCAGCGGCGGGTGCGCGGCGCGCAGCAGGGCACCGGGGCCGGCTGGTTCCAGCGGCTCGGGCCACCCGGTGGATACGTGCGTCGAGGGTGTCATCGGAGGCGCTTTCCTGCGGATGATCCGGCGTGGAGGGGTTCACTCCGCACGATACGCCCATGTCTCTGCTCCACGATGCCCACGCACTCGCCCCCTCGCTCACCGCCCTGCGCCATGCCCTGCACCGGGAACCCGAACTCGGACTGGACCTGCCGCTGACCCAGGCCCGGATCCTCGACGCGCTGGACGGCCTCGGCCTGGAGATCCGGCGGGGCCGCGCGCTGAGCTCTGTCACCGCCGTCCTGCGCGGCGGGCGACCCGGACCCCCCGTGCTGCTGCGCGCCGACATGGACGCCCTGCCCGTCACGGAGGACACCGGCCTGCCGTACGCGTCCGTGCTCGAAGGGCGGATGCACGCCTGCGGCCACGACCTGCACGTCACCGGGCTGGTCGGGGCCGCCCGGCTGCTCGCGGCGCGGCGCGGGGAACTGGCGGGAGACGTGGTCTTCATGTTCCAGCCCGGCGAGGAGGGCATGGGCGGCGCCCGGATCATGATCGACGAGGGGGTGCTGCACGCCGCCGGGGAGCGGGTGGTCGCCGCGTACGCCCTGCACGTCGTGTCCACCGGCGCTCCCACCGGCTACGCCGCCACCCGCCCCGGCCCGATGCTCGCCGCCTCCGACGCCGTGCACGTCACGGTGCGCGGCCGGGGCGGCCACGGCTCCTCCCCGCACTCCGCCTCCGACCCCGTGCCCGCGCTGTGCGCGGCGGTCACCGCCCTCCAGACTGCGGTGACCCGTGAGATCGACGTCTTCGACCCGGCCGTGATCACCGTCGGCAGGATCGAGGCCGGCACCGCCGCCAACGTCATCGCGGACACCGCCCGGTTCGACGCGACCGTGCGCACCTTCTCCGCCGCCGCGCGGGCCACCGTCCGCTCGGCCTTCGAACGGACCGTGCACGGGGTGGCGCGGGCGCACGGCGTCACCGCGGAGATCGACTACGTCGAGCAGTACCCGGCCACCGTCAACCACGCCGGGGAGGCCGCGTTCGCGCTGGAGACCGCCCGCGCCGTGCTCGGCGAGGACCACGCCTTCGAGGCCCCGCACCCCATGGCCGGGGCCGAGGACTTCTCCTTCGTCCTGGAGGAGGTGCCCGGCGCGTTCGTGGGCCTCGGCGCCTGCCCGCCCGGCACGGACCCGGCCACCGCCCCGATGAACCACTCGGCTCGGGCGGTCTACGACGACGGCGCCCTGCCTCACGCCGCCGCCCTGCTCGCCGGGCTGGCGCTGCGCCGCCTCGACGCCCCGCTCACCGCCCCGGACGCCCTCCCGGACCTCCGGGCCGTCCCCGCGCTCGCCCCTCAGGAGTGACACCCCCCGTGACCGCCACCGCCACCCCGCTGCCGGACGCCGCCGGGCGGAAGCTGCCCGCCGCGTCGGTCACCACCGTCGTGGGACTGCTCGTCTTCTTCGAGATGACCAGCGGCTTCCTCCAGGTCGGGCTGGCCCCGCTGCTGCCGGACCTCGCCGGCCACCTCGGCATCGGCTCCGCCGCGCTGAACTGGGTCGTCTCCGTGCAGTTGCTGGCCGCCGCCGTCTGCGTCCCGCTGTTCGGCCGGCTCGGCGACCTCTACGGCCACCGCAGGCTGCTGCGGATCGCCCTCGCGATGATCGCCGCCGGCTCCCTGGTCGTTGCCCTCGCACCCGATTACGGGGTGCTGCTCGCCGGCCGCGTACTCCAGGGGCCGATCGCCGCGTTGCTGCCGCTGGAGATCGCCCTGGTGCGCGATCGGCTGCCGGTGGCCGACGCCCGCCGGGCCATTGCCCGGCTCGTCGGCGCGCTGACCGTCGGGGCGCTGGCGGGCGGCCTGGTCATGGGGCTGGTCGACTCCGCCTTCGGCTCCCTGCGGCTGACGCTGCTGGTGCCCGCCCTGCTCGCGGTGGTGTGCGTCCCCGTTTCCTTCGTGGCGGTACCGGAATCGCGCACCAGGGCGGCCGGGCGGGTCGACTGGGCGGGGGTGGCGCTGTTGAGCACCGCCATGATCGCCTTGCTGGGCGGGGTGTCCGGCGCCGCTGACGGCTCGTGGGGCTCGGCGCGGGTGCTCGGCCCGCTCCTGCTCGGCCTCGCGCTGCTCGCCTGCTGGGCGGTGGTCGAGCTGTGGAGCGCCGAACCCCTGGTGGACGTACGGGCCCTGGCGGCACGCACCACCGCACCCTTCTACCTGGCGGCGTTCCTGTTCGGCGTCTTCTACTTCGGCAGCCAGACGCCCAACGCCACCTTCTACGCGGCCGACCCGGAGGCCACCGGTTACGGCTTCGGCCTCACCGCCCTGGGCATCTCCCTCGCCTCGCTGCCCGGCGCCGTCGGCAGCGTCGTCGGCTCGCTGGCCACGGCGGCGGTGGCGCGGCGGATCGGTTACCGGGCGACCCTGATGACCGCCTTCGGCCTGGTGGCGCTCACCTTCCTGCAGTTCGCCCTCGCACACGGCGCGTTGTGGCAGATGGCGGCCGGATCGACCTTCCTGGGCCTCGGTATCGGGCTGGCGCTGGGCGCGATGCCCACGGTGATCGTGGAGGCGTCCGACCCGACCCGCACCGGCATCTCGGCGGCCCTCTACAACAACGTGAAGACGCTGGGCGGAGCCGTCGCGGGCGGTGTCTTCGCCTCCTTGCTCGGCGCGCTGACCTCCACCGGCGCCGACGAGCCCGGCGAGGGCGGCTACACGGCGGTCTGGCTGGTCTCCGCCGCGTGCGCCCTGGTCGCGGTGGCGTTCGCGGCCTTCTCGCGGCGGAGGGAGGGGTGAGGGGCGTGGGCGTCCCGTGAGGCGGTAGCCCGCCACGGCACCGCCCTCAGCGCATCCCCCCGGCGCACCGGGCCCCGTCCCAGCTCACCGAGCGGATGTTCACCGCGACCCCCACACCCGCACCAAGGCCGTAGTCGGCTGGCTGCTGTGGAACTTAGCTGTGCGGGGAGTGTTCTGGATGTTCGTCGGCTTCGGCCGCGGGAAGCTCGGCGTCTGTGAGGACCTCAACGCCGCCGTCTCGGCCATCTTCAACAATGCCGCCTTATGCGCCTTGTGCGACACCAGCAAGAACCGCGGCTCCGTACCCGGGGAACAGTTCTGCAGCGGTCTCGTCGACGCGTTCTCTGCTTGGATGAAGCGGTGGGCCACTCAGGCGGGCACCGGCCGGCCCCACCGAATCCGCTGTGACCTGGTCGGGCACCCCTCCAGCGCCCCAGGGGCCGGCTCACCCATGGAGCCGGCCCATCCATCTGTCGCGGTCGCAGGAGGCGTTGGGCGGTGACCGCAGGCGCATTGCCCTCTGACCAGAGCGCCAGGGCATATGTGGCACAGGGCACAGGAGTGGGCGGCGAGCAGCAGAGGGCGTGAGGTCGCGGGCCGTGCGGGGTGGCTAGGCTCCCGGCATGGCTGATGACTGGTACGTCCTTATCGAAGAGGACACTCGTGTGACCCGGCGTGCCGACGGTGTCGAGTTGAAACTGCACCGTTGGGCCCTGGTGGCCAGCCACCCGGTCAACGGTCCCAAGGAGCAGGCACTGGCCGTGGCCGAGGATGCCGCGCTCCACTACCTGCCGGCCCTCCTGGCCAGGCATGCGCGACCTGGTGACACCCCGGCCCGCCGCGCCTTCCTCACCCCGGGCGGGGTTTGGCTGGTGTGGCTCAGGCAGCATCAACGCGAGTGCCACATACGCGTGAGCACGGCCCGCCTCGTCCACACACAGGAAGAAGGACATCCGCTTCCCAGGACCCTGAAGGAGAAGCTCCGCAACGTCCTGGAGGGCCCTGACCCTTCTCCAGTGCCCTGGGCGCCCAAGGACTGAGACCCGAGAGGAGCATCCGCTCTTTGGGGGAAGCGCGGACGTCAACTCAACTGCCGCGCCGATTGCCCCTTGGGGCGGGGCTGTCGTCGGCCAACTCCGGTGAGGGTCCTGGCCGTTACCCGGATCGGTGCAGTCGCCGCGCAGCGCTTCGGCGAGCTGCCTCTGGTGCTGTTTCCTCAGGAGAGCCGTGGCCATGCCTGGTCGGGGGCCTGGCCGATGAGGTGCTCGGCTCGATCAGGGGGACGTGGACCTGCTGGGACTTCGGCGCGGCCACGACGTAGGACAGGCCGGCGTCTTCCGGGAAGCGTCCCAGGCGGGAGTCCTGCCCGCAGGCGGCATCCGGCGCGACCCGGGCGACGGGCAGTGGGCCGGCCTGCGCTCGCAGGACCACGTGCGGGCCGGCTCGTTCGTGGTCGTGAACAGGCGGTGAGGGGTGTGGGCGGTGCGGCAGCGTTCGGGGTCCTGGGTCCAGGACTTGGGGAGGTAGAGCTCGTGGTCGGCGAGAGCGTGGCCGCGGGTGGTGGCGCAGGTGGCGAAGACGCCGATCTGGCAGTTCTCGGTGCGGCCGGCGGTGCCGGAGTACTGGCGTGGCACGCCGGCTGAGGTGATGCTCTTCTTGACGAAGCCGGTGCCGTCGATGGTCAGGATGCCGTCGGCGGTGCCGAGGTGTTCGGCGACGTATCCCTGCAGGTCGTCGCGTGTCTCGTCGGCCCCCCAGCGGCTCTTCGCCAGGAGGTGCTGCAGCCCGTCAGGGGTGGAGTGCCCAGCGCGAATTCAGCCGGCTGCCAGGAGTTGTTGCGTCCCACCGGTCCGGGCAGACCACGCACGTAGTCCCGCATCCGTCGTCCGGGCTCGACACGAGGAAAGCGGTGGCCGATCCGTAAGAAGAGTTCTTCCAGTGCGTGTTCCCGTGCTGAGGCAGGTGCGTCATCGATCACGTGCCATGGGTGTCCCCGTCGCCGTCACTGCACACGGCGCGGCCATTCGTTCGCGGGACAGGCGGGCGAACCCGCCCCGTACTCGGCATCACGCCGCTTAAATTCCCTTGCTCAAGCTGTTGACCAGGGCATACACCAAGCGCCGTTGCTGTGCTAGTTCTGCTGGGCCCTGTCCTCGGCTGCTTTTGTTTTCTTTGCCCGGCCGGGTGGTCGGTGGGAGGGTGTGGTCGCGGTGGCGTCCGGTGTGGTTGCTGGTGGGCTTCCGTTGCTCGGTGTTATCGGTGTAGTCGGTGTTTTGGATGTCGTGGGTGCCGTGCTTGTGGGGGGTGGCGCGGTGGGTGATGAGCTGGAGGTATCCGGGCTGTCGGCAGGTTCGCCGACCGAAGTGGGAGAAGCGGGGCGGGCGCTGAGCCCGGGGGCGTCCTCGGAGCGTGTGCCCACAGTGGCGTTGTCGTCGAAGGACGGCGCCCCCAAAGACGGCGGGAGCGCCTTCCGCTGTCCTTTGGTGCCGGACGTTTCGGGTGTTGCGGCGGGGGTGCCGGAAACCCTGGTCGTGTTCCGGTGGGTGTCCTGAGGGGCGGAGCTGCCGGTGACGGCGAATGCGGTTGCCACGACAGCGGCGAGTGCGACAGTCGTGCTGGCTATGAGGGTGCGCCCACGCGCGGGCGCGCTTCGAGTGGTGTCCTGATTCCTGACGAGGGCCGGATTGACGTGCGTGTGGTCTGTCGTCCCCGGCGACTCCTGGCCGGTGACGAGGCGCGTGGCGGGCGTCGGGAGGCCGGCCGCCACGGGAACCGTGTCGCCCAGCCCTGCCAGAGTGCGGGCGCAGTCGTAGGCTGTTGGGCGGTTCTGCTCGTCCAGGGCCGTCATCTCCCGCAGCAGACGGCTCAGTTGTTCGGGCAGCCCGTGAGGCAGGACGGGCTGACGGTGCAGTCGTGCGATGGCGGCCTCAAGGGGCCCGCCGTCGTACTCGAGCCTGCCCGTGAGGCATTCGAGGAGCACCAGGCCCAGTGCGTAGACATCGGAGGGCCGGCCGACGGGCTGGCCGAGTACCTGCTCGGGGGAGAGGTAGGCGGCGGTGCCCATGAGCGTGCCGGTGGCGGTGCGGGTGGTGGCGTCCAGCAGCCGGGAGATGCCGAAGTCGGCCAGATAGGGCCGGTTGGCAGCGTCCAGGAGAATGTTGGACGGTTTGACGTCCCGGTGGACGATTTCTGCTTGGTGCGCGTGAGCCAGTGCCTGGGCGAGGTCGGCCCCGAGAGCGGCGGTCACACCAGGGGGCAGCGGGCCCTGGGTGATGCGGTCCTTGAGCGTGGTGCCTTCGATCAGCTGCATGACCAGGAAGGAGCGTCCGTCGTGCTGCCCTGCGTCGAAGGCGGTGACGAGTCCGGGGTGATGCAGCCGAGCCAGGATCACTGCTTCGTCGTACCAGCTCTCCTCGCTGTTGAGACAGGCGTCAGGCCGGAAGATCTTGATCGCGACCGGTCGTTTCAACCGGAGGTCGAAACCCCGGTGGACATCGGCAGCACCACCCGAGCCGAGGGGATCGTCAAGGCGGTACCGGCCACTGAGCACCTCGGTGGAGCACCGGGATGCTGTGGCCTGAGCAAAGTCGCGAAGCCTCATTTCCTCTCCCACTGCATCGGAGGGCTTTACTCTGCGGCGGGCCGGGGCCGACGCGCCTTCGAACGCGAGTACCCGCGAAGAGGCGGAGTAGCCCCGCGTTCTCGCAGGCAGAGACGGAGGCGGGCTCCCCGAGGAAGGGGGGCAGGCGGTGCGTTCGCGAAGGCAGTCGGTGATCGACCCAGTCCGCCCGCGCCACCCGGCGGACTCCCCCATCGGGGCGCCACCGCCCTCCTGACGGCCAGGGCGCGCTCACGATGGGGGCGTGCGGTTGTACCGGTCGTGCTGTCGCTGTCGCTGTCGCTGTCGCTGTCGCTGTCGCTGTCGCTGTCGCTGTCGCGGACGAGGCACGGCTCGCCCGGCCGTGCCGGCACTGGATGCACGCTCTGCTGTGGCGGCCGCTGGGGGCCTGGGCTGCGGTGGAGTCGCGCGCGGAGCCTGCGAGCAGCTGAGCCTCTGCCCGTCATTCGTGACGTCGGCATGCGCTTCAACGAGCGCTGTGATGTCCAGCCGGAGATGAACGGTGCGGCACTTCGGTCCTTGTTCTGTCGGCGTCGCAGGTGTGTGGCGGACGAGCTCTTTGGCAAAAGAACAGCTCGGATCAGGATCTGCAACCAGGCAGAGGCTGACTCCTTGCTCGTCCTGTGGGGCCTCAGCAGACAAGAGGCAGGTGTCTTACGCGCTTCAAAGGCGCGGGTCCGGGGTTGGGCGACGGCCCGTGCCGGAACCGCTGGTCTTCGGCCTCGGAGGTGTGGCGGAGACGCATCAGACCACTGACTGGTGGGCCTACGACGGCACACTGCGCGCCCCGCTGGCTACCGCGCTGCGCGCCCCGCTGGCTACCGCGCTGCGCGCCCCGGTGGCTACCGCGCCCGGTGGCTACCGCGCCCCGCTGGCTACCGCGCTGCGCGGGGCGTGCTCGTGCGGCTCTGGTGTGCCACTGCCCGCCGCCCTCTCGATGGGAGGAAGCGGCCGCCGACGGCCCTGCTGGTACGACACCAGCGGTCCGTAAGCCGGCTGGGACCAGCAGATCACCGACATCGAACCCCGCACCGTCCCCGTCCTCGAAGACGTCACGGCCTTCCTCGCGCAGCTCCGCACCTGCCTGGAGACCCTGGCCGTGTGCCATGGGATGGCTTCGCGCAGGGAAGACGAGGAAACATGAACCTCACGGCTTTCACGTATCGATCGCGATGGGCGGCACTGCTGGCGGCCGTTCCCCTCCTGGCGGCGTGCGGCGGGGACCCCGGCGCAGGGCGCGATGGCGCGCCGCCCGGCCTGGGCCGGGGATCGCATCTGGTGATCACGACCGACAACGGCGTGCGTCTGCGGCCGGCCGAAGACGACCGGGTGGTCATCGAGGCCCGGATCGAGGGCCGTTGGTCCCATCGCGATGACACCTGGGTCCTCGATCTGTCCTGCCCCGGGGACGAGGAGCCCGCGCCCGACGGGCCGGGCAATCACGAGGACGGGCGTTGCCCCCGCATGCCCGCGGTCGGCATCCCCGCCGGCGTCCCGGTCACGGTCACCGCCCAAAACGCGGGGATCGACGTGGCCGGCGTCGCGACGGCGCTGGACCTGACCACTGTCAACGGGGACGTGACGGTCGCCCGCTCCGGCCGCGACGACGCCACCGTCCGTCTGGTCACCCGCAACGGCTCGGTGCGCGCGGGAACCCTGAGTTCGGCGCGTCTGCACGCGCAGACCGTCAACGGTGACGTGACGCTCGCCAGCACCACCTCACCGGCCCGTCTAGACGCCGCCACGACCAACGGCTCTGTGCGGGTGTCGCTGCCCAGCGACGCGCCCGAGTACGCCGCCGACGCGACGACGCGGAACGGCCGGACCTCGGTGGCGTTCCCTTCCGCCACGGAGGGAAACGGGCACGGCATGACCCTGACCACCGTCAACGGTGACGTCACCGCCACGCGCGGCTGAGAGCGATCAGGGATGTTCGCCCGGCCCCTCGGCGTGCGGGGCGAGGCGGGTGGGCGAGAGAGCGGTGTCCTCCTCGCCCGGTTCCAGCAGGGTGGCGGCCGGGCCCACGACGAGGGGGTCGAGCCTGCCGACCGCCTCGTCGTTCTTGGCCGTGTAGTCGATGCGGGCGAGCAGACTGCGCATCGCTTCGAGGCGTGCCCGGCGCTTGTCGTTGCTCTTCACGACGGTCCAGGGCGCGTGCTCGGTGTCGGTGGTGCGGAACATGTCGACCTTCGCGGTGGTGTAGTCGTCCCAGCGATCAAGGGAGTCCATGTCCGTGGGCGAGAGCTTCCACTGGCGGACCGGGTCGACCTGGCGGATGGCGAAGCGTGTGCGCTGCTCGGCGCGGGAGACCGAGAACCAGAACTTGACCACGATGATGCCGTCGTCGACGAGCATTTTCTCGAACTCCGGGCACTGCCGGAGGAAGAGCTCGTACTCGGACGGAGTGCAGAAGCCCATGACGCGTTCGACTCCGGCCCGGTTGTACCAGGAGCGGTCGAAGAACACGAGCTCGCCGGGCGCCGGCAGATGGGCCACGTAGCGCTGGAAGTACCACTGGCCGCGCTCGCGGTCGGTGGGCTTGTCCAGGGCCACGATGCGCGCGCCACGCGGGTTGAGGCGCTCGGTGAACCGCTGGATGGTGCCGCCCTTTCCCGCCGCGTCCCGCCCCTCGCAAAGCACCACGACCCGTGCGCCGGTGCTCTTGGTCCACCGCTGGAGCTTGAGCATCTCGATCTGCAGGATGCGCTTGATCCGCTCGTACTCCCGGCGGCGGATCTTGCGGTCGTAGGGGTAGTTCTCGCGCCAGGTCCTGATCGGCTTGCCCGCCTCGTCGAGCAGGATCGGCTGCTCGGGCCGGCTGGTGTCGACGGTCAAACCGTCCAGCAGCTGCTTCTCCATCCGGTCACGGTCCACCTGATCAAGCCTGTCACCCGTCCGGGCGCAGCGCCACCAGGCGCCTACCGCCCCGTCAAACCCCTCGCGGACGCGACCACCGCCGCAGACCTCTTCCACGGCCGGTGGCAGGGCCGCCCCTCCGTCCTCGAGGAGTACACCCGCCGGCGCCGCCTCTGCGTCCGGACACGCGGAGGGGCGCCGCCGGCGAGCAGCGGCCGGGGCCGGCAGCGGCAGCCTGCTCCGCCCGTGCGCCGCACGGGCGGAGCAGGGCCGGCCCGGGGGGTGCGCGGTGGGGCGCTGTCGACCTGGAACGGCAGAGCGTGTCGCCGACGGCTTCGGCACGGCTTGTGCCGCACGCCAGCACAAACACCTCGATACCCGCTGAAGCCGGATGCCTTCGACTCGATCCGCCACAGCGCCGGGGGAGCCCGCCGCGCTGCGTACCGGCTAGTGGCCGTCGGGGGGCACCGGGTTCGACGCCTCGAGCGTGTCCACCACAAGCCAGTGTTCCGAGAGGCAATGGACCTCGTCCCCCGCATAGCCGAGCACGTACTGGACGTTCCCGGCCAGGTCCGGCACAACGTCCTCCAGGACGAACGTTCCGTCCTGGGCGACCGGGACTGGCGGCAGGTCGGCAACCTCCTGCCCGTACAGCCGCTGCACCGTGATCCGCGGCGCCTCGGTGGGCGCCAGCCCATCCAGGTCCAGCCGTCCGGTCACCCTGAACAGCCCCCCGGCAACGGCCGGACCGTGCGTCACGTCCACGAACCGAGAGGGGGCCAGGGCTTCCCGGGTCTGAACGGTGTGCAGCCAGAACCGGTTCCCCTCCTGATTGGAGGTCACGACGAACAGCTGTTGACCGTCCCCGGAGAACTCCATGCCCCGCGGGACGACGCGGTCGCCTGCGGCCTCGTCCTCGAAACTGATGCGCAGCGGCTCACGCTCGACCGACGGATCGGCGAACGCCAGGGTCAGGTCAGCCGCATCGCCCGACGCAGCGCCGCCCTGCGCGAACCACTTGCCGTCGGGACTGAAGGCGACAGCCGCGGGCGCCACGCCCTGCGGCAGCGGCGCGTAGTGGTTCTCGAGGAAGCGGGCGTCCCAGCCGCTGAGCAGCACGGTCCCGCGGACCCCGTCGGCCACCGCGAGGACGGAGCCGTCCGCGGAGAAGTCGGCGTCCCGGAAGTCCATACCCTGACCCGTGCCGTCCTCCGTGAACCGGCGCTCGCCCAGGAACTCCAGCAGATTCCCGTCCGCCCCGTCCGTCACCCGGTAGATCCCCAGGTCGGGGTCGTCGCTCGGGGACCAACGCTCTGGAGCCGTCACCAGCAGCCCCCCGGGTCCTGCCTCGAGATGGACCGAGGTACTCGTGTACATGACCTCCCCGGCCTTGCCGCCCTCACTCGTCGCGGCGACGCCGACACTGCCCAGCGCGTCGGCGCAGTCCTCACTCGTCGCGGCCGGCCTGCTGGTGAAGAACAGCCGTCCGCCGGTGTGCACCAGCTCCCGCCCACAGCCGTCGTCCGGCGCCGGAATCGGGTCGAGGGGGGACAAGGACCCGTTGTCATGGGAGTAGTTCGCGATGTGGTCCGACTGCCCGGCATAGACCCTCGACCCGTCCGGCTCCACCGCGACACCGGACAGCGGAGCGGCCATGTGGGCGCTCGCGACGGCGGGCCCGCTGCCCCCGTAGAGCAGGCCGACCAGCTCGCCGTCCCGCGACCCGTCCGGATAGACCCGGTCACCGGCGATCCACACACGCCCGCTGACGTCGTCCACCGTCATCTGGGTGAACGACGCGGCCGACAGCTCCACACCCGGACCCGACGGCACCACCACCGCCGAAGCGGCCGCTTGCGGGGCCGCGGACGCGGTACCCGGAGCCGCCGTCAACGCCGACCCGGCCAGCACACCCGCCAGCAGCACCGTCGTCAGCCTGCTGCCTCTTCCTAACGTGTTCCTCAACTCTGATCCCACCCCTGATGCCGGCGCGCCACCGCGGATCGGGCGGCGCTCGTGCAGACACGAAAGCGTCATCAACAAGCTGAGACAAACCGTTTGCCGTCACCGCCGTGTCGCAGTGGCAACCGAGAACACACCGCTTCGATCACCTCACCCCACCTCACCTCACGGCCACCGGATCCCCGCGACCCTTCGCAGACCATGCGCCAACGGGCTTCTCAGACCCAACGGACCAGGGAGGCCCGCCCCCCGGAGGGCTCCCCGAGCACGGCCAGAACCCGCAGATCTCTGACCGGAAGGCATCGACAGCCCCTCACTACGAGGCTCTGCGCCCAGTCCATGCCCAGGTCTCCCAGCGCGCTCATGTCCAGGGGCGGCTTTTCTGATCAGTGGGTGGCGGGCTGGCCTGGGCCGATCAGTTTGGTGTGGGTGGCGATAGTGTTCCGGGTCGCTTGGTGATGGGGGACCGGGTTTCAGTTCTCTGAGCTGAGCTGAGCTGCTGCTTCATCAGGTGGAGCGAGTGCTGGTCAGGTGTGGTCATGTTCCGGGTGTGTTGATCAGATTCGTTGAGTGCTGGTATGTGGTCATCCAGTACAGGGCGATGTCGATGTCGCGGGCGGTCCAGCTGCGGATGGCGTCTGGAGCGGCGGTCAGGAGCTGGTCGATCGCTTCTATGTAGCGGCTGTAGCGGCCGGGTGCATGGCTGAGGGGGATGCCGAGGGTGCGCAGTCCGTTGTGGGCTCGGCGGTCGTAGACAGCCATGCGGTCCGGTGCGGCTGCTGTGAGGACGGCGGAGGCGAGGGCGTCACCAGTACGGAAACCAGGTAGTGAGGCCAGGGCTGCTCGGCCGGCTTGCGCTGCCGAGCAGCGGGTGAGAGAAGTATCCCGGGCGGCGGCCGCGGCCGCGGCGGTTGCGCGGCGTACGTCAGCGTCCGCGAGCGCCATGAGTTCGGAGGCCCAGGGCGTATCGGCCCTGAGCCGTTTCCACATCAGCAGTGCTCCGATGTCGGCTTTGCCGATGCTTCCGCTGGCGCACGCACGGCGTGTCACTTCCTGCAGGGTCTCGTCGTAGTAAGGGCTGACAGTCTCGGTGTAGGCCTGGTGGGCGGCGGCGAGGCGCTGCCATCGATCGGGCGCGAGGGCGAGTGGTTGGTCTGTCACGGCTTGCTGCTCCGTCTTGTCCGAAGGGATGAGGCAGGGGGTGGTCAGCCGCTGACTGGGGGTTGTCGGGGTCTGCTGCTGGGGCGGCGAGGAGTGGGCCGAGGAGGCTGTGCGTGTCGAGGCCGATGAGCGCGTCAAGGCTATGCAAGGTGTCGCTGTCGATGACAGGGAACGGTGGCCGGTCGGGCGGGAGGAGCACGGCGAGGACGCCAGCCTCACCCTCCACGAGCGCCCCGGGTTCCGCGTCATCGGCCATCGTGGGCGCATCGGCCGCCATCACCGCCACTGGCACGACGTCGTCCTCCTGGAACGCCGCAGCCCTACCGTCACCTGACGCGCAGCACGGCTCCCGGCACATCTGGCCCCTTCGGCGTGGCGTCCGGGGCTCACCGGTACGGCGGGCCGGTGCGCCGGTCAGCCCGGGACGGCGGTGCCGTCTTCGGGGGTGCGGTTCCATGCCTGCCGGTAGAGCTGAAGTTCGTCGTCGGGGAGGTCCAGTTGGCCTTCGACGCGGATGCTGGTGGTGTCCCACGGTGAGTTCCCGCCGCGGCGGGGGGTGAGCAGGACACCGAGCGTGGCGGTCTGCTCAGCCAGTCCGGTACGCGTGGTTACCTCGTGATGCCGCAGCAGCACGTAAGCCCGAAAGGCGGCTTTGACGCGGGAGTCGAGAAGGGTGGCCGCTCCGAAGATGAGCTGGCGGGTCTCGTCCTCGTGGAGCATGCGCCGAAAACGCCATTTGCAGTGTTCCAAGGAAACCTCGGGTACGTCGCGGAGCACGTCGGCGAGCAGGTGACCCCATTCGGTGCGGGCGCCGACGGGCAGCCGGTCGAGGTCGCACAGGAGAGCGAAACGGTTGGCTTCGGTCAGCGGGGGCTTCAGAGGGCTGAGGGCTATGTCCTCGAACAGCAGGCGGATCATGAGGTGGGCCTGGGTGCCGTCGCCCCCGGCCGGGGCCTGAGGCAGCAGCGGGGTGGAGTAGGCAACGCCTCCGGGGCCCACGAGCTCCGTGTCGAACTGCGCCGGCGAGGCGGCGGCGGCGAATTCGTAGTAGCGCACCGGTTCCTCGCCGAGTGGGACAGAGGGCTCCTTCGCGGCGCGGAAGAGGTAGTCCAGCACTGCAGTGGTGGAGCGCAGCTGGTCGAAGAGGAAGTCCCAGTCGCGGCGGGTCAGCGCGATCCCCGGCATGCCGATCTCCTGCCAGGTGACCACCGTGCCCGCGGGGACACCGGGGTGATCGAGCAGGAAAACGGCTATCCACTCGTAGGCGTTGCCGTCGACGTTCAGGATCCGCTCACGGCCGTTGACCATGTCGGCTGGCATCATCCGCAGTTGCCGGACGGCCCCTTTTCGCCTGGCTCATCGCCTTGGTGGCCACCTTCTTGATCCAGGCGGCTTCTGCGGTGTCGTCCTTGGGCGGTGGTGGTGCGGGCCTTGACCTGCACGACCGCACCCCGATGGCCGGCCAGCAGCAGGCGGTCACCGAGTTCACGGAGGCCTGATCCTTATCCAAGCGTGGGCGGCCTGGCGGAAGACGAAGTCGGGCAGACCCCAGGCCGCCGCGGCATGATGGGCCGCCTGCTCCGCCGCAGGGCCATGCTCGACGCCCGGGGCCAGAGGCAGCGCCGGCGGGACACGGCGGGTGCAGACCCCGGCCGGAGTGTCGACGACGAGCGTCAGCGCGGTGGCATCCTCCTCGTCGATGACGCGCCACAAGGCAGAAGATGATGGGGTCATGGGCGCCATCAGACGCGACCGGCCGCCCCGGGCGCCCAGGTCTTCCGCACAGGCAGGCACTGTGCCTGGCCGCGCATCAGCTGGGTGATCTGGTGCACGGCGTGGCGGGCGGGTCGGCCGACGCCGATGAGGCCCCGGGCTGTTCTGCGACCCAGGTGTAACCCAGGCCGGCGAGCGCGTCCCGCTGCTTCGCATCCAACCGGTCACGCCTGACCTTCTGGTTACTCAGAAACACACCTAGCTTGATCGTCGTGCCGTCCGGCAACTCTTCAACGTGGTTCCTGCCGACTACGGTTTGGCCTTCGCGGGTGATGTACTGCGTAAGGGCTGTCAGGCCCCGCTGGAACGCCTGCTCGCCTTTGCTCGGGCCCTTCGTGGTGCGCTTGGGCGCTGGGGCAGGAGACGGGGACACAGGGGCGTTGACGCCCAGTGCGGTCAGCCGTTCCCGCTGCCCGGGCAGGAGCTGCGCCCAGGTGCCCGGGTTCTTCTGCCGCGTGAGCCATCGTCCGATGTCGTCGCCGTCCATGAGGACGCCGGGTGCGATGTCGGGCAGGACCCCGTCGGGTTCGTCGGCGGCGAGGTGGGCGAGGATGCGGTAGTGGCGCTGCCAGTTCAGCGGCCAGGGGCAGTTCCAGTCCGGGTCGATCGCGTTCAGCTGCGCCGCGCGCTTCTCCGCCCGTTTCGGGTCCTTCCCGAGGCCGCCCTTCCTGCGGAGGTTGGCCATGTGCTGCCCGACGGGCACTAGGCCCTCGGCTTCGCTCTCGCCCCACACGGCGTCTTGCCGGGGCGCGAGGTGCCCGGTGGCCCGGTGGTAGGACCGGAGCGCGGCGAGCTTGTTCTCCCACGCTTCCTCGCCCGGCTCCCACACCATCCCGGCTTCATGCAAGTCGAGCAGGGTCTTGCGCCGTTCCTCCAGCTCCCCGGCCCGCAGCGCCTTCCTCTGCTGGTGCACCCACCGGCCAAGCGGGAAGTCCTTGGTGACGCCGACCTCGACCTCGACGTCATACGGGACGGCGTACAGACCGGTGATCTCGTTCTCCGCCCGCCACCGCAGCAGGGCCCGGTATCCCTGCAGCCACACCAGCGACTCGGGCCGGTACACCCGCGTACGGAGGAAGGCTGCGATGGTCGCGGCGTCGCGGGGGCTGGAGAAGTGGAGGAGGGCTGCTTCGGCGGCGGCCTGGGTGTCGTCGTCCTCCTGGTCCTCGCCCTCACCGGCGCCGTCGGCCCCGACGATCTGCCCGTCTTCATCCCGCCGGACGTGGACCGTGCGCCTCCCGCTCGTACGCGCCCGGGAGGCGAGCTGCTCGACGAGTCGCTCATCATGCGAGCGGAGGCCCTGGAGCACAGCGACCAGCCCGGCATACGAGGCGGAGGCGACCATGTCGGTGGGGTCCTCGCCGGGCTCGAGGAAGACGGGCACGGTGATCCTGGCGACCTTAGTGGAGCCGTCCTGGTTGAGCCGGAGCGCGCGGCCGATGTTCTGGACGATCTCGACCTGTGAGCCGCGGGTGTCGGCGAAACAGACGGCTTCCACGCCTCGTTCGCCGGTGATGTCGACGCCTTCCCCGAGGACGCGGCAGCTGGCGAGGAAGGCGCGGTGCACGCGTCGGCCCTCGGCGTCGATGCCGTTGGCGAACTGCCGCAGCACTTCACGCCGCTCGGCCACCAGGTGGTCGCCGCACAGCCATGCCGACCACACCCGGCCCGGCGGCACATGCCGTCCGGCCTCCAGCTCGTAGAACGTCGCGCCGATCGACGACGCGGGCAGCTTCTCCGCGGCCGCCAGGTCCTCGTCCGAGGCATCGCGCGCATACAGCTCAGCTGCGGTCTTCGGCAGCTTCGCCGCGAACGCGGCTGCTTCCTCGACCTTCTGGTGGAACGTCATGACCGTCCGCAGGTTGTACGCCGCGGCGTGCTCGAGGAGTGCGGTCTGCAGGAGCGCCAGACGCCGGCCACGCCGCGCCTCCTCCGACTCCCCGACGATGGGGGAGGGGTCGCGGATCTCGAGGACGTCAATCTCGAACCCGGCGAGGATGCCCCGTTCGATGGCCTCCGAGAGACCGAGCTCGGCGCCGGGAAGCCACGCCCCGAAGGTGCCGTCGGGGTCGTCGGCCATGCTCGCGAGTTCCATCTCCGGCCCGCCCGCGCCCCTCTGCGGGTGAGGAGAGGCGAGGATCCGCGGGGTGGCGGTGAGGTAGAGCCGGAAGCGGGCGGGGATCCGCTGGTTGTCGTGGATCGCCGCCCACGGCCGACCAAGATCACCCGCGGTTGAGTGGGCTTCGTCCACGATGGCGAGGTCGAATGGGGCCATCTGCTGGCCGTAGAGCCGTTCTCCGCCCGCCAGGGCGGCTTCCAGCGGCCCGCGGACCGTCCGCTGACCTGTTGGGCCCTCCGGGTCCTCGCGGTCCACGAGGGAGGCGTATGTAGCGAATACGACCACCGGCCCGGTCCCGGCCCAGAGTGCGAGCTGGATCGCATTCGTGGTCGTGCGCACCCCCAGCGTGCCCAGCATCGGGTCGTTCTCCAGCGAGCACACTGCGACCATCGGCGCCCGGTGGCCGACCGCACGCCATGCCTGGGCGGTCTGTGCGAGCAGATCCAGGGTCGGCACGGTCACCAGGATTCGTCCGTCCGGGAAGCACTCCAGCGCGCTCGCGGCAGCCGTGATCGTCTTACCGGATCCCGTGGCGGACACCAGTGTGCCCCGGGCCCCCTGCGCGGGAACGGACGATCTTGCAAAAAATCTGACCCATTCCCGAATAGCCGTTTTCTGGGTCACCTGATGTTCCCGGAGACTAATCACAGATTTCGACCTTTCTTTTTCCGGGTGACATCAGGTTCTTCCACCACGTGCCCCGACCCGAAGAGACCGCGCCCCCGGCGGGGGCAGGAGCGGGACGCGGGTACCTGTCGATCCCGCCGCGTGCGGGCAGCTCGTCCTCGAAGTCGCAGGCGGCCAGGGCCTTGAAGCCATCACGCCACAACGCTTCGAGCACGGCCGCGACGGCCTGCACCACCTCGGCCGGCGATCCCCCGTGGGCCTCGCACTCCAGCACGGTCGGCCACTCCAGGAAGTCGAAGGGGTAGGCGTGCCGGCCGGTGGAGTAATCGTTGTACGCGCCCTCCACGCGCAGCGGCCCGACGGTCAGCTCCGGACCGTGGTCCTCGGCGAGGCCAAGGGCTTCTCGAAGCCGGGCTACGACCCTCGGGGCGGCCTCCGCGTCCACGTAGATCGAGGCGTCGCTGTAAGGGGAGTCCGGGCCGAGGGGTGAAGACCCGCGATCATTCGTCACGCGCACCCCCCCCAAAGTTTCCGCTGGCGCGAGGGCGAGGAAGCGCGAGGCGTTCACCGGCCGAAGCGGCCCTTCTTGGGAGGTTCGGCAGGGACCAACTCCTGTACGTGGACGAGTTCCGCCACGCGGATGTTCAGGTGCTCGGTGTACGTGGTCGGTGACGTGTCGCCCTTCCTCCAGGAGGACTCGGTCAGCTCCACCAGCCAGCTCGTCGGTGAGGTACGGAAGACCAGCCGGCCGCACGGGCTGGAATCGCTGCTGCCCCACGGGGGGCGGGTACGAGCGGTCTCCTCAGCGCGCGCAAGGGCCTCCTTCTCTCCGCCTTCGACGGGGATCTTGTCCCCCAGGCTCCACTCCCCGTACTTGACCCGCTCCACCAGCACGTACCAGCCCACAATCCCGCTCCTCCCTCAAGCACGACCACCGCCGCGCTCAGCTCGACCGATATCCCAGGCCATCAGCCGCTCCTGTGCAAAGTACCGAGCTGATGCGGCCCCCGACCCTACTATCGGGTGTCCCTGCTTTACGCCAATGCTACATGCTGCATCACATGGAGATGCAGACTTGCGATACCCGCGACGGGCCCCCTCCACAAGGTTTCCGCTACCACTGATAGACATCGCCCACCCGGGGTACACGATGCCGCATGGCACCGAAGACCGAACGCATCCAGTTCCTGCGGGCCGTGCGGCAACTGCGCCGTGTCCGCTCCTTCTACGCTGCGGCCATCCTGCTGTGGACGGGGTCCGCCCTCTGGGCCGGCCAGCAGGCCCCAGGGAGCCCTCAGATGTGGGTGTCCGTCCTCCTTTTGGCCGTCTTCGCTGTACTGCTCGTCACCGCGAGTCTCGCCTTGCGGCACCTCGCAGTTCCCGCAACAGGCCGGCCCGTGCACCACGCTGTCCCGCACAAGCTGCCGAGCACCCGCCATCACGCTCACGCCTGATAGCCCATCACTCTTACCGCGGACTCGGCCAGGCTCTGGCTGAGTCCGCGGTCTGCTGAGAGCCCGCCACCGCACCCCGCCCCTCTAGGCGCCCGGGCCGAAGGCCCGTTGCCGAACCCGCGCAGCGGGTCCGGCCCCTTGTAGCGCGCAGCGCCTAAAGTGGCTGGCGCGCAGCGAAAGCCACCTCCGGTGGGCCGTAGGCCCACCAGTTCCGGGAGCGCAGCGAACGGAACGTCACCAGCCCGGCGCAGCCGGGCTGGTGCGCGGGACGCTCAGCGTCCCGCTCCGCTCACGCGGAGCGTGAGCGCAACACCCGCGCGCAGCGCGGGCGTTCGCTCTCCCATCGCGCAGCGATGGGGTA